>AWOC01000051.1 GCA_000494185.1 Candidatus Calditenuaceae archaeon JGI OTU-3 | reverse complement strand
TACTATTAATTAGTAGTCCTCGATATTGAGCGACTTAGGAAGTAAGGCGAGATTCATGTACCCCTCCTGCGTGACAACTATGTTATCCTCAATCCTCGCCCCAAATTTTTCAGGCAGATATATCCCTGGCTCTACGGTGAATACCATCCCCTCCCTGACGGCCTCTGCGTTTCCTGCTCTTATGTAGGGCGGTTCGTGGACCTCCAGTCCAAGCCCATGCCCTGTACGGTGTATGAAGTATTCACCGAAACCAGCCCCGGCTATAACGCCCCGAGCGGCCGCATCGATCAGCTCAGCTCTTACACCGATTTTTATTGAGTTGAGGGCTTTTTGCTGGGCCTCTAATACCACGTTGTGTATGTGTGTCTGGAGGGGGGATGGGGCTCCGCAGACAACCGTGCGGGTTAGGTCGGAGTAGTAGCCACCATATCTGACTCCAATGTCCAGCACAACCATGTCGCCATCCTCGATGACTTTATCGGTGGGTTCCTGGTGAGGTAGGGCGGAGTTTCTCCCGCTTTGAACTAACGCAAAGGGAACATCTTCAGCTCCAAGTTCAAAAGCCTTATCCTCTATTTGGCGCATCAACCTCCTCTCGGATACTCCTCGTTTCACGCTGTGTATGGCCTCGACGAGTACTTGGATATTTATCTCGGCAGCCCTCTTGAGCATGTCTATCTCTGCTTGACTTTTGACCACTCTCATAGAGTATAAGACCTCAGTGATGGGCTTGAATAGGATGCCCGGCGAGTGCTTGGATAACGCGTTCACATATTTGTATTGGATTGTCTCCTCGACACCTATCTTGGTTGCTCGATTCTTTTCGATTAACGAAGCTAGAAGCTTGGTGGGGTCCTCCGAATCATCATAGCTGATGATCTCTGCTGATTCCAGCTTACAGTTCTCTTCGGCTCTCCCTTTCTCTAGCTTTGGGGTTATAAGATATGTTCTCTCTTCGTGACTAAAGGTTATCAGGGCAATTAGCCTCTCCAGGGATATTCCCGAGTATCCGGACAGGTAGAACATGTTGGTGTCTGAACATATCAGCCCTGCATCGAGTCCTAAATCGGTCAAGGACTGCCTGAATCTTTTAACCCTCTCGGCGTGCAATCCCTATACGCCTCTGGGAGGGGCGAGAAGCCAGACGATTCTGGCCGGTTTTTCTCTGGGATTCACCGTGTAGTGCGGCGTCCCTTTTTTGTTGTAGATCAGCATGCCCTCCCTTAGAACTGTTGCTTCCTTGTCTGTACAAAACATAACCTCGCCTGAGAGAATGTACGCGAACTCGTCGTTCGAGGGGTGCACACTATATCCTTCCCTCGGCAGTCTTGTACCTGGTGAAAGCTCTAGTATCCCTAACTCTGCCTCCTCGGTCCTAAACAGAGTTAGTGCAGAATCTCTTGCCTTGATCCAGAGGTCCTCGCCAAGCTGCACATGCTGGATCGCCGTGGACATAGCGTTGCAAGGATGGTGGTCGACGCGTAATAAATCTTGCCGGAGTGGCCTCTTTCTCGGGGCCGGTTAGGCGGCCCGGCGAGTCACATCTGTTTTCGTTAGCCTAGCTAGGGCCGTCGCGAGGAATATTGCCGCGTATATCGATATGCTTGCTAGGGCTGTCCCGAGCTCTGGTGGTGGTATAGTTCCCGCGATCGGCGCTGGACCGGTAATTGGTAGTCCTCCGGGGAGTGCTTCAGCGACTATTGACGAGACCAGGCGTATAGAGGGCCAGGTGGGTAGGAGCCGCGATAGCTCTATGAGTGAGGGGTCGTTGTTTATCTGGCCGACTATATTGAGATAGAACTCCGCTATAAGGGAGGCGAAGAACGCTGAGGACGAGGTGATGGTTGCGAGCATGCTCCTCCTAAGGACCTCCCCCATCGCTATTCCGATGGATAGGAAGGGGAGCATGGCGATTATAGAGGATAGGGCGCCGAGGACGTAGATCCCCAGTTTTGACTGGGGGCCATAGATGAACCATGGGAGGAGCAGTGACAATAGGCTGTAGAGAGCTATGATGAGGGTCATGAAGGCGGCGGATCCAGCCACCTTGCCTATGAAGTATTCCGCAGTCGAGATAGGCCTTGTCAGCCAGTAGTCTGCCGTCCCCATCTCGTATTCCTCTGAGAAGGATGCTGAGCCTACCGCGAGGGCGAGTATGTGGAGGAGGAGTCCTGCGGGTGCCAGGAGGCCTACGGCCCATGCCACTGGAATGAAAGGATTTATGAAGGAGCGGGGGAGCAGGGTCGAGATTAGGTAGATCGACACTTCTAGCAGGAAAATAAGCGCGACTATTATTAGGACACGCTTCCTCGCCATCGTCTTCTTAAGCTCATAGCCTGCGATGATGGCAACAGCCCTAGCCTCTGGAGCCAATCCTAATCATCTCCATGAAGACGTCCTCGAGGGTCTTATTTAGGGGGGTCATCCCTAGGAGGCCCGCACCGGAGCGCACTATAAGCTCAGCCAGCTCCGCCCTGCCGTCTGTGCCGCCCGCGAACTCAACTACGAGCCTCGTCCCGTCAAGTTCAACCCTCGCAACGCCCTGTAAAAGGCGGATCTGCTCGAGGGGTACTAGCTGGGGTCTTTGGAGCTCTGCCTCTACGCGGATGGTGTCTCCCACCCCTCCGAGAAGATTTTTCACGCTGTCCTGCACGATTATCTTGCCCTTATAGATCATGGCGACGCTGTCGGAGATTTTCTCGACCTCGTATAGCTCGTGGGTCGAGAAGAGTATCGTCTTTTTGGCTTTCTTTAGCTCGAGGAAGATCTCCCTGATGTGGATCCTGGCTGCCGGGTCAACCCCAAGCATCGGCTCGTCGAGTATTAGTATCTCTGGATCACCTATCAACGCTTGAGCGAGCGAGAGGCGCTGCACCATGCCCTTACTATAGCTCCCGACCTTCCTGTCTGCGTGCCCGACCAGGCCCGAGAGGTCAAGAACTCTCTCGACCTCCTTTCTCAGCTCCGGGCCGTCTAATCCTCTCAGCCTTCCAGTAATCTCTATGATATCTCTTCCCGACTGGAATGGGGGGAATGTCGGTAGCTCCTGTGAATAGCCGACGAGCCGCATCAGCCTCTTTCTGTCCCTGAGAGGGTCTAGGCCAGCTACCCGGACCTCGCCCTCGCTCGGCCTTTGAAGCCCTACGAGGCACCTTATAGTCGTCGTCTTCCCCGACCCGTTGGGACCCACTAATCCAAGGATCTCTCCGCGCATGGTCTCGATTGAGATGGGGCCGATCGTTACCCCCCCCACCATAGCGCTTGACAAGGTCCCTAACCTTGATGACTGGCTCCGAACTCATCAGACCTTTAGCCCCCTAGACGTAGTGGGGCTTACTGGCCTCGCGCCCTTGAGAATCTCTCGGCCCGATCCTCGACGGGACTACAGCGGCTATTGCGAGAGCCGCTAGGCCGGCGGCGACTATTACTAGGGCTCTCAGCGCGGTATCATCCTGCCTGCTGCTTGTCTGGGCCGGGGTTGGGGCGC
>AWOC01000050.1 GCA_000494185.1 Candidatus Calditenuaceae archaeon JGI OTU-3 | reverse complement strand
TTCGTAAACGAGATCGAGGCGGAGCTTTTGAGGAGGGGCTTCAGCAGGCAGAGCCTCGCAGCGCTCTTCGCGAGATACAACCCCCAGAAAGACGAAACCTAAATGAAACTACTTGATCTCCCCGAAGGAAAGCTACAAGAGGACGGCGACAGTCAGCTAGATAATTCTTCAATACGTAGCTCATTAAATGGCTATTGAATCGCAAATCTGGAAAAATGTGTATATGGCCGGCAGAGGGCTCAAAAAAAAACGAGGGATAAATGTATAAAGATGTTTTACGTCCGGAGGTACTTTTAACTGCTATTCACCCAGTTGCAGTCGGCTGCCAACGTACTGATGTCTCGGTTTCTTGATAGCATTGTCGACACTCTCTAGCTCAACCCATTACAGATTTCCTACGAACCTTCTATCCAGTATTGGTCCCACAAATCGACGAGGGCTTGATATATGGATAAAGTTCTGAGTCACACTATCTATTCGTCAATTGCCTCCTAAGGCAATTGGCGGTCTAATGTAGATTAGGAAATAACTGGGGCCGTTTCTTTACTTGATATCTGTAAATGATCCCTAATAAAAAACCAGAAAGTTTTTTTCTCAGCATGGAGACTTCGAAGCAGATGGCTGATCATGTCCAGAAAGAACGTAAAACGGTTTATCTGGATAGTCTTGATGGCTTTGAGTTTGAGAAACTCTGTGCGGAGATTTTCAAGCAACTTGGCGCTCAGAACATCGAAGATGTACGAAGTACCGCGGATGAGGGTAGGGACATCATCCTAGATTTGCCGACTTCAGCCGGTCCGGTTCGGACAGTCATAGAGTGTAAGCACCAACTTAAAAAAACCATCGGGCGGCCAGTGGTTCAAAAACTACATTCCGCAGTAGTTACTGACGGTAGAGCGAAGAAAGGAATCGTAATAACCACCGGTTATTTTAGCCGAAGGGCTATCGAATATGCCAAGAAGGTGAGAGACATTGAGATAGAGTTGATCGACCTAGACGGTTTGCGCCTCTTGGGGGAGAAAGCTGGCTATGATATACTTCTAAACACGTCAGAGGTTCCTCCCCGGTCTTTCTGTATCTCGGACCCATCTAACATACTGACCAATCTGGATATAAAAATTCTCTCAAAAATACATAGCTATCCGAGGAAGTTGAGGGACGTTGTCCCTTCCGTGGACTATAAACTTGAATTGATACCTGCATACTTCGCCGAGTTTTCGATTCACGTGAGGTTCGTGAGCCCTTCGGGTATTGATGTAGGCTATGAAGTTCATGAAGACTACGTTCCCTTCTTTTTAAACGGGGTGAGTGGAGAGCCAATTCAAGCGAACGTTACAGATTTTTTTAGGAACCAAAGACCTACCTTAACGGTCGAAAAAATTAAGGGACTACCGTACAAAATCGACAAGAAGCCCTTTAACGTCGGTGAGCGTGAAGCGAAACGTAGAATCATTGAAAACATTATTCAAATGTATGCTAAGGAGGTTTCTTACACGGCGAGGAATAATCGGACATATACAGTGTTTTGTGTACCCTCCCCCAAGCATATTTTCATCTCGGATTTAAAAAGGGTCTACTTGCCGCACTGGCGGTTTGTATTCAGGAGCCGTAGACATAGATATATCGTGGAGCTCATGGAACAAGAGGGGGGCACGACCCTATTGATACTTTCAAACGGTTTTGATTTCTGTAGCATTTGTTATAAAAAAATAACTAGCCCCAAAAATCATGGAATTTGTGACGAGTGTGGAGGAGTCATGCATTTCAATCACTTTTGGAAGCCTCACGGCTTCAAGTGCTCTAACTGTAAGAGACTGATTTGCCTTAATGACACGTTTTTTAAACGTAGGTTAATATTTTTTAAAAGACCTCTCTGCTGGTCCTGTTACTGGCAACGCTCTCTCCGAAAGGCAGAGAGGGGTCAGGTCAGAACGGCTGGTGAGTAGTTTTGCATGAGTATGTTGTTGCGTCGGGTATCGTGGGGTCTGTTGCGAAGCTGGCCGGCTCTCTCGGTGGGCGTGTTAAGAGTTTTAGGGTTTTGGTAGGCGAGCTCAGCATGCTCGACGTTGGGATGCTTAGGGAGCTTCTCGGCGAGCTGTCTAGGGATAGCCT
>AWOC01000049.1 GCA_000494185.1 Candidatus Calditenuaceae archaeon JGI OTU-3 | reverse complement strand
ACGAGGTTAGCACGCCGGAGATGGAGAGGATGAGGGAAGCAATGCTGACTAATGGAGCCCTAGGTGTAAAGATTAGTGGCGCAGGGCTTGGAGGATGCCTCATCGGCGTATGTAGGGACGAGCAGGATGCGAGGCGCGCCCTCGAGGCCGCCGAGGCTGTGGGAGCGGCGAGAGGCTGGACGCTAAGTATAGATAAGGGGTGCTCGTTGGACCACGTAGCATGAGTTATAACGAGATCCGGTGGCACCCTCTGCTCGGCACATGGGTGATAGTGGCCAGCGGAAGGGCTACGAGGCCCTGGAGAGACGTCTCATGCCCCTTCTGCCCCGGCGCCCCCGAGACCGGCTACGGTTGGGACGTACTATCCCTCGAGAACAGGTATCCATCTCTCTCACGTTCGCCCAGAGCCTCCTCCGCTAGGGCCGGGTATTCAAAGTCTGAGCCCGGCTACGGAGTCTGTAAAGTAGTGATCGAGACCCCAGAACATGAAGGTGACCTAGACACCGTCCCCTATCAGAACCTTGTAAAATATGTCCAAGTTCTCGCCAAGGAGACCGAGGAGCTTTACCGCGACGAGAGGATCAAATACGTAGCGGCCTTCCGCAACAAGGGAGAAATTATAGGAGTCTCTCTCCACCACCCGCACTCACAAATATACGCCCTGCCATTCATACCTCTAAAAATAATGATCGAGATGAGCGAGATGAGAAGATACCGCGACACAACCTCGCGCTGCCTGATATGCGACATCTCGGGAGAAGAGGGCAGGAGCGGTGCGAGAATACTTTACGATAACGGAGATTTCATGCTACTACTCCCCGCCTTCGCCCAATGGCCCTACGAATGCCACGTCTATCCGACTAGGCACATACAGCTCCTGAGCCAGATGGCACCGAGAGAAGTGGAGAGGCTGGCAGACATGCTTAAGGTTGCCGTCTCCATGTACAACTCGCTCTACGGGTTCAGCCTCCCCTACATGATGGTGACGCACCAAGCACCAAACATCCAAGACAACGAGCACTATCATCTCCACATCGAATTCTACCCGGTGCATAGAGCCCCCGACAAGCTTAAGTTCGCGGCCGGTATAGAGTGGGGGTACTGGGCATTCACATACGACGAGCTGCCCGAAAACCGGGTTAGGGAGCTGAGGGAGGCTCTCCAACGCGGAGCAACCACACTCCGTAAAAGCGGCTACACGCCAATGGGAAGACCGACAGCCCCATAAACGCGAAACAAGCCTCGGGCGGGACTCGAACCCGCGACCCCCGGCTTACCAAGCCGGTGCTCTACCAGTCTGAGCTACCGAGGCACCAGTCAAAACCCCGTCAAGGACTAATTTAGGTTTAAGCCGGCCCTCTGCCCTGCGCCCCGCCCATGTCTGCGAGATTTAGCTGGAAAGGAGAACGACTGCCGTCACAGCGAACGCAACACCCAGAATCTTCGTCACAGTCACCGCCTCGCCGAAGAAAAAGAGACTCATAATCGTTGCGAGGGCTAGGCCAAGCCTCGATATCGGTATCACTACACTCCCCTGACCTATCCTAAGCCCGCTCATCAATGCGATAAGCCCTAAAGAGATGGTCAGCCCGCTCAGCAGAGCATAGGGAACGGAGGCCTTCCAAAGCTGCGGCTCACCCCGCTCGAACAGGAAGGAGGCGACTGATATGACCGCTATAACGACAAAAGACTCCACAAGCAGATACCCGAGTGGATGGGCGCCCTCCAGAGAAGCCTTCTTCCGGATGAAATCCGTCATCCCAATACAGAGGAAAGCCAGCAGCGCCAAAGCCACCTCAAATCTGACAAACTGGACCATACACCCAACAACTCATCAGGCAACACAAAAAGGTGATGGCCTCGGCCTCGCAAGCCACTTAAATCCAGCGCAACGTTAAAACGGACCACTCATCCCCACACTTATTGACCTTGAGTAACCGCTTAGTGCCCCACCTATTAGGACGTGCTGTCTCCTAAGGCTTCAGGATCTAAATGTCTATAAGATCGATTCACACTAATGAACGTTGAACCAAACATGCCCCTCACGATGGGAGAGAGGATCTCCAGAAGAAGCCAGCGTACCGGTGCGGCCGTGGTCTAGCCTGGACTAGGACGTGGGCTTTCCGAGCCCAATACCCGGGTTCAAATCCCGGCGGCCGCAATGTTAGTCATGATCTTGTTGATTTTGGTTGGGGAAATTCTGGGCGTCTTCGCTTGATCCGAAGCTCCCGTGGCAGGTATCTCCTCATCATCTACTACACCTCCTCGGTAGAGCGTCTTATCCGGGCTGCGGAGAGGTTCCATGTGGTGGCGAGGCCATAC
>AWOC01000048.1 GCA_000494185.1 Candidatus Calditenuaceae archaeon JGI OTU-3 | reverse complement strand
GATAATGGTGAAGCGAAAGATGTAGAGGAAGCGGTAGAGAGCAAGCGGTATCAGCAGATTTTTTTGGAAAGTGCCGAGAAAATGTCCCTCCCGGATAACTCGGTCAATTTCGTATTCAGCAACTGCGTGATTGAGCACATTCCTGACAATGAGGCGGTACTTCGGGAAACGAGTCGCATTCTGAATAAGGGAGGAGCATTCGTCTTTACGGTGCCAAGTCATAATTTCCCCGAGTACCTGTTTCTTACGAACAAGTTTACTTCCTGGGGACTTGGTTTTCTCTCTCGTTTTTATAAGTATCGGAGAAACAAGATGTTGAACCAGTTTCATTGCTACAGTGCTGCTGATTGGCAGTGGAAGCTCGCCAAGCACGGTTTCCGTATCGTGAATCACCGCTACTATATGAGTCAGAAGGCGCTGATGCTTTGGGATAGGATGGCGCTTGAAATATTCTTGAAGAAGATTCTCTGGCCTCACTATGAGAAGAAAGCGCTCAAGAAATACTGGAATAGAGTGAAAGAAGTGGCTGAAAGCGACAAAGCGGAAGAGGGGAAGGGTGCCGGACTTATGGTGTACTGCGTGAAAGAATAGGGGATTTTGCTGTTAGGGTAATATGATCCGCATGAACGAAGTGAAAGAAAGTACAATAGGAATTTCAATCTGTATCCCCAGCTATAATAGGCCGGAGTTTTTGAAGCGCACTTTGGTCTCTATCATCGGGCAAACAAAAAAACCGTATGAAGTGATAGTGATGGATGATGCCTCATCTGAAGATATGTCTGATATCAAAAAGATATGTTCGGAAAACAACTTCAAATATATTGGAAACGGAGGGAATGTCGGGCTGATGCAAAACTTCAATAATGTTCTTATGCAAGCCAAAGGGAGCCATTTAGCTCTCGTGCACAATGATGATCTGCTGTCGAAACGCTATGTGGAAGAAGCAGAAAAGTTTATCCGGAAATACCCAAAGTATAAAGTGTATGTGACAAATGGAATAGGAATTAATGCGAACAAGAAAGCCATCGCAGAATACCGACCATTCAGAAAGGATACGATCATACGAAAGAAAGAGGGTATCAGAAAACTTTGGGAAAGAGATTATTTTGGTTTGCTTTCGGTGATAGGGTGCACCATATACGACACCAAGTTTATCCAGCAGAATCCGCTTGATTCAAGTTTGGGCAATGAAGCGGATACCGATAAGGCACTGCACTTGCTGAAAGAAGAGGATCTTATGTACATCGATATACCGATATACTTTACAACGCTGCACAAGGATCAGGCTTCATATACAAATAAGCTGTCTGACGAAAAGTTACGGGCGTACATACGGACCCGGATGACAATAATAAAAAAGTTCTGTAAGGATTTTGAAGGGGTGCCTCTTTATCTCCCTAAAATAAAGACTTTGCATTTTCTGCAGTTATTTCTGAAATATGGATACGGAGTGAAGCAAATTCGAGAAATATTGGAAATAAAGACAGTGAAAGAATTTGTCGTGGTTCTTATGTTAATTCCAGTACTAGCCTACAATGCTGTCTACAAGAAAATAGCATTTTTGATGAACAAGAGATGCATAGATGAATACCTTTACAAGTAGGGTCTAACCTTATTATTTTGTTGAATATAAAAACGATGGAAAAGAGTATGTTACACAAGTATGATAATGTCAATCCGGTAACATTAGATTATCTGCTGAATATCGGCTTGAAACAACCCGCCATTCTTGATATCGGGTGCTGGAATGGGACGCTTGGCAGAACGCTTAGAAGTAGGAGTTTTACCTGTACCATAGACGGGATAGACGTCGATCAGGATGCCTTGCAGGTAGCGCAGAATCAGTGTGGATATGAGAACGTGTATCGTCACGATATCAATACTTTGGCGGCGCCAGACATAGCACGCACTCGTTATGACATTATTGTGTTTGGAGATGTCTTGGAGCACATCATTGATCCGGGGAGGCTCTTGCGTTGTTTGCTGCCAAAACTATCTGATGGAGGCTACTTTATTGTCTCGCTGCCCAATGTCGCTTTTCTCAAGTACAGGCTTCTTCATTTACTGGGTAGATGGAATTATACTGAAACCGGCATTATGGATAGGACACATCTGCGTTTTTTTACACTGTCTTCTATGAAGGAGCTTTTTGTTGAGAATGGTCTGGAAATAATAGATCAGAAAGAGCTGGTTGCTGTCCCGAAGATATACTGGCCAGTCAAGTGGCTAGCAAGGGTTTGGCCGAATATGTTCGCTCTTCAGATGGTGTTCAAACTCAGACCAAAAGGAAGCGAGAGAATAAATTAACATTGACTGTGTGCCATTTCGGAAAAAAGTAACAAAATAAGGAAATGTTCGAAAAATTTAAAGTAAATGAAATTTTGGAATATCTGAAAGGCTCGAAAGGGATTTTATTTGCAATCCTTCTTTTGGCACTGGTATTGCGAGTTTGGGGAATTGACTCGAGAGATATTTGGTATGATGAGGCACTCACTATCTTGCAGTCGGATAAAAGTATTTCTCAGATAAATATTGACGTTCCTACCCCTGTTCATTACTACTTTGTTCATTTCGCACTCCTTTTCGGTAAAAGTACGTTGATTTTGGGGTTACCATCGGTTATTCTTGGCCTACTTACTATTGTTTTGGTTTACGCGACTGCTAAGAAATTTTTCGGTGCAAACACCGGACTGCTGTCAGCATTTTTGCTTGCAATTTCGCCAATGCACATAGAATTTTCTCAGCAGATACTTTTCTTTTCATACTTTATTTTTTTCTCATCGCTCATAATTTACCTCATTACTGACTTCGCGCTTCATTTCAAAGAAGGGAGATTTAAATGGGGCCATCTTTTGCTCCTCGTCTTTGTGAACTGGATCAATATCCTGACCCAGATGCTCGCTTTGGTCCTCATCCCTATCCAGCTGCTTTTCTTCT
>AWOC01000047.1 GCA_000494185.1 Candidatus Calditenuaceae archaeon JGI OTU-3 | reverse complement strand
GTCTAGCGTCCTTTCAGCCTCCTCCACGCCGATGCGCTTATCACGGTCTCGAGGCCCCAGATCTTGCTAAACCCTTCACCTGCCTTCTGCTGGAAGGCGCTGCCAGCCGCATATGTTGCGAGTTCGCGCGAATAGAGCGGGTTTTCAGAGGTGCGGCCAACTATTCTCGCCGATCCCTTGTAAAGCTCGACTCTAACTTTCCCAGTAACGTTTCTCTGCGTTGTCTCGATAAAAGAGTTTAGAGCCTCCATGAGCGGGTCGTACCAAAAGCCATAGTATACTAGCTCGGACCACCTCTGGTCGACTAGCCGCTTAAAACCGATCGTTTTCCCGTTGAGAGTCAGTTTCTCAAGGTCTTTATGCGCCTTAATCAGTAGTAAGGCAGCCGGGGCCTCGTAAATCTCCCTCGACTTGATTCCGACGGCCCTGTCCTCTATGTGGTCGATTATGCCGAATCCTGCCCTGCCTCCCAGCACGTTCAGCTCCGTAACTATTTCTATGAGACTCTTCTCGACGCCGTTCAGGGCAACTGGCACTCCCCGCTCGAACTCTATCTCGACGAGATCCGGTCTATCAGGGGCGCTGACTGGGTCCGCAACGTACTTGAAAGCCTCAGGGGGCGGTCTGACCCACGGGTCCTCTAGTTCGGCAGCCTCGATCGACCTGCTCCATAGGTTCTCGTCGATGCTGAACCTGCTTATCCTAAAGTCTAGCTTAAGGTTTTTCTTTTTCGCGTACTCGATCTCCTGGTCTCTCGAGAGGTCCCACTCCCTTATAGGCGCTATGATTCTAAGCTCGGGTGAGAGGACCGAGATGGTTGTGTCAAACCTCAGCTGGTCGTTTCCCTTACCTGTGCATCCGTGTGCCACCGCGTCGCACCCCTCCTTCAACGCGACCTCGACAGTCTTAGTTGCTATGAGTGGCCTCGCTAATGCGGTCCCGAGTGGGTATTCATCCTCGTAGAGTCCGTTAGCCATTATACAGGGCTTTATGTAGTTCTCTACGAATTCGCGCTTCGCGTCTATGAAATAGTGTTTCGAGGCCCCAGCAGACAAGGCCCTCTCCTCGATCGCGGCAAAGTCCTCATCCTGACCTACATCCACTGTAACCGTGATCACCTCGGCGCCATACTTCTCCTTCAGCCATGGTATCGAGACGGTTGTGTCCAGCCCGCCGCTGTACGCGAGAGCTACCTTCATATCAAGCCTTGAAGCGTCTATCCCTGTTTAAAACCATTAACTGAAGAGCCGGGCCACAGGAGCCCCTCCTCAACAGATATATAACCGGCCCCAATTCTCTAACTTGATGGGCTCCAAATCTTTTGAGGCTCTCCGAGAGCTTATCTCTATGGCCTTGCAGGACGAGCTTCTTAAGGCCCGAACATTGAGAATGGTTAAGACCTATCAGTTCAGACCAACTAATGCTCAGCCATTCCAGCTAAAGATTGTGAGAGGGTCCCTCAGCGTTGAGGAGGGTGAGGCTCAGGACCCCGTCGCAACGATAATTGCAACGGATGAGGATCTTGCAAGCGTCATATACGGGGTAGCGGACGCGACCCAGCTATTCTTCATGGGGAGGATCAAGATCCATGGAAGCCTCTACGACGCGCAGGAGCTTGGAATCCTTCTCCGCGAGGCGTCAAGAACCCGCTAATCATCGTGGGATCAGCGAAACCGGCCCCTAGGACCCAGAGCGATCCTTATCTCTGGTGACACGGGTTTAGCAGGTGCTAGGCGGCCTTGTGAAAGGTCCCTGAGGTCAAAGATTAATACTGCCTCAAAGAATAGTTGTATCGCCGGCGGTGCGGTATTATCTGGCCAGAGTGCCGGCGTAGCTCAGGCTGGCAGAGCGCGGGACTCATAATCCCGTCGCCGTGGGTTCGAGTCCCACCGCCGGCATGACTTATTACGGACACGGCATCGTGAAAGGAGAGAAGCTTTCCGCGGTTTCATCGAGGGATTAGGGCAGAAGTTTTTTACGATCCCTGCAGGCCTATAGTATAGTGAGAGGGCCAGTAGCCTGCCTCGACATCGACTATTTCTTTGCACAGGCCGAGGAGCTTCGTGACACTTCGCTAAAGTCAAGGCCCGTGGTTGTTTGCGTGTTCTCTGGACGGACGCCGGACTCGGGCGTCGTGTCCACCTGCAACTACCTCGCGAGAGAGTTAGGTGTGAGGTCTGGTATGCCCATAAACCGCGCAAAAAGGCTTCTGCAGAATGTGGACGCGGCATTTCTCCCCGTTGACATGGAGTATTATCGCGGCCTCTCCGAGAGAGTATTCGCGGTTGCGGAGAGATTCTCAGACTTAGTTGAGATCGCTAGCATCGACGAAGCCTTCCTGGACCTTAAGGCAGCGTGTGGGGGTGACTACGGAGAAGCGCTCCAACTTATGAGAAGGATGAAGGACAGCATAGAGTGGGAGATAGGGCTGACCTGTAGCGTAGGTGTCGCTAAGAATAAGCTCTTGGCTAAGATGGCCTCGGACGACTCGAAGCCTAACGGGCTGAAGGTTATCTGGCCAGGTACTGAGAAGGACTACTTAGCTCCAAAACCTGTTGACGAGATTCCATACGTTGGTAAGAAGACCGCGGAGAGGCTCCGCTCGATAGGTGTGAGCACGGTCGGAGAATTGGCTCGAGTTGAGCCCGGCACACTAGTAGGCCTATTCGGATACAGGGTCGGCCATTTCCTATACCTAGCCAGCCGCGGAGAGCTAGATGAGCCTGTGCTTAGGAGGGGCGAAGCAAAACAGATAAGCAGGATAATTACACTCAAATCTGCGACAAGGGATGTAGACGAGATCCTGCAGCAGCTCCGGCGGGTAGTCAACGATCTCCACGCCCGCATTCTCAGTAAGGGAGTATTCTTCGAGGGAGTCTCAGTCATCGGGATTACGAAAGACATGCAAACCGTGAGTAGAAGTATCTTAATGCCTCGCGCATCCCAGAGCATCGAAGATTTGTCAGACGCTGCCTCAAAGTGTCTGAGAGAGCTCTTGGAGCAGCTTAAGGTGGAGCTTAGGAGAGTTGGTGTCAAGGTTTACAAGTTGAGCGGCGCGAAAGGCCAGAGCAGGCTTACACAGTTCTGACGGACTAAAGTATTGTCTCAACAATCATTATTAGGATTGCGGCGAGCAGGCCTGCCCCCGCCATCTGCAGCGCCGTCTTTAGGGCGCTTATCCCGGCAGTTCTGCCAACAGCCGTGCCGGATAGAAATAGTAGGGCGAGACAGACGAGTAGCGAGGAGAAGAGCCCCTGCTCCAGCGGCGCTTTCGAGGCGGAGGCCGCCAGATATGGAGAGCTAACGACGAGGATGGCCATTACTGCACTCAAGCTATTCACCAGCGCGACAATAATCGTGGCGTGGACGCCGGCGGCGGCGACGAAGGTCTTACCCATCTCCCTGAGGGTCGCTTGCTCCAGACTCTTTATCCTGCGAAGCTGCTCGGCCCTCTCCGATATGAAGGCTCCAGTGTATCCCGAGATAGCTACTCCTATCAGGATTGAGACGACTGCTCGTAGGGCTGAATCATAGCCGTGGAGGCCTGAGATATAAAACCCGAATACGAGCCCGATTCCAACCATCGCGCCGTCGAACACCTGTAGTGAGAAATAGCGTCTAACCACCCC
>AWOC01000046.1 GCA_000494185.1 Candidatus Calditenuaceae archaeon JGI OTU-3 | reverse complement strand
CGCCGCCAGAGTAGAGCCTCAGACCGAGCTCCTCTGCAAGCCTTCGTGCCAGCGTACTCTTTCCACTCGCGGCTAGACCACTCACTATCACTACAATGTCTCTCTCAGCCACAACAATCTTTGGATGAACGAGCTAAAAAAGGATGGGGCAGACTACCTGATGAAACTTATAATCCGGTTAGAACCCATTTTCCGGAGAAATGACTATGGAGGTTGGAAGATTAGTCGTTAAGATCGCTGGGCGGGACGCGGGATGCAAAGGAGTAATAGTAAGCGTGCTCGGTGGGCAAAGAGTACTGGTTACTGGTCCAAAGGCGCTGAGTGGGCTGCGGAGAAAGCCTGTGAACGTGAGACACATCATACCGCTCCCGCACAAGATCGATATTGCTAAGGATTCCACGGACGAGGAGGTACTGAAGGCACTAGAGGCAAAGGGCCTAGCTGAATACGTGAAGCGGAGGGCCGAGGTAGCGCGGTGGTAGGATTGCTACTCCGTTACAGGGAGCCTCCCTGGGTGAAGGAGAGGTCGATCATAATTGTGAGGGATGCTGAGACAGACGCGCGGTTTGGGTCAGATCCATGGAGCAGGAGCCTCGAGGAGAATCTACGGATGGGTTATATACTGCTGGACAAGCCCAGGGGGCCCCGGTGCCAAGAAGTGATGGATAGAATACGGAAGATACTGGGTGTGGATAAGGCGGGGTACGGTGGGACCCTAGAGCCTCGTGCAGGGAGATCCCGCCGTCTCTGGCCTCCTGCCTATCTTTCTTGGAGACTCAACTAAGGCGTCGGTGGAGGCTCACTCCTGCCCCAAGGAGTACATCTGCGTGTTAAGGCTCCACGGAGAGGCCTCAGATCCCGAGGTTGAGTGGGCACTCTCACAGTTTCTGGGCGAGATCTACCAGACCCCACCGGTCAGGTCCAACGTGGCGCGACGGCCACGAATCCGCACGGTATACGAGCTGGAGCTATTAGAAAGGGATGGACGTGACCTATTACTCCGAATGGTCGTGAGTGGGGGAACATACATAAGGAAGATCTGCCACGACTTGGGGCTACTCCTCGGAACGGGAGCTCACATGTATGAGCTGAGGAGGACGAGGATAGCTGGGAAGACGGAGCGTGAAGCTGTAAGGATCCAAGACGTGCAGAGGGCTGAGTGGCTAAAAAGGGATGCTGGAAGAGAGGAGGAACTCAAGAAGATTGTCAGCCCTATTGAGGATTTTCTCTCCTTTCTGCCGAGAATTGAGGTCCTGGATACGGCCGTAGACGCTATCTGTCATGGAGCGCCCCTCGCAATGCCAGGGGTGGCGAGGATAGAGGAGGGTATCGCCGCGGGATCCAGGATAGGAATATTCACTCTTAAGGGAGAGATAATCGCCGTAGGGCTAGCCCTCAAGTCTACTGACGACGCGTTGAGAGAAGGGGGGATCATCGCGCGTACTGACAGGGTTTATCTTCCAAGAGGGACTTACCCCCCCTATTGGAAGAAAAGAAGACCTAAAATGAGCTAAGGCCATATACCATCGTATGGCCGGGGTGGCAGAGTGGTTAATGCGCAGGCCTGGAGAGCCTGTGGCCCTATACGGGCCGCGAGGGTTCGAATCCCTCCCCCGGCGCGTTTAGTAATCATTTTGAGGATGTTGAGTGAGGGAAATGGTTAAGGGGAGGGCCGGTTCACACACAAACTTTCTGTGGACGGCCCTTCAGATATACATATTGCGGACAATGCTCTACTAGTTTCAACAAGATTGATGAATTTCGCACATGAATTAGAGGTTTTGAACAGCCGGGCCCTTGCACTAATCTCTAAGGATGTCTCAAGATTTGTTTCGCAGGAATACGTGAATACCAACTCCGAGCCCTTCATGGCAGGCTCCATGACTTTTTACGTAATGTTGGCCTAGTTGCTGCGGAGGTCATTAGACAGAATTTTGAGGGTCGGGTTTGCTGGATTGTTAGGGTTCTGTCTGGTCTGGTAGGCTATATTCTGGGGGCCATTTGGCTGGGTTTTCGGCGTCCTGTCTTGCGAGCCTTCCCTCGATGATGTTTCTAAGCGGCTCGAGCCATGGTGGGAGGATGAGCTTTGAGCCTAGCGATTCGCGCGGCTCATCCACCTCATATCCCGGGCCAGCCGTGGCTATCTCTAGCAGGTTGCCGTCGGGGTCCCTGAAGTAGAGTGATTTGAACCAGTGGCGGTTGACTATCCCCGAATTTGGGACGTGGGCCGCGTTCAGCCTTCTCATTATCTCACGCTGCTCTTGCTCGGTCTCGACGGCAAGGGCTATATGGTGTATGGAGCCTTTACCGACAGCGCCGGTTTCGGCTAGTGGGTTGATGCTGTAGCGAAGATATACTTCACCACCGTACATAGTCTCGAGGAAGGCTTTTCCAGCGGGTCCAGAGGTCAGCTCGACGTCGGTGATGGCTAGGAATTTTTCGAGGAATTTCTGGGTTATCCATGGGTCTGTCGCGATTGGGGTTGCGTGGTCGAGGGCGGTTAGCCTCATGTCCGCGTCTATAGCCACCGATGTCTCGGTGTCCTCTAGGAGCTCGCATAGATAGGCTTGGTCTGCGTCCTCTGCTGGGGCCGTTAGCTCGAGGAGTGCGTTGTCGGGGTCTCGGAGGTAGATGGATGCCCGGCCCCTATATATCTGAGGCCCCGCTGTCTTAACACCGTGCTCTTCAAGCCGTCTCTTCCACCTGACCAGCTGTTCAACCGTTTTTACACGGTATGCAAGGTGGTGGGGTGAGCCCAGCCCCGGCCATCCATGTGGGAGGTGTGGCCATTCAAAGAACGTTATTGTGCTGCCTGTTGTTTTCTCGGGGTTTGCATAGAAGGCGTGGCGGTGGTATATATCGTCTTGATTGACTGAGAGCTTGACCTGCCTAAGCCCCATCACCTCCGTGTAGAACCTGTAGTTAACCCTGTAGTTACCTGTGACTAGGGTTATGTGGTGGAGGCCTTTGATGGCTGTTTCCGCCAATGCGCCGTCTCACCCTTCATCCCCCTAGTGCACATATATAAGATCTTCGAAAACACGCTTGATAGTGTCCAAATTATGGTTTTTAGAGCTGGAGACCTACTGTAGTGATAGTGAGTGGTCTAGCCGCGAGTGGAAAGAGTACGCTGGCACGAAGGCTTGCAGAGGAGCTCGGTCTGAGGCTCTACTCTGGCGGCGAGGTTCTGAAAAGCATCGCCTCCAAACGTGGATTCAATCCCACACCCAACCGTTGGTGGGAGAGTGAGGAGGGGATGAGATTCCTAACCCTTAGAGAGAGCGACCACTCTATTGATAAGGAGTGCGACGAGATGCTTCTCGAAAGAGCTAGAGAAGGCAACGTCGTTATCGACAGCTGGGTGATCCCGTGGCTTTTCGAGGGAGGTCTCAAGATATGGCTCAAGGCCAGCCGGTCAGTGAGGGCTGAGCGCCTCTCCAAGAGAAGCGGTCTTCCTCCGCATCAGGCGGAAGGGATTTTAGCGGAACGTGATGATAGAAACATAAAGCTATACAAGGCCCTGTATGGGGTCGAGATAGGATCCGACTTTGAGCCTTTCCACCTGGTGATAGACACCTCATACATCAGCGCTGACAAAGTATTCTCCATCGCCCTGTCGGCCGTAAAGGCCTTCTATCCCTGAGCCGAGGCCCACTCTCTCTCCGCCCACCTAACTATAGCGCTCTGAAGACAGCTGTGGCATAGATATCCGCCGTATATCCTTTCAACGCGCTTTTCGCTGTAGGGTGACGACCATTCGTCGGCGATTCCGTGAATCTCTCTGCCACACCACGCGCAGGCCCTTCTGTTTCTCGTCATCTCCTCTGAAACTCACTACTTCCGCGGGCTTTCTGAAATACCTTGGCTCCCTATTTGTCGGCCAAAAAACTTGTTTATGGGTAGGCTGACCGCGAAGAACGTTAAAAGGTACCAACCGAAGAAGAGTATCTTCCCTTCCGATGAGATAAAGGGTATTTCAAGTCCAGGAGGCATTTTCAACAGCTCTAGTCCCTGGTACCTAGCGTTAGCGTAGAAGAAGAAGCTAAAGAATATCGCCATAGAGAGGACCATGAGAAGCATGTTCTTGCCGAGGATTCGTGTCTGCATCCTCTGCATGTACTCCTTCCTCTTCTCAAGTCTCTCTATAGCCTTTTTGTCCTTCTGTCTTAGAGCTGTCATTAATTCGCGGTTAAACTTCTGCACCTCCTGCATAGCCATCATATCCTCTTTTGTAATTATTATTCTCCTCAGAGCGGTAGATGTCAATGCAAGCAAGCTTGAGAAAAAAAGTATCTCCCAGACAGCCTGCTGAAGCATCCCTACTCCTCACCCATTATCCTGGCGATCGCGGGATACATCTCTGCAACACGCTCCCTCACAAGTATCTGGTAATACTGGTAGAGAATACCTATCATGAGTAGCAGCCCAGTTCCGGTTCCAAAAGCGTTGACATAGTTGGCGACGCTGGCCAATACCCCCACTATCACCGAGCCGATTATGGAGACTGTGTAGATGTATCTCCTGAGGATAGAGGCGATTATCGCGGGGGCTCTTCTAAATCCAGGCACCTGCATACCTGCCGCTATAAGTTGGTCCGCCACCCTATCCGGTGAAAGACCGCCGACGGTTATCCAGAATCTGCCAAGCATTACGCAGAATCCGACCATGAGCGCCACGAACACGAGGGCCCTCACTGGGTCCTCTGAAGCCTGCGTGAAGTTGTTTGGACCTAGAGCATAATAGGCTAAGCCACCTGTGGGCTCTGGCTGCCCAGAATTTTGATCTATCGTGAAGGTGCTGAGCAAGTTCAGGATAAAGTTTGAGTTATCCTGATTATATCTGGACCATATGATGGATGATAGGTAGTATATGTTTGTGAAGACTGTTGAGGCAAATATCACGGGCACGTTAGAGACATAGAGCAGCTTTATGGGGTAGCTCCCCCTGTATCCGCCGAATCTCGAGTGGCTAATAGGAATATTGACCCTAACACCCTCAGCGTAGATGAGAAGAAGGATTATCGCTATCGTGGATAAGAGGCCTAGAATGTCTCCCCGCTGTGCGATGTGTCTTATGAAGAGGGGGCCGAAACCTTCAGGAGACGTCGCGGCCTGGACCATGGCAAGAATTATCCCGTGAAAGTAGCCGTCTTGTAGAACGATGGGCGAGAATAGGTCTGAAAATATCTGGCCTGCCACTCCTGCGGCTATGAAGAGGCTGATGCCGCTTCCCAGCCCCCACCCCTTCTGGACAAGCTCGTCCATAAGCATGATTATTAGGGTTGCCGCAAGTAGCTGGACAAACACTAGGATCTGTGCGGTCGCTGTGAGGGTGCCGAAGTAGCCGGCTAGGACGTAGGAGGCGCCTTGGAAGATGGCTATGGCGAGTGTGAAGAGCTTGCTTAGGGCGGTGAATAATGCTCTGTCCTCGCTCTTCTTCAGGTCGAGCCGAATTATCTCTGCACCGACAAGTAGCTGGAGAATGAGGCCACCAGTCACTATCGGCCCAATCCCTAGTGTGGTTAGTGTGCCAATGTTTGAGGCGAAGATTATGTTGAGGAGGAGTGGGCTTGCCTGCTGAGCGGCTTTTTCGACCCCGTAGAGGGCTATGCTGCTCATCGTCTCGTATAGTATGAGGACAAGCGCGGTCCAGACGAGGCGTTCTCCCAGCGTAAGCTTCCTAACCGGTTTAGCTACCTCTGGGAGGATCCTCGCAAAGCCCTCGATGACTCGTCTTGTCCCCTCAGACATGGACCTAGCCCGCCTTCGCTATCTCCGAGTTGAACGCAGCGAGCTTTTGCTCCAAACCCTTACTCCAACTCTCGGCAAGAATTTTCACGGGAACTGTGAGCGCACCCCGCGCGAGAACCTTTTTATAGCCATGCGACGCCAGGTCCACCACAACTTTACCGTCCTCAAACTTAGCCTTGCCTGACCTGACCAGCCGTTCAGCGATGGTGGATATTTGGTAGAGATTGATCGCTGGCTTTTCCCTCGAAGTTGGGGGGCGGAAACCCTTTTCTCCGAAGTGATCTGGTGCGTATTTCAGTATCCACGTCCATTTGTGTTTGTGGCCTCCCGCCATACCCCTCCCTCCTTTCGCGCCGTGCTTCCTATGCTGTCCTATCTGCCCCCAGCTATGGGTCC
>AWOC01000045.1 GCA_000494185.1 Candidatus Calditenuaceae archaeon JGI OTU-3 | reverse complement strand
TCTGGGCNNAACTCCGCATCGTTAGGTATTGTCCTATGAACTCCGCTGGCATCGATAGTTCTGCGGCGCTGATAGACGACGCATCTGCTGTCTGAGCCTCCTCTAAGTCGAGGTTTGTTTCAATCAACAGGACCCTCACCTCATGTTGTCCTCTCCCCTCGCCATCCGCGGCCCCCTCGAAGCTATAGATCACGCCTGAGCCCTGAATAACCTTAAGTATGCCGCTGAACGTGAGGCGGCCTCCCGAGTCCTCTGCCCGTCCTCCCAGGACCCACCGGCCCTCCAGCACGAGATTAATGCGGTAAGCGTCGGCGATATAGCTCCGGCCTGCCACGCTCACTTCAACAGATCCGGCTCTCTCGACATTAAGGGTGATAGTGGTATTCCTTCGGGAGTAAGTAACCATACCCTCCGGGACGCGCGGGAGGCGCGGGATGTAGAATGCGCTCGCGGGAGCATCCTTCTCGATCGTTAAGACGCCATCATCCATGGTTGCCTCAAATCTAAGCCTAACCGTCCCGTTGCCGTAGTCCCTCAGCACCTCCTCCCGAACGTAGCCGGAGACCGATCTATCCCCCCAAACAAGTGAATATCCGTAGACGATGTAGCTCCCCTCTGAGATGGGGCCTGCGTACGCAATACCGGCTACGAGGAATACGAACAAAAGTGTAGCAGAAAGCGCCTTGAGCCGCATCATTTCTAAGACCTGCCTCCCCCCCATTATAAGCATTGCGTTGCATCAATCACTTGCGTGAAACGCCCTTAAAGACAATGCTGCTTATCGAGTGTCTGGGGGCTACATACTCGACCACTCCACCCTTTACGGTCGCCCTCCCAGCATGTATTCTGACCCTATCGGGGCCCTCGAAGTCGTTCTTTTCCTCGAGACTCTTCCCCCAGACGTAGCTGGCTTCGGACTCGCGTGCCTCGAAGTTTTTGAACCTAATCTCGCAGAGGGCGTCCTCCGTAGGGCTCGCATTAACTATCTGCACCGACACAGTGTCTCCCTCGTTTGAGACGCTCGCTACAGCGTCGCAGTAGCCCAGTGATCGGCCTATCCGTCTCGAGTAAAACGTGGGCGAGTCGACTAGACACCTCACCGCAACTTCCTGCGTCGTCCCTGCGTAGAGCTTGAAGACTAAGTATTGTGGATTCGTATAGATCCTTCCCGCGTCATCCGTGGCGATCAGGGGCAGAACATTTACAGTCTGGGCGAAGCAGGCTATCGCGACCTCCCTGCAGAGTCTTTGCAGAGAGTTGAGGACGAGCGCGGTGAAGACGCCATCTCTCAGGCTCGTCACCTGGTTGTGCTCTGGGGGAGTTGCCTCAGGGTACCAGAGGTTCCACTCGTCAAAGGCTATTCTGATCTCCTTTTTAAGCCCATATCTCTTAGAGGTGGTTGAGACAATATCGTATATGGAGCGCAGCATCCTCTCCCAGATGAACGGCTCTGACACGATGTCGTCATAACTCACGCCTCTCGTGAAGAAGTATCTATGGATGGAGAGGTACTCGAAGTACCTCCCAGCGTGTCTGACCATGTCTATGTTCCACTCCATGTCCGAGTCGCACCCCACGGCTACTATCTCGATCTTGGGGTCGACCTTCTTCATCTCGTTTGAGAACTCTATGGTTCGCCTCGCGCACTCCTTGCCGTCTATGCAGTAGCCGACCTGCCAGTCGCCGTAGAGCTCGTTCCCCACCCCCCAGATCTTGACGTTGAACGGCTCCCTATACCCGGCCCCAGACCTCAAGGTTGTATAGGATGTCTCGTGGGGGGAGTTGCAGAATTCTACCCACCTCGCAGCCTCCTCCGGCGACCCATTCCCAGCGTTTACTACCAAATATGGCTCAGCGCCTACCATGCGGCACCACTCCAAGAACTCGAGGGTTCCGAACTCGTTGGGCTCTACCGCGCCCCAGGCCATGTCTAGCCTTTTGGGACGCCTGCCCCTCGGTCCGACGCCATCCATCCAGTGGTAGTTTGAGGCGAAGTTTCCGCCCGGCCACCTAACGAGTGGAGGCCTGATGGCCCTTACCGCCTCCAAGACATCCCTCCTGTATCCCCTTTCGTTAGGGATCCTCGACCCCTCTCCGACCCAGACGCCACCATACACGCATCTCCCCAGATGCTCTATGAACTGCCCGTAGATCCGCCTATCGATGCGGCCCAGCGGGGACGCAGGGTCTACCGAGATCGATACGTCCACGGCGACGCTTGACAGATACACCGATAAAAAGTTTTGCAAAAAAGGGCGTTCTCTAGGATGGGGCGCGGTTATTTTGTGCCAGTCTCTTAAACGGCTTTCCCAGAAGATCTGTTTCCTTCAAAGACCACGTTCTCGAATTGGTTTTTGTGGCGAGAAGAATGAGAGCCCACACTCCAGTTGTAGCTACCGTCAGGGCTCCGCCCACGAATAAGGTCTCGTTAAGAATCGCGACCAAGTCTGCTGCGGCGGTCATGGACGTGAGGAAGGGGGGCCATGGCACTATCTCGCCTGCCTACGAGTGCTCTAGCGCGAGGAGACCGGCTCCTCCCAAAAGCATCGCATCCAAGACCCAGACTCTCAGCCTCCTAGACGACTCCCTCCTCAACCTCTGCACTATGAGCAACAACGTACCCACAAAGAGGGGCAAAAGGAATCACGCCAACCATGGACCACCCAGCTACATAGCTATATATTCGCAGGGAAAATAAAAGTTTATCAGAGACGATATG
>AWOC01000044.1 GCA_000494185.1 Candidatus Calditenuaceae archaeon JGI OTU-3 | reverse complement strand
ACTTAGCTAAAAGTGGTGCAAAAAAAGTTGTTCTTGTAGATGTTAATAAAACTGCTGTTCAGAATACAAAAGAAAATGCTCAAAGAAATGGAATCACCAATTATGATGTAAGAGAAAGCGATATTTTCTCGGCGATAAGAGAAGACGAAAAATTTGATACTATTTATTGGAATATGCCATTCATGCCTGCTTCTGACGATTATCAGTTTGAGTCAATGTTAGAAAGAGCATTGTTTGATCCCGAATATAAACTCACTGAACGATTTTTGCAAGAAGCACCAACTTATCTGAAGGACAATGGAAGAGTGCTTATTGGTTGGGGAGATTCTGAAAATCATGAGTTTGGAAATCCTAAGAGATTATGTCAATTAGCAGAGTCATATGGATTCTCAATAAGACTTCTGGTAGAAGAACAATCAAGAGAACAAAATCCAGTCATATTCCAACTATACGAACTTAGGAGACTGCAAGATGAAGAATAAATTACAAATTGCAGTGTTTGGTTCAGATGGAGACCATTGTAATCCTAATTCTTTAGAAATAGCGAGAAAAGTAGGGGAACAAATTGCAAAATTTAGTGCGATTCTTCTTTCTGGTGGGGGAAGTGGAGTTATGGAAGCAGCTTCTCGAGGAGCATATGAACGTGGCGGAATCGTCGTTGGAATTCTTCCCGGAGCTGATAAACAAGCTGCTAATGACTATTGTTCTATTACCATTCCAACAGAAATTGGTTTTGCAAGAGGACAAGTTCTTGCAAATTCTGCTGATGCAGTTGTGGTCATAGAAGGAGGCATAGGCACACAAATGGAAGTTGGTGAAGTGTATTGGAGGCAAATCCCTATCATTGCATTGCCTGAATCTGGAGGAATCGCGGAAGAAATCGCTGAAAAATATCTGGATAAAAGAGGATTAATCAGAGTCAATAGTGCTGAAAGTCCAGAAGAAGCAGTAGAGAAAGCCGTGCAATTTGGGAAAAATAGATTGGATTTGCGTCAAAGATTACAGGAAGTTGGTTTGGATTTAGATATTTACAAAAAAGTTCCTAATAAGTACATTCGCATTAATCCTCGCAATCCAATTGATAGGGGTGAATTAGAACAAAAATTAAAGGATGATTATGGTATTGAAACAACTTTTTCAGAAACAGGAGTTCCAAATGTTTACCGGAGTTCTAATTCAGATATTGGTGGATTAATTTCTGGTCAAAAAAATGACTTATTTATGAATAATTATTTTATCCAAGATTTTGCGAGTGTATTAGCTGTTTATGTTTTAGGATTACAAGAAGGAGATAGCTATCTTGATCTTTGTGCAGCTCCCGGATTTAAAACAATTCTTGCTCATGACTTTGCAAATGGGAATTTAAATATTACAGCATTAGATGTAGATGAAAAAAGATTTGAGAAATTACAACGGTTTCTGAGAAAAGACGGGATTGAAGCAAAATTACACTTAACTGATAGTACAACATTTCAAGGGGGGAAATACGATAAAGTTTTAGTTGATGCAGAATGTTCTTGCGAGGGAATGATCATTAAATATGATAGTGATACTGAAAGAGATGTTAGTGGGATTGGAAGTGTATTAAAAAGATCTTCAGAGGATGTTGAAGATTTAACAAAACTCCAGCTTCAGTTATTACAGAATGGTTTCAATCATCTTAAGGAGAGAGGGGTTCTTGTCTATGCTACTTGTGCTATGAATAGGTATGAGAATGAAGAAGTAGTAAAGAAATTTTTATTATCTAATCCAGATGCAAAAGTTGAGATGCCAGACATGAGTCAGTTTGACATAGATGCAAAAGTTTCAGATGTAGGTGTCCGAGTAATTCCTGGAAGAACGAGAGGTTTATACTTTACTAGAATAGTGCGGAACTCTATTCATTAAAAAAGAGCAGGAAAAAATTTGGGTGAAGCGACAGCGTAACCGTTTAGTCAATGTTATACTCAGTTTCAATTGAGTGCTTCTTCTTTTTATCCGACTAAACGAAGGCAACAACGTTAATGGTTTTCGGTTACTTGAGCAAGTGCGAAAGGCAGGTTTTCAAATTTCACATAACGATGTTATGTTTGGTGGGGGTCTAGGGAGCGAGGGTAACTGAAAATGCGAGCAGCAGCGAGCCATAGAGAGTGAGCGACCGTCCCCCACCCGAGCACCGCAATCGCTATGGGGGGCGCAGAGTTTGAAAGTCCTCGAGGATAATGTGTTATTGCCGTTAATAGGTCTTAATAAGATCAGAAAAGTGGGGACTTAGTTTTAGAAATTTTGGAAAGTTATAATAATCTTTATATATCTAAGTGTTTTAGCACTAATTTATGAATTGGAAAAAGATTGGTTTGTTTATTTTATTTTTAATTATCGGGATTTTCCTATTTGGATTAATAACAGTTATAGGTTCATTTGAAGTGGGTTATCTTTCATTGTTTCTTCCTCTATTTTTCATAGCTTTTGTTGTTTTTCTCGTTTTAATTCTAAAAGAATATTCAAAAAAGAAGTTGATAGTAATTATTTTGTTGTTCGTTATTTATTGGTTGATTATTGTTATTCCATTTCCAATATGTGATTCGTGGGGGGAATGGGGAGGAACGTCGCAAGAATGTACTTGTATTGGGTTGGAGAAAGCAACTTTTGGGATTTTTGATGCCAGTTGGAGTCAATGTGTTGGTATTCCTATTAATTCTCAATGCCATCAAAGAGATTTCGCAACGGGAGAAAAACAACAAGTTGCTTGTAAATGAAGACCTATTACGCCCCAACTTTTAATCTTTTCTACAAATGAGAAAAAGGCAACAACACTAAAGTTTAGCGACTGCAAGGAGAGATTTTCAAGGACTTTCAAATTAAACATAATTCCTGTTCTATTCTTTTTCCATACGCAAGTGTGGAAAAATTTCGTCCGAAAAGTAATTTCAGGGGCTAACGAAGGGGGCAATTTTCTAAAAACTAAACGAAAACGACGACGAGGGGGAATTCCGTAATAAGATTTGCCTTTGATTTAGATAATCTATTTTCCTGTCCAATGAACAACTTTTTTCTCAATTACAATAAAAATAATATTGAATAGATATCCTACAACTCCCGTAAGTAAGATGACTGCATACATTCCTCGAATATTATATGTATATTGAAAATCAACAATTATTTTCCCTAATCCAGCATATGTTCCAATAAACATTTCAGTAACAACAATAACTATAAGTGATAAACTTATTGCTGACCTAAGGCCTATAAATAATTGTGTTAAACTTTCCCAAAAAAGTATATTTCTAAAAATTTGAGTTTTTGACGCATGCATAAGTTTTGCAGCATTAATACGTGCTATTTTTGCTTGCTTCACACCGTGAGCAGCATTAAAAAGTATGATGAGTGTTGAAACGAATATTGCTACTGCAATTTTTGATAAATCTCCAACTCCAAAAATTAGTAGAAATATTGGAAACATGGCTGTCGCGGGTATTGATCTTAAAAAATCAATTACATTTTCAAAATAGTCATATGTTTTTTTCGAGTATCCTAAAAACATTCCTAAAGGTACACCAACAATACAAGATATGCTAAAAACAAGTACAACTCTGACAACAGTTATACCTAAATCAACTAAAATAGTACCCGTTATTAATAATTTAACTAATGTGATTACTGTCTGTATTGGGCCGGGAAATAGAAAATGACTTACTAATTCAAAAGAGTATATTATCTGCCAAATTGAAAGTAAGAATACGAATCCCACAATACCTTTAAATTTCATACTTTAACCTCTCTCAGAAAAATTTTCATTACTTTTTCTTTTACTTCGTTAAATTCTTTGCAAGAAATTATCTCTGTTTTTCTAGGTCGTTGCAAGGAGTTAGTTATTATTGTTACAGCTTTTGTGGGCTTGTTTGACAATATTATTATTTCATCAGCTAAATATACTGCTTCTTCGATATCATGAGTAACAATCACTATTGTTGAGTTTTTAGAGAGAAAATAAGATTCTAGCTTTTTTCTCATCCTAACATTATTTTCATAATCTAATGCTGAAAAAGGCTCATCGAGTAACATGAGTTCTGGTTCTGTTATAATAGCACGAAGAAACACTACGCTTTGTTGTTGTCCCCCACTCAATTCATAAGGATAAACATTCAATGGAACATTGAATTCTTGTTTCTTGCATAAATTTTTCACTAAATTTATTCGCTTATTCTTATCTATTCTTTTAAATAAGAGAGGCAGACTGATGTTTTCTTGCACACTTTTCCAAGGTAACAAAGAACTTCTATAATCTTGAAATACATAACTAAATTTTTTTTCATTAAATATTCGTATATTACACGTGCCCGAATCTAAAGAAGTTATTCCTGCAATAATATTTAACAATGTTGATTTTCCGGATCCATTTGGTCCAAAAATAGCAGTAATTTTACTTTTCTTAATATTGAAACTTACTCCATTAAAAACGACATGTTCACCATAACTCTTTTTTAAGTTTTTTATAGAAATCATTCTATCTCCTAATCTCTTTATTTTATAGTCATGCGACTAAAGTTTAATGGCATCTCAACAACACTCTGTGCAAAGAACATATTGTAAAATTTGTCAACAGCAACCATATCTTCGGATGTCAAGTCTTTTATCATTTTTACTTTTGGTTTGGGCGCATATCTTACTATTTCTTCATTAATTGAAGTGTGTTTTAGCAAGAACGGTTTTGTGCTTTCATAATCATTATTTATATCATCAATGGCACGATCGAAAATAGAGAATACTTTATTTGTCAGCTCGGGATTTTGTTCAACGAATTCCACGCTTATAATTCCTGCGCCAGTATAAAATGGATTGCTGATGGTTTTTGTTGCAGGAGCGGTGATTAAATCTTTTCCAATACCTGTTTGTCTGATAATTGTTGGTGTGACTTCTAAACTAAGGATAGCGTCAACACTACCTGAAGCCAATGCTTGCGCTTGAAGTCCAGGAGCTATTTCAATTAAATTTATATCGTTAGTGTCAAGACCATAAGAATTTAAGATTTGTTTAGAGATTGTTCTCCATTGAATCCCCGGTATTGTTCCTACTTTTTTACCTTTTAAGTCTTGTACAGTTTTTATTGAACTATTAATTTTTACCATCAACCCCTCAATGGGTACTTTATCATCTCCTCCGGCTACAGCAAATATTCTTAAAGTATTAGGATTCTTTTGTTCAGCAATTGCAGCAATTCCCAATGCACCACCCGTCGAAACCATGTCCACTTTACCTGATAAAACGGCATCTATGATTAGATTCGGAGAGTCCATTCTAACTATTTCAACATCAATACCTTCTTCTTTGAAATAGCCTTTCTCTATTGCAACATATAACGGAAGTGATTCAGTAACAGGAAGATCTGCTATTCTGAGCTTTAGATAGTTAATTGAGTTATTTTTTTCAAAATGTTTGTTCAAATAGAAAGTTGAGAATAATATAATAAAAATGATTATTATAAACAAACCCACTAAAAATATTTTTTTGTTTGACATCTTTATCCTCTAAATTTAAGCTCATGGATTTTTAATCCACCTTTTTGAATGCTATGTTCGGTGTCTATTCTCCAGGTAGTAACTACGGAATAGCCATGTTTTGGCCCATGTATTGCAGGATCATTCGTAGAGCCTGCCAAATCATAACTGGGCATGACTATGGTTCCATCAGGAGTAAGATAGTTTGGAGCTTCATCTAAAAATCTATGAATTAATTTTCCCGAATTAAGCATACTTCTAGAGATATAATCGTCTTTTGATGCATCTCCGTCAAAAAATGGGAGGTTAAATACAATACAATCTGATTTAGTCTCAATTCTTTCGAATAAATCTCCTTGGAAAATTTTTATCTTATTTTCTAAATCATATTTTTTTACATTTTCTATAGTATTAACAACTGCTTTAGGTGATATATCTGTTGCAATAACTTGTGCAGCACCATATTTGGCCATGACAATAGCCATTAGTCCTGAACCCGTCCCCATATCTATTGCTTTTTTTTCATAGAAAAGTCGTCCATTATTATGAAATAAATAAGATGCATGATATCTTGCAGAGGTGATAGACGGATCCCAAACATCTTTGTGCAATATGAAGCCTTCGAGTATATCTCCATAAGAAGATAGGGGAATATCTATCTTACTTCTTTCATGCTGTTGGTTATGCCATTGCATAATGACTTGTTTTTTTTGTTCTTCATCTAGATTATTTAGTTTCGTTTTCATTTTAACCACTTATTAGTTAGAATAAATATTATTCAG
>AWOC01000043.1 GCA_000494185.1 Candidatus Calditenuaceae archaeon JGI OTU-3 | reverse complement strand
TTTGTCGATGGTCGCTATATTGCTTTTAGCAGCTATCTTTGCTGATTTCGTTGCTCCATACCCGCACCATGCCGGTCTATACATAGGATTTAAAGATGCTTACAAGCCCCCGTCCCTTGAACACCTCCTAGGAACCGACATGTATGGCAGAGATGTTCTGAGCCGCGTAATATTTGGGCTTAGGTACGCGTTTTTCCTAATATCTATCGTTCTCTCCCTAGTTGTCCCTACTGGGGTGATGTTGGGGCTGATCGCGGGTTACTATAGAGGTACATGGGTTGAGACATTCATAATAAGGCTCTCAGACATATTCATCTCTCTTCCCCCACTCGTGTTGGCTCTTTCCATCGCTTCTATACTGGAACCTAACGTGTTCAATGCTATGCTAGCTGTCTCACTTATGTGGTGGCCGTGGTACGTTAGGCTGACCCACTCAATGACGGTCTCGCTGAGGAACGAGCCTTTTGTATTGGCCGCTGAGTTGCAGGGAGCGTCTGTTATTCATATACTTTTGAGAGAGCTTCTGCCCATCGAGCTAGGAACGATACTCACCAAAGTTACTCTAGATGCTGGCTGGGTTATATTAATAGGGGCTGCGATTAGCTTTGTGGGACTAGGCGCCCAGCCACCTACACCGGACCTAGGCACCATGGTCTCCGAGTACAGTAAATACCTGCCCGATTATTGGTGGATGACACTAGGCCCGGCTTCTGGGATCGTATTAATGATCTTAGCCTTCAACCTATTGGGGGACGGAATAAGGGATGTCTTTGCGGGAGAATAACCTACTACTCGAGGTGGAGAATCTATACGTAAGTTACAGGAGATACTGGTATACTCTCCATGTTCTCAACGGAGTATCTATGAGTCTTAGGAGAGGCGAGCGCGTCGGCCTGATCGGCGAGTCTGGCAGTGGCAAGACCACCCTTCTCAAGTCAATACTCCGCATCCTGCCACCCAACGGTAAGATAGTAGGGGGGAGCATCAATTACGATGGCAGGGAAATAACATCTCTAAGCGAGAAGGAATTATCACATATTAGGCGAAGAGAGATCGGGATGATCTTTCAGGACCCCATGGCGGCTCTGAATCCAGTGTTTAAGGTGAAGGATCAGCTTTACGACATATTGAGATATAAGCTTGGAGAGGAAGGCTCGAAACCGGATAACAAGTTACTACGGGACCATGCATTGAAGTTGTTGAATGATGTTAAATTACCAGACCCTGAGAGGGTATTGAACTCCTACCCGTTCCAGCTAAGCGGCGGAATGAGGCAGAGGGTAATGATAGCGATGGCTCTCGCCTCGGCTAATAGTCTTTTGCTAGCCGACGAGCCAACTACCAATCTCGACGTTACTATTCAGGACCAAATCCTCAAATTGATACATAAGCTTGTCACCGAAAAGAACCTAGGCACAATATTGGTTTCTCACGCCCTAGGAATGGTCAACCGCATGACAGACAGGGTCTATGTATTGTATGCTGGTGACATAATGGAGACCGCCAAAACTTCCGAGATAATGAATAATCCTCGCCACCCATACACCCAGCTGTTGATTTCCAGCACCCCCCGCCTGAGCTCGGTCGGAGTAGGGGAGGGCATCAAGGGGAAATTGCCCGACTATCGTTTCCCTATCTCAGGGTGCAGATTTGCTCCGAGGTGTCCGTACGCTATGCAGAAATGCTTCACCCAGAAACCTGGCGTGACGAGGCTAAACAGTAACCACTTAGTAGCTTGTTACCTCTATGAGTAGTGAAGGTGCTTTGGATACACCGCATATCTTGAACGTATCGCGGTTGAAGAAGTACTTCGCGACTCCTCAGGGCATCGTGAGAGCAGTTGATGACATTAGCTTCGCTGTCCATAAGGGTGAGACGCTGGCCCTCGTAGGCGAGTCTGGGTCGGGTAAGACCACCACAGGTCACGTGATTATGGGTCTCTATCCCCCAGATGGCGGAAAAATAATTTACAAAGGGAAATACGACCTCTCGGCCCCAATAAGAAGTAGGCCCCTCGAGCTCAAGCGTGATATCCAGATAGTCTTTCAGGACCCAGGCACTTCTCTAAACCCCAAGAGAATGGTTAAGGACATTGTGGGCCTTCCTCTCCGTGTACATCATATTGCTGACCATGGCAGGATTTATGAAAAGGTTGCTGAAATGTTAGACTATGTCGGCCTCGGTCCTGAGTATATGTTTAAGTATCCTCACGAGCTCGGTGGTGGCGAGAAGCAGTTAGTCGCTCTGGCTCGTGCCTTAGCTCCACGCCCATCCTTCATGATTCTTGACGAGTCTACGTCAGCGCTGGATGTCTCCTCGCAGGCAAAGGTTCTAAACACTCTACTGAAGATACAGAGAGAGTTATCATTGACGTATCTACTTATCACTCATGATTTGGGTGTGGTAAGAAACATATCGAGCAGGGTGTTGATCATGTATCTCGGCAAGATCTACGAGGAGGCACCTACAGAGAGATTCTTTTCCTCGCCACTGCATCCATACACACAGATGCTGTTATCATCGATCCCAACCTTGAGTGAGGAGGATGAAAAGATGAAGCCGAAGGGAGTTGAATCAGTCGGAGAGATACCTAGTGCTGTGAATCCGCCTAGCGGTTGCCGCTTTCATACTCGTTGCCCATTTGCAAAGCCCGTCTGTAGCCAGAAAGAACCCCCTGACGTGGTAGTTGGAGATGGGCATGTTGTTAGGTGCTGGCTGTACGAGTAAACTCTCCGC
>AWOC01000042.1 GCA_000494185.1 Candidatus Calditenuaceae archaeon JGI OTU-3 | reverse complement strand
TGACTTCATCCTCCATCTCCTTGAGATGTGGAAAGTCCCTACCCCAGTACTCTATCTGCATCGAGACTAGGTCGGGTAGGAGACTCGCTCCCCCCCAGCTTCGTGAGGATGCTTACAATCCTTCTTATGAGGAGCCTAGCGAGGTAGCCGACCTTCGAGTTGGACGGGACGACCCCGTCCGAGAGAATAAAGGCAATAGATTTTGTGTGGTCGAGAGTCTTGTATAGTGTCTCGAGCCTCTCTATGGTGGGCAGCAGCTCATCGATCTCAACACCCGCCAGTCTCGCAGCGGTCATGCGTGCCTCAGCGGAAGTTATTCCTCCCCCAGGCTGTATCCAGGCCGAGTACTTTGCGTATCTCTGTAGCCTCTCATCTTCCTCAGGCGGGACCTCTAAGAGCTCTGCAAACTTCCTGAACAGGTCTTGGTAGACTGAGCTGAAAGCTGACGCGGTACCATGTGATAGCCAGGTATATCTCTCAATTCCGTACCCAGTGTCCACAGTCCTGTAGGGCATCTCCTCCAAGCCACCGTCGAGCGTTTTGTAGTTCATGAAGACGAGCGTGGCCACCTCGAGCCCGCTGTGTATCACTTCGTAGCATGGACCCGCGTTCCCTCCTCCGCTCCAAACCCCCTCCTTGAAAACTATATCCTGCCGATCAAGTCCAAGTCCCTCCATAAATCCTAGGCAGAGCTCCACAGTCTTATCCTTCCAGTAGACCTCCCTTGAGGGAGAGTTAAAGGCGTGAGCACCGCCCATCTCGAAGATTGTCATGTGCCGCCCGAAAGTTAGGCCGACTTTGTCCAGATCTACAAGTCTGATGCAGGGCTGGCTCACGACGAGCGGGTTGGCTGGGGGCTCCGTGGCTCCAGAGGTTACGTGAGGCTGAAAATCCACTATGCTCGCAGAGACTAGGTACAGGTCCTTCCTCCACCTAGGCACCACGGGGTACGGCTTGATTACGGCGTGGTCGTGGAGTTCGAAGTACCTGAGAAATTCTCTTCGCATCTCCCCGATGCTGTATCTCCGCCTTGTCGGAGGGTTGCCTATGAAAGTGTATGGGGAGCAGGGAGCCTCGCCGCAGTTCTCCCTATGGACTTGGCTCCAGAAGAATTTGCCGCAAACACCGCATCTTTGCCTAATATATCCTTCTCTACGGAAAAACTCTATGCTGTAAGCCTCTGCACCGAACTCCAAACGGTCTCCATAGATTCTGACCCCCTCGTGATATATGAAAATAATATAGACCCCAGAGGCTGGTGTCCACGCTTATATGGGTGATTGCCTGCATGTTTCCTGTGTCTGAGAAAGTGAGGGCCCATATCTATGTCTACGGGCGAGTTCAGGGGGTCTTTTACCGGCAGACCGCTAAGGAGGTGGCGGATAAGTTGGGATTAGGCGGCTGGATCCGCAACTTGAGGGATGGCCGGGTCGAGGCTTTGATTGAGGGCCCGAGAGAGGCGGTCATGCGTATGATCGAGTGGGCCAAGCAGGGGCCACCCCTTGCCCGGGTCGTAAAGGTCGAGGTTTTTTGGGAGGAGTATAGGGGGGAGTACGTAGGCTTCGAGATTTCCGATTAACGGGCTAGAGTGGGAGCAGGTCTAGGAGAGCTCGAGACGATATGCCCTGCTCAATCCCCGAGGCTATGCCAACGAGGGTTGTAAGCTCGTCCTCAAGCAAGAGTAGGAGTGCGGCCGCCAAAACCTCATCCCGCACTGTCCTGAGGAAGGACCCTCTCGCTCTATTCCTCAGCATCAGTCGGTACCCCCTCTTTAACATCGTGATAGCGTCCTCCATGGAGGTGGGCTCAGAGATAGTCGGAACCATCTCGCGCCTAACTACGGAGAGGGCGCTCCTAAGCTCGGCGGGGGACTGACACTCCAGTATCACTGATATAACTGGGTCGAGTTCCGGCTCGACGAGACTCTTGACGAAACTCCTGATCATGCGCGCCTCGAGGCCCCAAATCTTCCCACGGAGAATCGTCTCAAGCACAAACTCGTAGAACAGCGGCTTCAGCAGGTATTGAGCCTCCTTACGATGGCTTTTAGGCGTCTTCTGCAGGGCGTCCGAAAGCCTGCCATAGAACCATCGGTCCACATCGCCGTCCAGCGCGGACAGTTCACCCGTAGCCGCATAGAGCGTGAAGCCCCCCAAATCTGGGTAATAGCTCCCGAGGATGTTGAGAGCCTCTTTAAGAGAGTCTGAGGCCAGAAGCCTGGCGAGGAGGTCGCGAACACCTATCAGCTCCTCGGCGTAGGGGTCTACCAGCGCCCCAATATCTTCTGCGGATTGACCGGTGTGGAGACCACGCAGGACCGTTTTGACGTTACGGGCAATGTAGCGCAGGTAGAGGGCCTGTATAACCTTATCGCGGGGGACGAGCGTCATGATCCTATAGTGAATCCAGATAATCCGCCTTCGTAATGCGTGTTCGAGCTTGAGGGCGGTGTATGGTTGCTGGGTCTGGGCGATCTCAGCGCTGTAGTGGGTCGCCTTCAGGGCGTTGGCGAGCTCAGAGAGATCTTTCGACCCGGCTAGCTCTTGAAGGAACTGCGGCGATAGGAGCATGCCTCTCCAGGCATATAACTTCACCAAGAGGTAGGGGGGCATCCCCTACACCCCAGCCTGAAGCAATTGGTTCACGACGAAATTGATAAGTCCTTGCCTCTCCTCCAAGAGACGAGACCTTACGGCCTCCGCGCGCCTCTGATACTCTTTGCGTATCCGCTCAGCCTCCTCCTTGGCGCGCGCCTCGGCCTCGCTGAGGGCCTTTGTCCTCTCCTCCTCCACAAGCCTGTCAAGCTCCCTCGACATCTCGGCCACAGCCTCCTCGGCCGCCCTCTCCAGCTGCGCCCTAACCGCGGAGATCCTTCCCTCCAGCCTCTGCAACTCTTCCTCCACGCTGCGCACGATCTTCAGTACCTCCTCGACGTCCCCCATCGGTCTATCAGGTGAGGGCACGTCTTTTTAACTGTTGGGGAAGGCGCAAGATAGAAGTAAGTTTAAAATATAGAGATGTGGATTGATTCTTGAGCGGCATGGAATACGTGTTTGCGGCACTGCTGCTTCACAGGCTTGGTAAGGAGATAACGGAGCAGAATATATCGAGCGTCATCAAGGCCGCAGGAGGGGAGGTCGACGAGGTAAGGGTCAAGGCGCTTGTCGCAGCCCTCCAAGGCGTAAACATTGACGAGGTCCTGAAGACGGCCACTGCTGCACCAGTCACGATTGCTGCAGCGCCCGCGCCGGCCCAGGCACCAGCTGCTACGCCAGAACAGCAGGCAAAGGAGGTCAAGGAGGAGAAGCCAAAGGAAGAAGAGGCGCTGGCTGGCCTCAGCGCGTTGTTCGGATAAACGGGAGATAGGCCTAGAGCCGTAGCGATGATGAGTCAGCCCTACATTATACTATATTTGTCGTATCTTCTTGAAGGTGCCAGCCGGCAGTGGCAGCTGCGGATATATAGCTTGGAGACCTAGATCTCGGTGGAGTGAGGCGCGAGGGTGCCGCGGACGGGGTCCTGTATAAGGAGGTCATTTATGACGAAGGTCGTTGGGAGATTCTGCGCCAGAAGAGGGGGGTTGCTAAGCGCGTCATGGAGCCCTTTGTTGTGCGGGGGTTCGGACCCGTGGTCTATGGGAGCGTTGCGAGGGGTGATGTTCATGAGGCGAGCGACGTCGAGGTCTTTATCCCCGTCCCCCCAAACCCCGCGCTAATTGAGGCCATAGTGGAGAGCGAGCTTGGCGGGTGGGCGCGGAGGGAGCTGGTCCAAGCTACACCGGCCTACGTGCCTAAAGCCTACATATATCTGGATGAGAAGACAACGATCTCCTTCCCCCTCCTAAAACTGATGCCCGAGGAGGAATCATTTTACAAGACTGCCGGCATGGTGGGCTATGAGGGTCTCATAAACGGCGATAGGGCACCAGGTATGAATAAGAGCCTGGTCGTGATAGTCCCCACGCGGGCCGGCCACGCCGAGTTCCCCGCGGATAGAGATCCAGACCTAGCTGCACGTCTAATCGGCGTGGATCCCATCACAATTCGGAACAGAGTCCGCGTGTTGATGAGAAGGAGGATTCACGGCAGAACTGGCGTCTTCCGCGCAATTAGCTTGGCGGAGGGAGAGAGCTTTACTAGCGCTTTTGCAGAGCTAGCCAGTCAGAACCCCTTCTTGAGGCGGAGGCTCACCGGATGAGGATCCTCGGGCTCGACAAGAAGAGAGGATGGATCAGGCTAGCCGTGACCACCACAATCGATCTCCTAAACATCTATAGACAGATCAGGCCGGGCGACGTTGTCTACCAGGAAACAACAAGGGAAGTCAAGAAGGAGAGAGCTTCCGGGGGAATTGACAGCGAGAGGCGCAGCCTCAAGCTGGGAATAGAGGTCGAGAACAAGAGCGCCGACCCGCTAACGAGGCGTGTGAGCCTCCGGGGAAGAATAGTATATGTGGATCAAGAGATCGATGTGTTGAAGAAGTATCACACACTGCACTTGGAGAGGGGGAGTGTTTTCGAGGTTGAGAGCAGGGAGAAGCTTCCATACCTGCTGCGTATAGCCGAGTCGAGCGGCTCAGGAGTTGAGAGGGATGTCGCAGCCATATCGGTCGACGACGAGAACATAGCGCTCGTCCACATCTCCAACGAGGGGGTCAGGATCGTCAAGACCGCCGAGTGGGGTCGAGGAGCCAAACTCCCCGGCTACGTGGTCCGCGGGGACTCAAAGGCAGTCGACGAGGTGGTCGAGGAGCTTAAGAGGCTTTTCGAGGCTGGCGTGAAGCGGATCGTAGTTGTCGGCACGTCACTCTACGCCGACGAATTCGTAAAGGAGGTAAAGCGCCGGGATGCTGGGCTGGCCACCCTCATCAGGAAGCGCGCCGCTACAAACATAGGTGGCCTCGAGGGGCTGCGCGAGGCATTGCGTAGGGGTGCCCTCGGTGAGGACTTGAAGCCCCTCGCAGACGCGCTCGCCGTTGAGAGGTTGATTGAGCTGGCCACGAAGAGGCCTGAGAAAGTCTACATGGGTCTAGAGGAGGTCTATACGGCCTGCAGGGCTGGGCAGAGGCTGGAGGTTCTGGTGACGGAGGATTTCATCTGGCGGAATCTTGACTCTGAGGAGCTTAACAGCATCCTTGATGCTTATGAGAAGGGAGCCATTGGTCTAAGGATACTGCTTCCTGGGACGGAGGCGGCTGAGAAGGTTGAGGCGCTGGGCTCGATTGTCGGCTTCAGGTCTGCTGAATAAAAAGGAGGGGAGATAAGTTCTAAGCCTCAGCCAGCCCTAATCTTATCCATCGTGAGTACCTTAACATTCGGTTTTAAGGACAGGTTCTCGCCAAGCCTCGCCCCAATGAGGTATATCTCGCCCGGGTTTGAGGCAGCTATATCAATTAGCCTTTGGGTCACAACGCCGTCGAACACAACGAATCGGTAGTCACGCGACTCTGACATCTGTTGAGCAAGCTCACTGACAGGTTTGCGCCACAGCTCGTTGAAGTCCTTATCAAGGGCTACTGACATCAGAGTCCCCTCAAGCTCGCGTACATACTTTTCAAGCTTGTCGGCTGTGATCTCCTGTATCTCTGCCACAGGGGGCTGTTGACCCCGAATCCTTCGAAGAGCCTCATCGAGGGGGACCGCATTCCTTAAGGAATCCTCGATCTCTTTCGCGTTTAAGTCCTCAACCTCTTTACCGTAGGGCGCCCTCGCTACGAGGTCTATCTTAATGACTTGGGAGATTTCCCGAAGCACCATGTCGCCTCCCCTGTCACCATCCAAGAAAGCTATCACCTTCTTTTTCCCAAGCAGGTCCTGGATCGAGGGCGGGACCTTTACGCCGCCCACAGCCATCACGTTTTTGTAGCCGTACCTCATCAAGTTTATGACGTCTGCACGGCCTTCGACAAGTATAACCTCGTCTGAAGTTAGCGCCTCGGGACCCGCCTGTATCTTCTCAGGACCAATCTCAATCACGTGGGCCTTACTGACCGCCTCCTCAAGCTCCTTTAGGAGCTCGTCTTCCTCCGGAATCTTCTTCCTCTCCCACTCGTAGAGAATCGCTCTAGCCCTTTCAACTATCTTCTTCCTCTTCTCAGCTCTGAGGTCCTCGATCTTATCTATAACTACCTTGGCTGGGTATGGGCCGACGCGGTCAAGCGACTCGATCATTGCCGCGACCAGTGCTGTGTAAAACTTGTCCATACTGCTCGGCACTATTATCTTCCCTACTGTCTTGTTGCCCTGATTCTGAAGTATGACATCTATCCTGCCGATCCTACCTGTCTTCTGGAGCTCCCTGAGGTCTAGCTCGGAGCTGAATATACCCTCTGTCTGGCCGAAGGTTGCCCCGATTACGTCGTTCCTATCCACGATGCCGTCTACCTCTATCCTCGCCTCTATCACGTATTTTGTGGAGAGAGATTGTGCAGCCAACTCTCTGGACCTCCTTTAGTTCGCTCTCCTTGCCGAATAGATGGCTCGGCTCAATATTTAAACGATAATCCGGGGCTCGACTATATCTTAAGCCGCTGCTCCTTTTTGTGCCGTTGGAGGAAGTTACCGGTGAATGGGTCCGCAGCGTCATACCTCCGAGAAGGGCGGGCTCCAGGAAGGGCGAGAATGGCGTGGTCGTGGTTATCGGTGGGAGCGGCACCTATCATGGGGCTCCCTTTCTCACCGCGATGGCCGCGATGCGCTCCGGAGTCGACCTGGCCTACCTCTACGCCCCTGAGAAGATTGTAGCACCACTTAGAGCGCTCAGCCCCTCTCTGATCGTCATGCCCTACACTGACCTGAAGTTGACGCGAAGGGTTGCCGCACAGATCTTGAGCTCCCTCCCTAGGGCGGACTCTGCGGCGGTGGGGCCGGGTCTTGCGGTGGCGAAGGAGGAGGCTCTTCTGGAGCTACTTTCAGGGCTCCTGGAAAAGGGTCTTGGCCTCGTCGTTGACGCCTCGGCGCTACAACCCCAGATCCTAGTGAGAGTGCGTGGAGGTAGGGTGGTCCTTACACCCCACGCGGGCGAGTTTCAGAGGGTCTTTGGGATACATCCGGGGGAGGGGCTAGAGGAGAGGA
>AWOC01000041.1 GCA_000494185.1 Candidatus Calditenuaceae archaeon JGI OTU-3 | reverse complement strand
GTACGAAGTGTATCCTGCCGAGAGCCTCGCTGAACATCCTGCCAGTCATCTTGGGGTACCAGTAGTAGACCCCCGCGATCAGGCCCACCAGTGCGCCGCCCGCCATCGTGTAGTGGAAGTGGGCGACGACGAAGTAGGTCCCCCTCAGGACGTAGTCTAGCGCTATCGATCCGAGGAAGACCCCCGTTATCCCGCCTATGATGAAGATCGCTATTGAGCCGAGGGTGAAGAGCATCGGGGTCCTGAGGTGGATCTTGGACTTGGAGAGCGTGTAGATGAAGGAGAGGATGATGGCGTCGAAGGGGAGGGAGATGGCGATGGTCGTGACCGTGAAGGCCCTCCTGATGTCTGGGTGGATGCCGGTGAGGAACATGTGGTGGCCCCAGACGAGGAAGCTTAGCGTGGCTACGATCACCATGGCGGCCAGTATGTAGCGCCTCCCGAAGAGGGGCCTCCTCGAGAAGGTGACGAGGATGTCTGCCATGACTCCGAGGGCCGGGAAGAGGACGATATAGACCTCGGGGTGGCCGAAGAACCAGAATATGTGGTCCCAGAGGATAGCTCCGCCCTGATTGGAGGTGAAGTAGACTGTGCCTAGGACCCTGTCGGAGGCAAGCATGATGATCCCTGCGAGGAGGGCTGGGAAGGCGTAGAGCATCATTAGTACAGTCAATAGTATCGTCATGGTGAACATGGGAAGGGCCGTGAGCCTGACGCCCGGGGCCCTAGACCTGAAGATAGTGACGACGAAGTTTATCGTGGAGACGGTTACGGAGGCGGTAAGCAGGCCGAGCCCGAGGCCCCCCGTGTTGACGCCGACATAGGGCGTGAAGCCCGCCGCCAGGGGCTGGTATAGGGTCCACCCGACGTCTAGGGTCCTCTCCTGGAAGAAGGAGACGACCACTAGGATGCCGGCGAAGAGGTAGAGCCAGTAGCTGAGGGCGTTTAGTCGCGGGAAGGCGAGGTCCCTCGCGCCTATCTGGAGGGGCACAACATAGTTAGCCAGCGCGAAGGCGAGGGGAGAGACGACGAAGAGCACCATCACGAGGCCGTGTATCGTTATGGCCTGGTTGTAGGCTTGTGGCGGGAGGACGTTGAGTGATGGGTCGGCGAGCTGGAGCCTAAAGAGAAGGGACAGGGCCCCCCCAACCACGAGGAAGTAGATCGCCGTCACAAGGTAGAGTATCCCTATGTCTTTGTGGTTGGTTGTGAGGAGCCACCGCTTGATGGACGATGCGGGGGGAAGCATATGTGCCTCCATGCTAGCTCACCTGGAGGGAGGAGTACCACTCGTTGAACTCTTCGGGCTCCATCACGATCAGGCGGCCCGTCATCACGCCGTGCCCGTCGCCGCAAAGCTCATAACATCTAATTATATACTCGCCCAAGGCGTCGACCCGCGTCCAGCCCACGTTGACTTTCCCGGGGATCGCGTCGATCTTGAGCCTGAGCTCTATTATGCCCATGTTGTGGAAGACGTCGCTGCTGGTGACGTAGAACTTGACGGGCACCCCCTTGGGTACCCTGAGCTCGCCCACCGCCTCGTAGCCGTTGGGGTAGTAGAACCTCCAGCCCCACTGGAACGCCACAACCTTGACCTCGAAGGCCTCTTGAGGCGGGTTGTCGAGGATGCCGAGCGAGATAAACGTCATCGAGATAAGTGTGATAACTATCGAGGCGCTTAGGATGACTGAGATGAGGAGCTTCCCAGCACGCGCCTGCTCCCTGGGGGCCTCCCCGGGCTTCGGGGCGTCCTCAGGCTCGGGCCTCTCGGGCCTCGCCCTATTCCGGTAGACTTGGTAGCCCAGGTATGAGATGACTACTACACCTACAAGGATTCCGAGGCTGGAGAAGAGGGTCCAGAGCGTGTTAAAGACCTCGACCGTGCTAGCAACCATCCCCCTGCTCAGACTAAACTTTGAAAAGGGTAGGGTATAAACCGATTCTCGACCAAAGGTTCTGCGAAGATAGCTCGTTAAGACCGGCTTTAGGACGTGATTATCCGGAAATAGGGGGGATTCAGGCCGTGTTGGCCGCTTGTGTCTGCGTCTGAGGGATAGCCCTTGATTGGGAGGCGCTGTGGAGCCAGCTCTCTATCAGTACGCACTCGGTTGGCGAGTAGTTTCCGCCGGGGCCGCAGAAGTCGTTGTAGGGGCATGCGGGGCAGGGTGCGTCCCTTATTACGGACAGGCCGAGGGGCTTGACGAGGGAGACAAGCCTCATGGTCCACCGGTCGTTCGCGAACTCCTTGATCCTCCTCACAAGCCCCTTCCTCTCCAGCTTTATCGCGACCCTCGACCCGTCCCTGCTCGTCACGCCGAGCATCCGCCAGAGCTCCGACTGAAGGAGGCCTGCGTCGCCGTGCTGTATAAGGAGCTTGAGAGCCTTTTCTTCCAGCTTTCCAAGCTTAAGAGATTCACGATTCAAGCTTGAGGCTCAAATTAATAGTATGTGGCGCCTGCTTTAAATATATTTGCTCAAGCAGGCCTCAACCTCCTAAACTTTATTTTGAAACATGCAAACCTCATACTTGGTCTGGTATGGCCGACACGGTGCTCCTTCAGGTCAGGATCAGCTCGGCCCTCCTGAGGAGGATCGACGAGCTTTGCCAGGAGGGGCTCTTCAGGAACCGGAGCGAGGCGGTCAGCGACGCGATAAGAATGCTCTTGGCTAGGTATTCCCACACCTCGCCCGAGGCGAGGGCCACGGCCCTGTACCTCGGTGGGAGGCTCGGAAGGGCTGGAAACCCCGAGGACATAGTCTTCCGGGCTGAGGAGAGGGGCGCGGGAGTGTTGGAGGAGTGAGTTGTCGGGCTTGATAACGCTGGGTCCAGATGTTCTGGCCATCCACCACCTATCTCTGAGGGGCGACCCCCACTGGAGGGATAACGAGGAGGCCCTTGCCAAGCTTCGGGGGACGCCTAAAGCCCTCTCCATCTACACGCTGCTGGACCTGGTCGGCATGGTCTCGAGACACGTCGGCGAGAGGAGCGGCCGCGACCTCTACCTCAGCTACCTGAGGAGCGAGGAGCACACAATCCTTTTCCCGCCCCACCACGACTCTTGGGAGGAGCACATCGACAAGGTCATGAGATTCTTGGCCCGCGGCCTAAACTATAGGGACGCCCTCGAGGCCATGGTTATAGAGTCAACACCCGAAGTCGAGCTCTATCTCAGCTGGAAGAGCATCCTCGTCGGCCGCGTCGCGGTTAGGGTTCAGACGCCCGCCGACTATGTGTCGAGTGCAAGGAAGTAGGCGGCCGCCGTAACGCTCCCTTGACCTAGCGCAGAATATATGTGAAGCCATCCTTCACGCAGGAGTGCGGTGATAATAGTTGAGGGCTCTGTACCTCGCTGTTATTGTAGTCGTCGCGGCCTCGCTGGCCGCCGTCGGCTTCCTCGTATACACAACCCTCGCGGCTCCAAAGATCGAGATTCACTCGCCCTTCTTGAGGCGTGGCACCATGTCCTCAGGCGTGTTCTTCATAGCACATAACCACGGCCTGCTTGAGGGTTGCATCGTGGCGGCTGAGATGGTGGGCGTACCGGGTTTCCGCGTCGAGCTCCACAAGACTGAGGTCCGTGAGGGGAAGGCAGTCATGGTCCCTGTGCGCAAGATCTGCGTCCCCGGCGGAGGTGAGGTGAAGGCGCTGGGCATCGAGGGCGAGGGCTACCACCTCATGATCCTCGGCAAGCTCCCAGACGACGTCAAGAAGGTCAGGATAAGGCTCTACCTCGACAACGGTAGCAGCATAGAGTTTGAGGCGGCGGAGCAGGAGCTGGAGGTCCCCGGTGCGGACCACCACGAGGAGCACCACGGATAACCAATAGAGGCGCCGAGAAATAGGGCGAGGGGGGAGCACACGCTACCTAATATTATAAGGACAATTATTTTTATGACCCCGACGCGCTTTTATGGCTTGTCGAGGGCGGAATGGAGGGGGGNGTCGACTCCGTCTCAGCTCTCCTAGAGGAGCTGCGCCAAAGGAAGCCTGAGCAGGTCGTGAGGCTCTGCCACGTCGTCTACCTTCCGCCCAAGGAGGGTAAGGGCCCGAGGTTTCTGGTAAACGTGCTCAGCGGGTCCTGCGTCCTTAACCTAGAGAGCGGCCTCGTGACGGACTCGGTCACACATAAGCCCTGCCCGCCCAAGCTCTCCTCCCTCCTCATCAAGTATCTCGCCAAGTATCAGGGAGGCAGGCCGGGAGGGTGGGTCCAGCTCGACAAGTTCCCCGGCGGGCAGGCCCTCGCGGGAGATCTCTCGAGAAGGGCCTTCAGGCCCCTCATAGACAACTTCGGCGGCGACGCCGAGGGGTTCGACGCCTCCAGCAGAGCCCTCGACGGAGAGAAGGAGAGGCTTGGAGGGCTCAGCTACTCCTTCAGCCTCTTCCCCATGATCAAGATACTTATACAGCTCTGGACGGGTGACGAGAGAACCTACAGGCCGCCCACCGCCAACTTCATGTTCAGCACATCCTACCTCGGCCTCTACAGCGCCCAGGAGGCGGTGGACTCGGCCGAGTTCCTCGTCTCTGAGCTGATCAAGGTGAAGAGAAGGGGGGCAAGGACCGTCTAGCCCTTCCTGCCGGGCCAGACCTCCTCCACAGAGCCCTCCCTCATATTCACGAGCCTAGCCATCGCGAAGAGCAGAGTCGAGAGTCTGTTGAGGTAGCGGAGGATCTCGGGCCTCACGCTCTCACTCCTGCTCAGGGCGACCACTCTCCTCTCGGCCCGCCTCGCAACCGCCCGCGCAACATGCAGCGCGCTCCCAGCCGCGGTTCCTCCAGGATAGATGAAGTGTCTCAAGGGTGGGAGGGAGGACTCGTACTCCTCAACCAGCGCGTCGAGCCTCGCCACGTCCTCCTCGCCGACAAGCCTCATTCCGGCCAGACTCGAGGGGTCCGGCGCCGCCAGCTCGGCTGCTATCCTGAAGAGGGCCTCCTGGACCTCCCTTAGGGCCGCGTCTAAGTCTGCATGCCTAGCCGGGAGGATCGACCTGCAGAACCCGATCAGGGAGGAGAGCTCGTCGACCTCGCCGTAGCACTCGACCCGCAGGTCACACTTCAGGACCTTCGAGCCTCCTATGAGATTTGTCTCCCCAGAGTCCCCCTTTCCGTACCTCAATCCGGGTCACGCTCCGCGCCCCTGGGAGGCGCATTCCTCACGGCGCGCTCGACGATCGACAGTGCCTCGAAGATGCTGCCTACGTGGATGTCGGCCCAGATGCTCGGCCTCCCGCCAACCTTCACGGTGAGCATCCCCATCATCTTCGCGGTCCTCAGCTCCGCTAGGGCCCGGTCCCCGATATAGATGCACTGCTCAGGCCTACAGCCAGCCGCAGAGACAAGCCGCTCATAGCCCACCGGCGAGGGCTTGGGCTCGGCATCCTCACTAGTCACTATGTAGTCGAAGAGGTCTGGCTGTAGGCCCAGCGCTGTTAGGACCTTCGAGGCGAGGCTCCGGCCGGCGTTGGTGTGGAGCGCCACCTTGAGGCCGAGCCCCTTGAGCCTTCTGACGCGCTCCTCCAGCCCCACGCTGGGCCCTATGTGTTTTGAGGGCTCGACTAGGGCCGCTAGCCTCTCGTAGAACTCCCGTCTGTCCAGGCCGAGCAGGCCTAGGGCGGCGCTGGTGGTTATGGAGCGCTCCTTAGCCATGCTGAGCCTCCTCTCCGCCTCCTCCAGGCCCGTACCCAGCATCTCGGCGGCCACGCGGACCACAGCCCGCCCGAGCTCCTCGACATAGCTCTTGGAGGAGTATAGTGTGCCGTCGAGGTCGAGGATCACGAGCCTAAACCTCTTCGCGGAGGCCGGCATGGGGTGGAAGCCACCAGTAATGTATCTAGGCTGGAGATAAGCGTGAGTCTGCGGGCCCTACCATGACAGTCCGCCGAGAAACTCTTCTAGGATCCGGAAGACCTCAGCCGGCCTTTCCTCCTGAGCCAGGTGGCCCGTCTCGGGCAGGACCTCGAGCCTCCAGCCCGTCCGCCCCGCGACCCCTCGGCCCACCCTCAGCGGCACCCAACCATCAGCCTCACCCCAGACAAGGATAGCCGGCACAGCTATCCGCTCCAGGGCATCCATCGAGAACTCTTCGCGCAGCGTAAGGCCAGCTAAGAGCGAGTCGCGAGCCCCCTCAACAGACCTGAAGTATCCCTCCACCATCTCAGCATCAACGACGTCTGCGCGGTAGCACGCGCCCCTAAGGGCCCGTCGTATAAACCAGCGCCTGACAAGGACGCGTAGGAGCAGCTTTCCGAGGACCCTGCTCTCACCCAGCCTGGCGTAGATCGGCCGCCCGGCCTCCTCAGACGGGAAGCCCGGGGAGATGAGCGCCAGCCCCACTACGCCCGGGTCGCTCGCGGCGAGGTGGGCAGCGATCAACCCTCCCATAGAGTGGCCCACGACGGCGTACCTCTCGTGGCCAAGGCTCTGCATGAGGCTTGAGAGGTGGGCTGACACGGGGCCGAGCCTAAACCCCTCCTTGAGGGGCTTGGAGAGGCCGAAGCCCGGCAGGTCGACCGCCACGGCCCGAAACCTCTCGGCCATGAGGGGGAGCAGCCTCCTCCAGCTAAAGGAGGAGGAGGCCCAGCCGTGGATCAGGAGGATGGGAGGCCCGCGTCCCGCCTCGACGAAAAAGGTCTCGACGCCGTTCACCGACCTCCTCACGCCCATCGCCACATGCTCAGCCCAAGAGACCAAGTCTACGCCCCCCAGCTCGGGATACTCCCCCCGGCCCCGGAATAAAAGGACTCGAGACCCTGAGCAGCGGTGCCCCCTCACAGGGCTGGGTGCTTGAATGGTTAGGCCGTCTCTGGGCAGCGATAGCCCCTACTTCCCAGAAAATCGGTGAGGAACTCCTCGAAATTTTCGATCCCCTCCCTCACCTTCTCTCTCCCAACCGCCCAAAAAGGCTCTTCCTGTCCTTTTCTGTATCTGTAGGATTTCCCCCCGGCCCTTACAAAGGGTGCTCTCTCCTCGTGTCCTAAGTTTATCCAAGACTCGCAATCTATATAGAGCATTTCAGTTGGATTCTCCAAGTTAGCTGATAGCAGAACGAGCAGTTTTCCCTCACTTAGATACTTCTCACACTTGTATTTTTTAGCTAGAGGCCATCGAACGGTGGGGTACTCACCAGCTATGATCTTCTTCCACCGATCCGCTCTTACCATTTCAACCCCTCTATGAACACCTCGATTTCCGGCTGGGATTTACATATGGTAAATTGCGTCCGAGTCTTTACTAGGCCCTAGCTTGGCG
>AWOC01000040.1 GCA_000494185.1 Candidatus Calditenuaceae archaeon JGI OTU-3 | reverse complement strand
GAGACAGAGGAGGAAGTAGTGGGAGAAATGGTTAGAAAGATAGTAGCAGTAGGAGCCAACGTGGTAATATGTCGGAAAAAGATCGATCCAACCGCAGGTCAGTTACTTGCAGACAAAGGCGTCATGGCTATAGGCAGGGTTCTCAAGGAAGAAGACTTCAAAGCCATAGCTGCTATAACTGGTGCCCGAATAGTTTCAAGCCTTGATGACTTGAGAGTCGACGACCTTGGGTCTGCTGATGTGGTCAGAGTAGAGAAATACGGTGATGAGGAGGTAGTGGTTATTGAAGGCTGTAAGAATAGGAGCGGGTATACAATTCTTTTGAGAGGAGAGTCAGAGAGATTGTTGGATGAGGCTGAGCACGCGATACAGGACGCACTAAGATGCATGTCGCTACTAGTTGAGAAAACTGCTCTTGTGGCGGGAGGCGGGGCCATAGAGGAAGAGTTGGCGATAGTCATCAGAAACGAGTCATTAAAGTACCCTGGCAAGGAGCAGATCGCGATGCATGCTTTTGCTAATTCTATCGAGAAAATTACGCAATTGTTGATAAGTAATGGTGGTCAAGACCCACATAAGGTCCTTTCTGAGCTGAGGGCAAAACACCTAAACGGTGAATCCTATTATGGTTTCGATCAGTATAGCGGTCGAGTTGCTAACATGATTGAGTTGTCTATCCTGGAGCCTTATAAGGTTAAGGAGCAGGTTCTCAAAACAGCCTTTGAAACTGCTGTCATGTTGCTAAGGGTAGACGATGTTGTTGATAGGCGATACGCCAAAAGGCATGCGGGGGAACTTGGTGGGCAATAAGACAGCGTAGTAAAGGTCGTTACTCTAAATGTATTTAAACGTCGCCTATCTAAAAGGTTAAGGGACATGTGTGCCAATTATTTCTTAGGCGTAGATATCGGAACCGCCGGCACAAAAGCCGCACTCTTTGACCGCGACGGAAAACAACTAGCAGTGGCCTATGAGGAGTCCAAACTTTACTTCCCGCGAGTCGGCTGGGTCGAGCAGGAGCCAGAAGATTTTTATGCTTCAGCGATCAACACTATCAAAAGAGTAATTGAGACGGCTCAAATAGATCCAAGGGAGGTTGCTTCAATAGCTTTTAGCGGACAGATGGCCGGAATCTTAGCAATTGACAGGGACTGGAAACCGGTCATGCCTTACGATTCCTGGCTAGACATAAGAAGCAGAGATTACATTGACTATCTTAAAAATAATTACGAAGACCTTCTGATACGGACAACCGGCTCTCCACCTACAGTAAACCATCTGCCAAAAATGATGTGGTGGCAAAAAGAGAGGCCTGAGGTATTCTCCCGTATATGTAAATTTACGGTACCTGCTGTATATGTGGCCGGTAAGCTTGCCGGTTTAAAAGGAGAAGATGCATTTTACGACTATACTTACATAACTTTTACCGGACTCTTTGACGTGCATAAGATGAATTGGTCAGAAGAGTTGGCCGCGATCTTTAAGATCCCCCTAGATAAGATGCCTACCGTTGTTGAGCCTTGGCGGATAATAGGTGAGTTAACCTCAGAGGAGGCGAAAAAGACGGGGCTTGTAAAGGGGATACCCATAGTGGCTGGGGCGGGGGATGGTATGGCTTGCGTATTCGGAGCGGGATTAACCCGACCAGGGTTGTGCCTCGACATCGCTGGTACGGCATCCGCGTTCTATGTTTCAACCGACACGATTGTACCAGATACCAAATACAGAACGCTACTCTATTTGAAATCCGTAGTACCTGGCCTGTGGAGCGTGGGTGCTTACATAAACGGCGGCGGATTGTGCATTAGGTGGTTTCGGGATGAGGTCGCAGTTGAGATTAAGAAAAGAGCACAAGAACAAGGATTAGACGCATACAAGTTACTGGATGCTGAGGCCGCAAAGATCACTCCCGGTAGCGAAGGAGTACTATTCATACCCCACATGGGAGGAAGGGCATACCCCTACAACCCGAAATTGAGAGGTACTTGGGTTGGTTTCACTTGGAGGCACACGTTAGCCCATCTTTACAGATCGATCCTCGAGGCGATAGCCTACGAATACAACCACTATCTAAGAATAATTATTGAATCGTTTAGCGGTTTTCAGGCCGATGAGGTGAGAGGCATCGGTGGCGGGAGCAAAAGTGATGTCTGGAATAAGATAAAGGCAAATGTGCTCGGGATCCCCTATAGCTTGCTCAACCGAGAAGAATACGCCGTCACAGCCTTAGCAGTGATAGGAGGCTACGGTGTCGGAGAAATAAAAGACCTCGTTGGAGAGATAAACAAATGGGTCAGACCCGTCAGAAGATTTTACCCTGATCCCGAGACGCATAGTCTCTACACGAAATACGTAGACTTTTACGAAAAATTGTTGTCCAGTCTCGACAGTTTATACGAGGGGCATGAGTCACTACTTGATATGAGTTAAGCCTTTTCGTGGGATCAGTCAAAACATATATAGAGATTCATCAACATAGTGTATGAATCGAGAACTTATGCTTCCGGAGAGAATAATTATAGACTGGGAGCATAGAGCTGTAAGACCATTTACGCGTAAAAAAGAGGTCAGGCTAAGCGAGATGCGGGATTATTTTCTCGACACTGAAGAAGTAATGCGTATCTTATCTAGGGGTGAGGACCCCTTGGTGTACGAGTATTACGAGTACTCACCATCTGAATCTCCAGGGAACCTCAATTTTGGACTCACCACGATATATCCCGGCAAAGTCGGTAAAGAATTTTACATGACGAAGGGGCATTATCACGAAAAAGACGCGGCCGAGCTATATTACTGCTTACGGGGATACGGAGTTCTCCTGATGCAGACCACTGATGGTGAAGTACGCTCAATACAGCTAGAGCCAGGATCGGTGGGGTATGTGCCAGTAGGATGGGGCCACAGAACAATTAATACAGGTAACGAAGAATTCGTGTTCTTCTTCGCTTATCCCTCAGACGCTGGCCACGATTATGCCATTGTCAAGGAGAGAGGGTTCGCAAAGATCGTCGTTTATGAAAATGGGCGTGTAGAGTTTGTCGACAATCCCAAATATAAGAGGGCTGATTTAGGGGATTAAAGCAATTTTTAGCCCTTCCCCTCTAATAGAAAGGTTAAACGCTTCTAATCCTTCTGCTAAACTAAACCTATGTGTTATTAAGGGTTTTAGTTTTATGATTCCTGACGAGACTAGATCGAGCGCCTTTGCAAACTCGGCCGGAGTATGCATCGAGGTCCCGATAACTGTTAATTGCTTGTAATGAATCAGATTCGTGTTGATTGGGACTTCTTCCGGGGGCGTAGCTAAGCCAGCAAAGAAGTTTATCCTACCACCTTTACGTACTATTCTCAATGCATCTCGTTGTGCTTGGGGAGAGTCGACCGCAACTATGACCACATCGCTTCCACGTCCTGAGGTAAGGCTGTGAATCGCCTTATCTACATCCTCCCTCGCAGAATTGATTATATACTCGACCCCAAGTCTTTTCGCCATCTCAATTCTTTTTTCGTTAGTCCCCGTCATAATCACCTTGGAGGCCCCGGAATTCTTAGCCAAGAGAAAGTGCATCAACCCTATCGGGCCACATCCCATAATAGTCACAACGTCTCCCAGCCTAATGTTTAGCTTAGACTGCCCCCTTACACAGGCGGAAAGAGGCTCTACTAGCGAGGCCTCCTCATAGCTCAACTCATCAGGTATCTCTAGCACACCGCCGACCTGAAAGGCCTGTCTAGGTATCTCAACATACTCCGCAAACGACCCATCAACATCGAAACCTATAGCATATCTATTAGGACAGAAAACGTGCTCACCCGCGAGGCAGTATTCGCAGCTTCCATCAAATACGTCGGGATTTACAATAACCCTCTTGCCAACATAGCTCTCAAGTTGCTCCGAGGCTTCGACAATGTCTCCCGCGAACTCATGCCCTAGGGTAACAGGTATCTTAGTCCTAGTACCGGTTGCGTATGCCTTGATATCACTGGCACAGATAGTTGTAGCACGAACTCTGAGAACGGCATTGAAACGTTTGGTTTCCGGTTTGGGATACTCTACAAGTCTTAAATCCTCTTTACCGTAAAGCCTCATAGCGAGCATGTCTCGCTACTTCTATTATCCCGAGCTTATATAAGTTTTGATTTACTAAAGAAGTCACCCTCGAATAATGCAGACACCAATAGGTGGTTTTGCCGTCAGTAACGGTGCCGTTCTAAGCAACTACTCGTCCTTTTTTAATAATAACGTTGCTCGAATAGTAATAAGGCGTTCAGGAATGCCGTCACGGTCTAATATATGCTGATTTGATTTCTGTGAAGAAATCAATAGCCTTCCTCCCTTGCTCCTTCATACCGAAGCCGGACATTTTTATTCCCCCAAACGGCATGTGTGGCTCGTTGTAGTTCGTGTGCATGTTAACGAGTGTGATCCCGACTTTTGCGTCGCGTATAAAACTCATCGCTTTTGAAAGATTGTTAGTAAATATAGACGCTGACAGACCATATTTACAATTATTGACGGCCTCTACGGCCTCATCATAGTTTTCAACCGTCATGACTGTTAATACAGGACCGAATATTTCCTCTTGGAAAATCTCCATGTCTGGAGCCGCGTCGTCGAATACTGTAGGCGCGATGAAAAAACCTTTGTCGTATTCTGGGCCAGTTAGTCTCGCCCCTCCCGTTACAACTTTAGCACCCTCTCTCTTTCCAGACTCAATAAATTTTAAAACCGTCTCCATCTGTGCACTGCTTACCACGGGTCCTACGTCTATATCATCCCTCAGACCATTACCTACTTTGATTTTTTTGCATAAGTTGATGATACGGTCTAGGACACGCTCTTTTATGTTTTTCGTTACAATCAACCTACTAGTAGCTGTGCATTTCTGTCCCGCCACTCCGAAAGTCGCAGAAAGGAAGCCGTCCATGAATACGTCTAGGTTGGCGTCGTCTAAAACTACACAGGCGTTCTTTCCACCCATTTCCAGCTGAACCCTAGCAAGGTGTTGGGAAGCCAATGCGGCAATCCTTTGCCCTACCTCCGTCGAGCCAGTAAATGTTATGGCTTGCACTCTCTTGTCTTTCACCAAAAGGTCTCCCGTCGCACTCCCACTGGCTGTAACACAGTTTATCGCACCGTTTGGTAGACCTGCCTGATGCAGTATCTCGACAAGCTTTAAACCTATGATCGGCGTGTAACTTGCGGGTTTGAAGACAACTGTATTACCGGCGACAAGAGCTGGAGCGATTTTCCAAGCAGGTATTGATAAGGGATAATTCCATGGTGTGAGAACTAAAACCACGCCCAGCGGCTCTCTCGTATAGAATGTTACTAAATCTTTCCTGTCAGCTTCATCAAATTCTCCTGTGAGCCTTCCCACCTCGCTGGCGAAAAACTCGAACATCCGGATGGCTACATCAACTTCTTTTTTCGACTCGCTCAGAGTTTTCCCCTGTTCCATCGTGAGCAGCCTAGCAAGTTCGTCTTTCCTGTTCTTTAAAATTTGGGAAGCCCTAGAAAGCACCGCTACACGCTCTGTAAAAGATTTACGGCTCCAGATCTCGAAAGCCTTCTCCGCCGATTCTAAAGCATATTTCACCTCATCAACAGATGCACGCTGAATATATCCTATGACTTCTGAGGTGGCTGGATTGATGTCTTCATAATAATCAGCGCCTTCGGAAGCGATGTATCCACCGTTTATGAAGCTACTATACATTGGGACCTGCGAAGGGGCGGCGCCCACATTTTAAAATTCTGCTCAGCGTTATATTAACCTAGTCTAGAGCTTAGAATGATTTCCAAAAAGGCGTTTTTATACCCTCTCGACGGCCACAACCGTCATACCTCCGTCTACTACAAGTCTCTGACCTGTAACATATGCCGAGTCATCGCTCGCAAGATATAGCGCTGCAGCCGCTATGTCGTCGGGTTTAGCCAGTCTCCGTAATGGCGCGCGCTGAGCCATTCTCTTTCTATCCTCCTCAGTAGTTGCGGCATACAGTAGATCTGTTTCTGTTGGCCCTGGACAAATGGTGTTGACTCTAATATTATATGGAGCCAGATCAACAGACATTGCTAACGTTAAGGAAATTATAGCGCCTTTAAGTGCGCTATATGCGGCATGTCCAGGCTCGCCCGTAATGGCAGCCTTAGATGATATATTTATGATAGAGCCACCTCCACTCCTGATCATATGTGGGACAACGTATTGGGAAGGGATTACAGTACCCAACACATTGACTTTGAATTGCTTCTCCCAATACTCCAGTGGTTCCTCATGAAACGGCTTGCCTAAGTGAATCGCCGCGTTGTTGACTAGGATGTCTATGCGGCCGTACCTCTGGACGACTTTTTCTACCGCCTCTTTTACAGAGGCTGTATCGCTCACATCGACTTGTAGTGGAATAACGTCTGTGTTAGGGGCTTCTTTCTTAATTTGCTCGACGGCTCCGACAGCCCTCTGCCAATCAATATCAAAGATTGCTACTTTCGCGCCCTCTTTCGCAAACCTCAAAGCAATCGCAAAACCTATCCCACGCCCTCCCCCAGTAATTATAGCGACTTTATCTTTAAGGCGCACGTTTTTTATAACTGAATGCAGTTATATAAATTTTATCCCTTCCCAAGATATAAGAAAGTTTATAATATCACGTCGGAGATAAGCGATATGAGTAAGCAACTTCCCTCCAATCAACCATTAGGAGTTTGAAGGATATAGAGAAATCCAAATCTCTGTTTCTCTTTAGTCCAACGAGTTTAATGACAAAGGCACCGTAGTATTTAATGAGTGTGTAAAAAACAATTTAAATAATAAGTTTTTATTCATCGTAGGCATGAGGTAAACAATATATATCACCCTTATTGCTGTATATTATCGAAGAAACTATGAGCAAGGAGAAAAAATTCAAGAAGGAGGAAAAAATCTCGAGAAGGGCTGCGGTAGGCGCCGCAGCAAAAGTCGCTGGTGCCGCAGCGGCCGGGTTAGTAATAGGGGGCGTTGCGGGGTACTTGTTGAAACCAGAGGCTCCCCCGACGGTCACCACCGTGAGGGAAGTTGTCACTTCGACTGTTGTGAGGACTCAGACAGTCACCGCAACACCCACACCCGCTGCCCCGGGGCTCGCCGAGTTAAGACGCGAGCTTGCCCAGAGGTATGCTACGGGTAAGCCGGGAGATAAGTTCCTTGTTGGATACGTCACTTGGACGTTAGCTCAAGAGGCGCCAAAATATGACTATCAGGGTGCAGACCAAGCCGCGAAACAGTTAGGCCTCGACTTCAAAGGGATAGAGATTGGTGCAGAGGCTCTTAAGGCGGTCGAAGCTACAGACTCTCTAATAGCGGCGGGAGCTAAGGGGATTGTTTATTGGGCACCAGCTATCGCGGCGATGCAAGAGATCGTTAGAATATGTGAGCAGAATAAAGTGTTTGCAGCAACATCATGGACCAGAGACCCCGAGCTATTGCCAGGAGACAAGGGGCCCTACTGGTTCCTCGAGTTCAGCACCATGTCCGACGAGATGAGTTTTCACTGTATGACGTTATTATTCGAGAAAATGAAAAAGTATAACAGAAGTAAGGTTCTACACGTGCAGTCCTCCAAGACCATAGCACCCGACTCTACTGCCCTCATTAATCAAGGAATATCTATCGCATGGAGGAGATACCCATTCATACAGCTGTTAGGGCACTACTGGGGTGAATGGGCATACCCGGGAGGAAGGAAAGCTGGGGAGGACGCGCTAGCCGTCAGAACCGACTACGAAGCAGTTTGGGGACATAACGATGACCAAGCGATGGGGACCGTATCAGTTTTCAAGGAGAGGGGAATAAACATTGGCCCCTTTGCAGCTGCCAGAGACGCAATCGTAGCGGCCTTGGAAGAAATCGTTAAGGGAGACTGGTTTGTAACCTCGTTAACGGAGTTCCAGTATTTCGGGGGCAAACGTGTAGCAGACACATACGATGCGGTTACAGGATATATTCAGCGTGCATCTGTTGATGAGGTGAAATATGCTTTAGAATCGGCGGAGAAGGCTTTCGAGATCTGGAGCCGTAAATCTTTTACAG
>AWOC01000039.1 GCA_000494185.1 Candidatus Calditenuaceae archaeon JGI OTU-3 | reverse complement strand
CGACAAAGTCTCAGGAACTGGGGTAAGATACGTCTACTCGTCCTGCCTAGGCTGCAACGTCAGGTGCGGCATTAGGGTTAGAGTGGCTTCATATGACGGAGTGGAGGTTGTCGAAAGAATAGAGGGAAACCCATACCACCCATACAACAGATACGTCGCAGCTGAACGCCAGACCCAGAGATATGACACACTCGACTACAAAACGCCCGTCAGACAGTCACTCGGGGTGGGCTCGACACTCTGCCCACGCGGACAGGACGGCATACACTACCTCTACGACCCCTACAGAGTCGTGAAGCCTCTGAAGAGGGCTGGCCCGAGGGGCAGCGGCAGATGGAAGGAGATAAGCTGGGAGCAGCTAATTAAGGAGGTCGTTGAGGGTGGAGTAGTCGAGGAGACGGGCGAGCGTATCCCAGGCCTGAGAGAGATATTCGTCTACGGCAGGCTCAGGGACGCGGGCTTCGAAAACCCCGGAGAGATTCTTGCGGCGATGAAGAAGGATGTCGACGAGCTCGTGGCTAAGGCGGCTGACAAAAACGTGAAGGCGGAGGAGTTTGAGGGGCTGCTCAACAAGTTTAAGGAGAAGTGGGAGAAGACGCTTGGGGAGAAGGGGTTAAAACTCGAGGACATACTAGTCGACCCGGACAACCCCGACCTCGGCACAAAAGCCAACCAGCTGGTCTATATGCGTGGCAGGGGCCAGGACAACGCCGACGTCTTCACAAACAGGTTCATCACGGCGTTCGGAAGCGTGAACTGGATGCGCCACACCTCGTCATGCCAGCTCGCCTTCTACGCCGGAAACTACCTCTGGTCCGGATACTACGACATAAACCCAGACGCGCTAGGCGCGAAGGTCATCATAATGGCCGGGGCCGCGATGGGTAGAATACATCCCGGGGCCACGGGGCAGGGCGCCATGATCGAGAAGGCCGCGGAGAACGGTTTGAAGATATACTACGTTAACCCTCTCTCGCCTAGGACGGCCGCGGGAGGGAACATTGTCTGGGTCCCCGTAAAGCCCGGCACCGACGCCGCACTGGCTATGGCGATAGCCCAGATACTAATCAAGAACAACTGGTTCAACAGAGACTTCCTCAAGAGGCCGAGCAAGGCCGCGGCGGAGAAGATTGGCTACCCATACCACAGCAACGCAACGTGGCTCGTCGTGGTGGAGGGGGGACACAAGCTCTACGGCAGCCACCTGACCGACGTGATGATTGGGCTTGGAACGGAGGGTAAGCCGGTCGTCTATACCGGCGAGGGCTTTGCGGTGAACGAGGCGGTCGAAGAGGCGGAGCTGGAGTTCTCAGGCAAGGCACGACTCGCGACAGGCGAGGAGGTGACAGTCAAGACGGCGTTCACGATCTATAAGGAGACGGTGTTCAGTAAGAGCGTAGAGGATTGGGCCGCCATCTGCGGCGTGAAGCCCGAAACAATTCAGATGATGGCGAGAGACTTCTGGGAGGCGGCTCCCCGAGCAGCCACATACGTACACAGAGGAGTGGCGCAGCACCCCAACGGTGAGTACACAGTCTGGGCCCTGCGATGCCTCGACATACTAATCGGGAACTTCCACAGGGCTGGCGGCCTACTAGCACGGCCCTCCACGACCAGCTACAACAGCTACCTCTACAACTGTGGGGCCAGCGGTTTCGGAGAGCCCCCGCGGTGGGGCCCGCCAATCGACAGACACAGAGCTGAGTATGAGAAGACGATAATGTATCACAGGAAGGTGAAGAGGGGTGAGAAACCCTACCCTGCCAAGCGCCCGTGGTACCCACTCACGCCCGAGGAGAGCTACACCGAGCTATTCGCAGGCATAGACCTTGCCTACCCCTACCCCATCAAGGCCCTGATCCTCTACTTCGCAAACCCAGTCCTCTCAGTCAACGGGGGTGTAAAGTTCGTCGAGGTGCTGAAAGACACGAGCAAGCTACCACTCTTCATCGGCATAACAACGACTATAAACGAGACATTCCTATACGCAGACTACATCGTCCCCGACACAACCTACCTCGAGACAGGTACAAACGGAGTCCAGTTCCTCTATAGCGCTGGAATGGGGAGGCTGCTGGCAGAGACGTGGCGGACGCCCGTGATAATGCCCCTGACGCAGAGGATAGGTGATGCGCCGGACGGCAAGCCGCGCTACGCCTCGATGTGGGAGTTCTTCATCGACGTGGGCAAGGCTCTTAAGGCGCCGGGATACGGCGACAAAGCGATCCCCGGAGTTAAAGGTAAGAAGTATGAGGGCCAGTGGTTCCCGCTACACAGCTTCTGGGACTACATCATGCGGGTCTACGCTAACGGCGGCATAAACGCCCTGGACAAGGGGATCGTGCCGAAGGAGATTCCGGAGGACGACGTGAGGTTCGTAGAGGAAAACTACCCAATCGCGATGTTCAAGACCACGATCGCGGAAGACGAGTGGCGCGCCGCTGCATACTGCATGGCCCGCGGCGGGGTCTTCACAAAATACGAGGAATCCTTCAACGAGAAGGGATTCTCCAAGCGCGGCGTCCCCGGGACAGGGATACTACTCCTCTGGAATGAGAAGCTCGCCAAAACACCTAACAGCATAACGGGGAAGAAGTTCTGGGGAGGGCCAGCCTACATAGAGCCAGCAACATATGCTCCAGTCGGAGAAGGCGCGGGGTTAGGCTTCGCAGGCACACCACTCCGCGAACTCTACCCTGCAAAGGACTATCCATTCACCTTGGTCTTCGAGTCGGGCCCACTCTACACAAAGCATAGAGGCGGCAACTACTACTTCATCAAGACAATCCTGCCTGAGAACTTTGCACTCATCAACAAATCCGATGCGGAGGCGCTGGGCATAAAGACGGGCGACATAATCCTTATCGAGAGCCCGTCAGGCTCGGTGGAGGCCCCAGCCGTCGTCACTTCAGCCGTAGCCAGAGGAGTAGTCGCGGTACCATACGGGATGGGTAGGTGGGCGGAAACACTCGTCGTCAAGCCCAGCTACGTAAGCCTAAGAAAGGGCGGCGAGTCCCTAACAACTCTCCCCGACAAAGTCGAGATACCCGAGACAGCCGTCAACCCGGTTAGAGACCTACCCACCATCGTGAAGAAAATACTCTTCACGAACAGGCCCGCCGACTACTACGAAAAGGGGCTCGCCGTCGACGCTTGGCGGTTCAACGGCGTCTCACCGAACCCCGTCGAACTAGTCGACGAGTCGCTCGGGGGATGGCCCGCCCTCTCCTGGATCGGGGCCGGCCAATCATACTACTCCACACCCGTCCGCGTGACTAAGACAGGCAGGTCCTTAAGGCTGATGCCCCACCAGATCGTCTGGTGAACCGATGGAGGAGCTAGACCCCTTCGAGAGGGCAAGCCTCTACGTCTCCCTCCACGCATATCTTAGATGGCTAGCCGAGGGGGCTGGGGAGCAGCCGCTAGAGGTACTCAATTTCTTCGAGAGCCTGGGGGTGAGGCTACCAGCAGAGGTCCCTGAGACTGTGGCGGAGTATGTGAGGCACCTTAGAGCAGAGATGTGTAGACCAGATCTAAGCCCGGCGGCCCGCGCGAATCTCCAAAACCATCTCGCGGCCTTCTACAGCGCTGCCGGATATGTCTCGACGGAGCCCGCCGACAGTCTCCTCGCGATGACCGCTTTCACAGCACGCCTAGCCATGGACGCATACACAGCCCGCATCAAGGAGGACCCAAGCTCCGATAAGCTCGAGCGACAACTCCACAGATTCATCAACACACATCTCATACCAGTTCTCCAACACCTCAAGCCTCCCGAAGAGATCACAGCCCACGCCTTTACAGAGTTGACGCGACTTATCAGTAAAGATGCGAAGTCTCTCGCCGCACAGCTAAGCCGCCGTATAAACTTCTGACCACTCAGGCCAGTCTACTGGGTATCACAGCATTTTTCAGCCCTCTCGCTAGGTCAGCCGTCGCGTGGCCCAACCCCACATCGCCTAGAACGCGCACAACCATGTAAACTAAATCCCCGGAGCCTTCCGCACCATCCGGCCCCCATACCCGAGCCATAGTCACCTAGCCTGTAGACTTCACGTATGCAGGCTCTTTACTCAACCTCTAATACGCCAATCTTGTTAGGGTTTGTCGTGAGGTGGAAAAGGTATCTGCCGGGCTTCACCATCTTTATGCTCGCTTTCCGACCGGATTCAAGAGCTATTGTCCTCTGCTCGCCAGGTATGCCGGAGTTGTAGAGCTTTATTTCGTGGGCTGTTTTATCCCTGTTGATGAAGGTTACTTTTCCACCTCTCCTAAGCCTTCCAACACTTGGTTTGAAGTATTCGTTAAGTATGCTGGCTGAGCTGATTCTGGGCGGCCGTTCGCCGGCGCCCTCGAGAATCGTTATTGTGAGCCTCCTGCGCGCCATGGCTACTATTGGCGGGAATAATAATAGTGGTGCGAAGGGGAGAAGGAGGAATGCCCAAGGTGCCGTGCCTCCGGACTGCACTGTCTTGGTTGTGGTCAACTGTATTGTCTGGTTCAGGAGGACAGTTGTCTGGGCCGCGGCATAGACGGTTGGGGTTGTGGTAGCCGTGACAGTCTTGCTTAACGTGGTTGTACCGGTCAAAGTAGTCAAATAAGGAATCGTCATAACCGAGGTGATAGTCTCATACCTTGTCGAGGTATCCTCATAAATCCGCGTAGTGGTAATAGTAGAGAAGACGTATTCTGTCTCAACCCTCGTAGAAAAGCGGGTCCTCGTCGAGGTCGTAAGGAGTGTTACAGTCGTCGACGGAGTAGTTGTGAGGGTCGTGAAAAAGGTTGTGTAGGATGTCTCTGTAGTAGTAGAAGTCTCCGTGGTCGTGGATGTTGTTGTGGTCGTAAATGGCTTCAAACGCAGGACCCCGTAAAAACCTGCATAGGCGTCGGAGACGTCTCGGTCGAAAACTGGTTCATTTTCGGGCACTATAGGCCCTATATTTCTTAACTCCATTAGCCTAACCTGTGTTTCCGTTGCGTAGTAGGAAAGCTCCACGCTGGCCGTGCCTGTTATGTTTGATGGGTTGAAGGGGTTAAATTCTAGGTAGTAGTTGCCGGCCGTTCCCGTAAGATAAGCGTACCCATTGTAGGAGCTGGCCCCATAGATAATGGATTGGACCCGTGTGCCGCCATTCTCTGGAGTTCCGTCAAGGCTTACAAGTCTAAGAACGTAATGGATGTTTAACGTCTCAGCATCAACAACATATACAATTCCGTCCTCCTCACTACCGCCCGGGTCAATATCATCAGGCGCACCTGTGAAGCCGAATATGTAGAGCATGCCTCCTGCCTCGACTATTCTCGTCACAATAGTGTTGTTGCGATGGTCATACGGCGCCGGAAGATTCCAGTGGGTTGTATTCCAGTTATATATCCTCACTGTTGTAGCATACGATTCCCTAGCGTAACGTTGATATCTTAGAAGACCCACCCGGTAGGCGTTACTTCCGTCCTCGCTACAGTCATACCCAGTGCAAATTAGGTTGAAGGCGATGTTAACCACTGTCCTGCCATATAAGTCGGAGGTTAAGACAAGGCGCGGAGAAAGCCCAATATCTTTTATTTCCAAATCATAGCCCGGATATGCTATGTCGAAGTCGTGCAACGCTATTGACCTAAGATTATTCTTGGCTACCTGCGCATAAAATAATACCGGGTATCCCTCCTTAGTCATGCGCGTCCCGACAAGGTGCAAAGATAATGTGTCTTGAGACATGTCAGAGACAAACGCTATTCCTGGGCTAAGATCGTCATACCTAACGCTGTCGCTGAGTATGTTGAGCCCGCTGTCCAGATGGAGGAGGTAGAGATGGTCATTATTAAGTGAAACAGTCTCCCAGGTCGAGAGTATGACATATATCGAGTCTGTGGCATCGTCCCACAAGGCCTTAATCCCTCCCCCCCAAAAGGAATGATACAATCCTACCCAGTCAAAGTCTGGGTCGACAAACTCCCTAACACTTATCAAATCACATGGGTAATTTTTATCGAAGACAGCTATGAAGAGTCTCGCGATAAGCCAGCGGGCTGGTGATTCGGTATAGACCCCCGCAACAATGACATGCGTCTCATTTAGAGCAATTGAGTAGCCGGCCGCTGGAACCCGTGGGACCCAGCGGTTGTCAACACGACGGATGTCGAGAAGCCTTTGACATCTGAATGAGTGGTCGGGGTTTAGGAATAGGATCGTGGGACCATAGCCAGGAGCCTTGAAGAACTCGCCCGCGATGTATATTCCGCTGTCGTCAACGGCTATATCGTATCCTGCAATAGAGTTTACGTCTCCGTTCTCCCACCCCCTCAAAACTCCATAATAGGGCACATCAGCCGGAGCAGAAAAGATGAAGAGAAGTATGGGCGCGGTGCCCAGCCACGCGGCTAGAAACAAGGTGGCAGACTTCAACTTAGGGGTAACTGCCACAAAAAGATATTTTTATAACTATTTTTTATGAGGCTTGAAGGCTAATGCTGCTGTACTACCATTCTAGTTCGAGAGCTTTACACACAGAGATTCTGAGACTCGAAGGAGGTTGTCAGACTTTATTTCCTCATTCATGATAGAGAACGTCAAAATGTCATTCAAAGTTATATTGCGCGCCGTCCATATAGCAGCAAAGGCAACAAACTGGCAACTAACGTAGTACGCTCCGGTAGTATAGCCCGGACAAGTATGCCGGCCTTTCGAGCCGGAGACCCGGGTTCAAATCCCGGCCGGAGCATTTTTGTTTTAGAGTGTTTTTGTGGCGATGAGACCGAGCTGGATGAGGAGTAGCCAGGGGCTTGAGGCTTTGAAGAGTTTCCACGAGTCTTCCCTGCTCCTCGTCCGGACGAGTCTTATGGTGTGGTGTGTGAGTAGGATGGTTGGTGGCGCTGTTAGGAGTAGGAAGTGTGTTGGGGACTTGAGGGAGAGTGCCAGCATCAGCCATCCTGCGAGCATCAGCGCGTTGGACGTTGCGAGGGCTGTTATGGTTTTCTCGACGCCACGCGTAACGGGCAGCATAGGTAGCCCCGCGAGCCGGTAGTCGGTTTCCGCCCTGATCGCGAGGGCCCAGAAGTGTCCTGGAGTCCAGAGAAAGACGAGGAGGGCTAGGAGGGCCGCCTCTAGACCTATCGTCCCCGTGGCCGCGGCCCAGCCAGCCAGGGGAGGGAAGGAACCCGCGACGCCCCCTATCACTATGTTCAGGTCGCTGCGTCTCTTCAGAAATACTGTGTAGACCAGCACGTAGGATAGGAGGCCGAGCAGGATCATGGCCGCTGTGAGGGCGTTGAATAGTAGGAGAGAGGCTGCTAGAGATGTGGCCGACATGATGCTTCCTGCTATGAGGGCCTGGCGCGGGGTGATGCGCCCGCTGGGGACTGGCCTCCCCGACGTCCTCCTCATCCTCGAGTCTATGTCACGGTCGAGATAGTTGTTGAGGGCACTCGCGCCTCCCGACGCTAGGTATCCGGCCACGGCCAGTAATACTGCCCCCACAGCGTCGCCGCCCGCCAAAACGAAGCACGAGATGGCTGATCCGACGTTGAGGAGGGAGATTTTTGGCTTGGTCAGCGCGACCCAGTCAGCTAGGCTTGCCATGAGCTACTACACCTAGGATTGGATATTGTGGCGTGGTATTAAGCGTGGGTTAGTTTCCTAAAAATGTTGGGTGTTTGACGCTCGTGCGTCTGCCCCGGCTAGAGGGTTATGCTCTTCTCCTTCATCTCTTTTGCAGCCTGCTCGATGGATTTTATTATGTTTATGTAGCCTGTGCATCTGCAGAGGTTTCCCGAGATCCCCCACTTTATCTCTTCACGGGTCGGGCTTGGATTCCGCACCAATAGGCCCAGCGCGGCCATTATCATGCCCGGTGTACAGAAGCCACACTGTAGACCGTGGTTCTCCCAAAAGGCCCTCTGGAGCGGGTGTAGCTCCCCATTCTTAGCAAGACCCTCTATGGTCAGGACCTCCATGCCGTCTGCCTGCGCCGCGAGCATGGTGCAGGACTTGACCGCCCGCCACGTAGCCTCGCCCGGGCCCCTGATCAACACTGTGCAAGCGCCGCAGTGGGAGGTGTCGCACCCGACGTGGGTTCCGGTCAGGCCCAGGATGTTCCTGAGGTAGTGTACTAGGAGGAGCCTCGGCTCAACGCTGTGGGTGTATTGGGCTCCGTTCACCTTCAGCGTTATCTGGACGGGGGAAGGTGATGGAGCCGCCCTAGGTGATGGGCGCCTAGGCAACTGTCGCCACCTCCAATGTTAATCCGGCCCGGCTCAACGCCTCCTCCAGGGCCCTCCTCACCAAGACCCTCGCCAGCCACTTCTTATATTCGGCGGAGCCCCTCAGGTCGCTGACCGGCTGAGCCGGCTCGGCCGCGGCCTCCGCGGCCTTCTCGACCAGGTCGCGGGTGGGGG
>AWOC01000038.1 GCA_000494185.1 Candidatus Calditenuaceae archaeon JGI OTU-3 | reverse complement strand
CGGACATCAAGGTTTTCCTCATACAACACGAGATTTACGCAACAGGTGATGACTTCGCCAAGGGAGTGCCAGCCTATGTAATGTTCAACGGGAAGGCATTTCGCTACTTGGTCGAGCCGATACAGGCCCGCCCCGGCGACTATGTCAGGTTCTATTTCCTGAATGTGGGACCAAACCTGGTCTCAAGCTTCCACGCGGTTGGCGGAATATGGGAGTACGTGTATCATGGTGGGAATCCACACAATGTAGAGAGGGGGCTCCAGACTGTCACGACCGGCCCGACAGACTCATACGTCATTGAGTGGCGAGTGCCTTCTGAGGGCAACTTCCTACTCGTAACCCACGCTTTCGGCACGCAGACACTGAAAGGGGCGGCCGGTTATCTCTCCTCAAAGGTTGGAAACAACGTCTCAAGAATCATATTTCCTAACGGTCCAGCACCTCCTAAAACTATAACCAACGTGAAGCGGGTCATAGCACCCTTCGAGCCGACGCCAGAGGATGTCTTATCTCCCAAGGTTTATCGACAGGACGAGCCAATAGTAATCAGGATTCTCGGAAACAGTTTCTATCCCAAGGTCGCCGCCGTCCCAACTGGTTCGAAGGTCCGGTGGGTTAACGAGGATGTATTAGGGGTTGGTGCTGGAGAGGTCACGGGGCAGCATAATATCGCAGTAGTTGCAGGGCCGGAGCAGTTCACCTCACAGTTGATGAAGAATGCGGAGTCCTTCATTTACACGCTTAGCAAGGAGGGAAATTACAGCTACATATGCGGGATCCACCCATACATGAAGGGTTCAATCATTGTCTATAGGCCCACTGCTGTAGCGGGAGGCTTACCTAGCATCGACTTGACCGCTTTATTGGCGTTCCTCTTGGGGATAGGCGTGGTGGTTTTAGTGGTGTCCGCCGGCTCGCGTTCGAGAAGAGGTTCTTGAGGCGCCTAAGGTTAATCTTAGCCGTATTGGTTGTAGTGTTCGCGGCCGCCCTGTCCCTACTCTTTTTCCAGCCTCTCACCAAGTCGTCCAGAGAGGAATTGATTGTGGCCAGTGAGAAGATGCTGCCATCCTTTCAACTCGTTAACCAGTATAACGAAACGTTCAGACTCGACTCTCTGTCCCGGAAACCTGTAATACTTTTCTTCGGATACACGAACTGCCCCGATGTCTGTCCACTGGCTATGAGGAAGATCAGGCAGGCAATGGACGCAGGCGGGATTAGCCCCCAAGAGATAGTTGTCGTCTTCGTGACTGTTGACCCATGGCGAGACACTCCGCCCGTATTGAAACAGTGGGTTGAAAGGAACTACCCAGGCGTGATAGCGCTTACCGGCAGCTATGAGGACCTGGCCCAAGTTTGGCAAGCCTACGGGGTAGCCGACCCTGAGGATATATGGAGGGCTAGGAATAGTAGCGGAGACTACTACATAAGTCATAGCGCGGTGATCTACGTGGCCGATAAGAGACATGTGTTAAGGTACGTCGTCTCGCCGGAAATGAGTGTTGAAGCATTTCTTCAGGCCATTAAGGAAGTCATTGAGGAGGAGTAGCTGGCCGACCGAGGCGCGGGGCTGTCTAGAGGTGTGTTAAAATATTGACTCCTCAACTATATTGGCGATGCTTGAAGCCTGGCTAATCTGGCTGCTCCCGATGCTCGCCGCCTTTGCGGTCCCGCCACTGATCAAGATCTCCCGACGAGTGGGCGAAATCTTCGCTGTAGCCACAGTGGCGGCGTCTGCCGGACTCTCTCTACAGTTTCTCCCGAGAGTCGCCGGTGGAAAGACTATCCACGTGTCGTGGGACTGGATACCCCTGCGGGATGGTGGGGCGATAAGCTTCGGAGTACTTTTAGACCCACTCTCAGTTATTATGGCGGTAATTGCTAGCGGAATTGGTACATTGATAGTTGTCTATTCGATAGGCTACATGGAGCATGAGGAGGGGGCTGCCAGGTTCTTCTTCTTCATCACCCTATTCATTGGGGGCATGATACTTCTCGTCACGTCCTCCAACCTGCTTGGCCTTTATATAGGCTGGGAGATAGTGGGGTTGTGCAGTTACGCCCTTATAGGCCACTATACTCACAGAAAAGAGGCTAGGGAGGCCGCCATAAAGGCGTTCGTCACCACGCGGGTTGGAGATGTCATGCTCTTTGCCTCGATACTCCTGACCTACATCAACTTCGGGACAATGGAGCTCGAGGATCTGCACAGCATAGTAGTCGGGAGGGCTGAGGCTGGTGTTCTTGACCTTGGTCTGCTCACGCTCATACTACTTCTGGCTTTCGGCGGTGCAGTGGGGAAGTCAGCCCAGTTTCCTCTCCACGTCTGGCTGCCCGACGCCATGGAGGGCCCGACCCCCGTCTCCGCCCTGATACATGCGGCCACCATGGTCAAGGCTGGGGTTTACCTAGTCGCGAGATACTCTCTAACCTTTGTCCCCTTCGAGCACTTTCCAGCGGCACAACTCTCGCAATGGTACACCACCATAGGCCTTATCGGAGGATTTACGGCACTTTTCGCGGCCAGTATGGGCCTTGTCTCAAACGATATCAAGAGAGTCATAGCGTACTCAACCATCAGCCAGCTCGCACTCATGTTCACCGCACTAAGCGTTGGCACACCTCAGGGTTGGTTTGCAGGCGTCTTCCACATCATCAGCCACTCCATCTTTAAGGCTCTACTGTTCCTAGCCTCAGGAGCAGTCATACACTACGTTGGAACGAACAATATCGACGAGATGGGTGGGCTGAGGCGACACATGCCTATAACCTTCTACACCTCTCTCGTCGGCGTACTATCCCTCTCGGGCATACCGCCATTCAACGGCTTCTTTAGCAAGGAGCTTATCCTCAATTCCCTACTACAGGCAGAAAGCGCGATCCCGCTCACCCTCGTGGTCATGGCTTCGATCCTGACCGTTATATACAGCTTCAGATGGCTTTCGAAGGTCTTTCTAAAAGAGCCAAAGAGCGATCTCAGCGGAGGCCACACTCACCACCGCGAAGCCCCCTATACTATGCTTGCCCCCCTAATAGTGCTCTCAGCCTTGACATTGAGCGGCCTTCCACCATTCGAGGAGCTACTGCACGAACTGGTCGGAATACACGAGAAGAGCAGCATATCTCCGCTCACCTACATCTTATCCCTCAGCATTTTAGCCGTAGGGCTCGCCGTCGCATACCTCTTCTACATGGGAGGGACAGTCTCACCGGAGGCAGTAAGGACGAGGCCAATCCTTAAGCAGCTTCACCTACTCATAGAGAACAGGTATTTCATAGACGCGGCTTACAGAAAGGTCTTCGTTGATGGTGTGACTGAGTTATCAAGGGTCGTGAGAGACCACGTGGAGGTTCGTGTTATCGACGGGCTCAACTATGCATCGGCGAGAGCGTTCCAAAAAATAGTTGAGGCTATCAGATACATCCAGACAGGCAGCAGCAACATCAATATAAGCGGCGTAGCGATAGGGCTAATCTTACTGCTTATCTTCTTCTTCGCGAAGCTAGCGGGTCTCGTCTAGATCCGCTAGGTCAAGATATATATCCGGCTCCTCGGTCTGAATCTATGTAGATGGGGCTTAAAGAATTCGCCAGGTCGGTAATAGTCACGCTCAGGGTTGCTAGAAAGCCTACTAGTGATGAGTTTATGGTTCTGGCTCGCATAGTCCTGATAGGGGTTTTTCTTCTAGGAGCCATATCCTTCATAGTTCGCTATCTCGCCCTTGCCCTTCAAGGTGGATTATGATGAGCGAGCAGGTTAAGAAGACCTTCCACATATACGCCGTCAGAACCACTGTAGGGCAGGAGAAGAACGTAGCTAGGATGATAAGCAATAGGGTTGACGAGGCCTCAGGCGAGATCTCCTCTATATTCATACTTCCATCACTCAGGGGATACGTGTTCGTAGAGGCTAGCGACAGGGATAAAATAGCTATGATTGTACAAGGCCTCCCGCACGTCAAGTCTAGGCCTCTGACCGAGGTCTCCCTCGACGAGCTCAAGAGCCACCTAGTTACTAGGCCCGCGATAGAGACGCTTAAGGAGGGTGAGCTTGTGGAGGTGATCTCCGGCCCGCTTCGCGGGGTTACTGGGAGGGTATTGAGGATCGATAAGCAGAAAGACTCGGTAACAATCGAGCTATTGGAGAGCACATACCCGCTCCCAATCTCTGTGCCCGCCAGGCANCTCAGACCAGTCACTCCGTCTAGCTCGGGATGATGAGTATTTATTGGGGCAAATATATTGTCCAAGTAATGCCCGAACGGGCCTTCAAGTTCTTGATTGAGGGCGGTAAGGCGACCGCCGGCCCACCAATAGGCCCCACCCTCACGCCGCTAGGGGTAAACGTCCTCGAGATTATTCAGGAATTGAACCAGAAGACGGCCGATTTCCGCGGTATGCCTGTAACCGTCTACGTCTATGTTGATCCCGAGACAAAGACCTTCAGGACCGAGGTCGGTATACCTAGCACGGTGGCTCTAATTGCGAGGGAGGCGAGGGTTGATAAGGGCTCGAGCACCCCCCAGAAGAGCTTCCAAGGAGACCTACCGCTTGAATCTCTAGTAAAGATCGCCAAGTTAAAGATGCCTCAACTTCGAGCCAAGAATCTAAAGGCTGCAGTCTTGACCGTCGCGGGTACCTGCGTAAGTATGGGCATAACGATCTCCGGTAAGGATCCCAAATCTTTCATTCAAGAAGTATACGAGGGCAAGTATGATACGGTCCTCAGCGAGGCTACTTCTTCCTCTCAGGCTGCAGCTTAACCGGCGAGCCCATAGTAAGCTTGAAGTATATTGACTTGATATTTGACCAGCCACCCTCTAGCTTTTGGACAACCCTGTCGATCACCGTTCTCGCGTTCTCCACGAGCTGCTCAGGACTCATATTATCGGTCCCTATAGGCACCATAACCTGAGGGACCTTCCTCACCCTGACATTCACGCTTCGGCGGTACTTGGCGGCCAGCTCGTCGATATTTGTGTTGGGCGGAATCGGTATGGGTGATTTACCGAGGCCTCCTAGGGCGGCTCCGAGGGCTCTAGCCGCGAGGGGGATGAGCTGCGGCTCGACTAGGAAGTAGTCATACTGCCTGACAAGCTTTTTGGCTGCCTTCTTATTCCCGATGAGTGCCTCAACCTCGCTCCTCTCAAGAACCTTATCGACGTTTCTTGAACGTGAGGCTTGGAGAGCCAGTTCACCAGTCGCGAAGACCGCTATCTTTCTCTCCTTTTGGCCAAGCCCGTGGGGGAGCTCGACGACCTCGCTGAACCTTTTCTCAGGCTTACTGACATCGACGTCTTTGAGATTTATGACAATCTCTAATGTTTGTGTGAACGACCTCTTCTTCGCGTTGAGGGCCTCTCTTACTCCCCTGTCCAGCTCTATGACGACCGACATACCCTGTTGAAGTCTGCTTGGAGGCATCTAATAGGTTTATAACGGCGCCTGGCGTGCTGTTGTCACAGCTGGTCAAGGAGCTCCTCCCACTTTATACTCCTCATCCTCTCGCTTTCTCCACTCAGGAGCCAGGTTAGCCAGCAGATCTCGATCCTGCGGAGACCCGTGAGCGCGGCGAGCTCCTCTACGGCACGGATGAATTCCCAATCACGCCAGGCTGGTGAGAAGCCGGCCTCCACCAGCAGTCTGTTAATCACCTTTTTGACCACCCTGTCTGGAACGACCACATCCTCTCCGCCCATAGCTCGGAGATATTGAAAAGTCACCAGCCCCACACCCTTAATCGAGCCGATTGGATCCTCCCTCATCCTCTGGGGGTTCGCGCTCCTAGCCCAGCGTCGCAGCGCCTCCCGCTCATCGCTACTGAAGATAGAGAGCCTGCGCGCAATTTCTCGGGCTACAAGCCACTGTCTCTCGTTCTTCCAGATCTCTGCGAACTCTTCGTGTGGTAGGTCTGCCAGGTCCTGGAGGGATCGTATCTTACCGGTCTTGACGAACTTATCGGAGAAGTTTTTCACTTTGGGGACAACGGCCGTGAAATAGTTAAGCCCGCTGGATGTTAGGGCTGCATCCACCACCATTAACACGACGCTCCCGCCCCATCTCTCGCTCCGCAAGCACCTCTCGCAGAAGTCGGGGAGGCTGGGGAAGCTCAGGCATAATTGACTGAGTTTTTGGGACAGTAGGATTTTGTCTCCCCCCTTAAGCACGCGTCAGGATGGCTCGGGCGCAACTTAAATAGCTGGTTTGGGCGGAATAAGGTGAATTGGAGAGGGTATCGCTACTAAGGCGCCCGAGGGAGGTTAAGGCCGCCAGAATCAGCGAGCTTGAGCGACTCTATAGACAGTACACCGTAGTTGGAATAGTCGATTTAACTCGCACCTCTTCAGACCTCCTCCACTCATTGAGGGCAAGGCTTCGAGGAGTTGCAGTATTAAAGAGCGTTAAAAAGAGCCTTGCGATTAAGGCGGCGCAGGCCGCGGGGAGGGGCTATATTGCCGAGGAGCTCAGCCGGATGGGTCACCCCCTCCTACTCATCTTCACGAATATGAGCCCATTCACACTCAAGCTGGAACTTGACAAAAGCAGGCTTCTGACTCCCCCAAAGCCGGGCGAGACGGCAGATATCGACGTAATTATCCCACCGATGAACACGGGTCTCCAGCCAGGCCCTATTCTGTCAGAGTTCGGAAAGATGAAGATACCGACAAGAATAGATGGAGGCACTATCTGGATCGCGAGGGAGACCGTTGTCGCGAGGGCTGGAGAGGTTATTCAGCCTGCACTCGCATCACTCTTAGCTAAGCTGGAGATCGGCGCTGTCTACAGGAGCATAAATCTTATCATGGCATTTGACGGCGATGTTAAGATTCCCGGTGAGTTGCTGCACATTGATGTTGAGGGGAGCAAAAAGTCTCTTGCCGATGCTTACAGCCTAGCCCTAACACTCGCAATCAGGGTATTCTATGTGGTTCCCGAGACAGCCGCCGCGATCATCAGGGAGGCATATCTGGGGGCGCTGGCTCTTTCGACCCAGACGGGCTATGTTACGAGAGAGAACATAGGGCAGATACTCGCCCAAGCATTCAGGCAGGCGTCCCTGATTAAGAGCTTTGTAGAGTCGAGAGCATCCTAGCTAGTCTCTCGTAGAGCCCTCTCGGATCAGCCACCGCGGACACTCCCACCAACACCCCTTTCCCATCCTCAACTATGTGTGTTATGGAGAGCTCGCTTATGCTATTCTCCAGGCTGAGCCCCTTTTCAGCCGCCTTCTTGTTAAGGGCGAGAGCCACCAGCAGCCCCTCCCCGGAATGCCCGGCTATGACTGACAATGAGGGCTGAGGATGCGAGACAGCCTCCAGCGCAAGTGCGCGGAAGAAGCGTGGATCAGCTACTGGCCTGAAGTCGAAAATTACTCTGACCCCATTGATGTATTCCTCCTTCTGATAAAACCTCGCAGTACTCCATATCTTGGCCGCCATCGAGTGAAGCTCGTCAAAGAGTCGCTCAAGGTTGGCGGATTTCCCGTACTCGGACGCGCTGCGCATCTTCTCCAACAGTCTTGTCTGGTAAATCTCTATAAGCTTGTGGTATCCAAGCCTTAGCCTTGATTCCTCTTCCGAGAGTCTCTCCACCTTTCTCTGTAGCTCCGCCAAGCGCTGGTTTATGTAGCCGAGGGCCTTAGGGCCTGCCGAGAAGACAAGTCTCACCACACCATCCTGTATACGCTCAACCCTAAGTATCTTTATCAGGCCGACCTCGGCCGAGTTGGCGCAGTGGGTCCCTCCGCAGGCCTCTGCATCCCAACCGGGAATCTCAACAACCCGCACCTCTCCTAACGGCGCCTCCCCGCCCTGATAAAGCGTGAACCCATACCTCTCCTCCGCAACGCTCCTCTGGAGCCAGTAGGTTCTGATCGGTATGCGTCTTGAGACCGTCTCGTTTGCTAGAAGCTCTATCCGCTCTATCTCCTCCCCCGTAAGGGGTTTGTGGTGGCTAATGTCTAGCCTCGCCACCTCGGCCTCCTTTTTCGCACCCATCTGCCAGGCGTGGCGACCTAGAACCCGGCGGGCAGCGCCTATCAGTATGTGAGTTGCTGTGTGGTGCCTCATGATGCTGAGGCGTCTGAGGTGGTCGATCTCGCCTGTCACGACAATGCCAGCAGGAGGCTGGGGGCCCTCGATAAAGTGTACCACCACTCCGTCCACTATCTGCGTGTCTATGACCTTCGACGTGCCGCCGTCCCAGCTGAGTATTCCAGTGTCCCCAACCTGTCCGCCACCCTCGGGGTAGAAGAGCGTCCTATCGAGCACCACGACGCCGTTCGCCGACGCTAAAACCTTGGCGCTGAACTTGAAGGCGTAAGGATCCTCATAATAGAGCTTCTCCGTCTTTGGAAGCCCCTTAACAATCCTTGAGGCGTTTCTGAGGCGTTTATCATCTTCCTCCTTCTCCACCACTGCCTTCATATGTCTGGACACCATCAGTTCCTCGACCTCCTCGGGGGGTGGCGCCTGCAGCCCTGCCTTTGCCGCTGCTGAAACAACTATGTCGGGCGTCAGTCCCCTCTCCTCGTACAGCTTGGCGACGTAGTCCGCTGTGAGCGTTTTTGTCCCCCTGCTGATCTCCGCCAACTCCTTCTCGAGGAAACTCATGCCCCTCGAGAGGGTCTCCCTAAACTTGTTGACCTCGTGTGTAACCAGCTCGATGACTTCATCCTCCATCTCCTTGAGATGTGGAAAGTCCCTACCCCAGTACTCTATCTGCATCGAGACTAGGTCGGGTAGGAGACTCGCTCCCCCCAGCTTCGTGAGGATGCTTACAATCCTTCTTATGAGGAGCCTAGCGAGGTAGCCGACCTTCGAGTTGGACGGGACGACCCCGTCCGAGAGAATAAAGGCAATAGATTTTGTGTGGTCGAGAGTCTTGTATAGTGTCTC
>AWOC01000037.1 GCA_000494185.1 Candidatus Calditenuaceae archaeon JGI OTU-3 | reverse complement strand
GGCGTTGATGCTTGTGTCACCACCACTGCGTAGAGCAACAATAACCATGTTGATTATGTCTGCGTGTCTAAGGCTGTCGACCGCCATTTGCTTCAGCAGAAGCTTTGCTAGAGGTGAGGTGGCCCTGCTAGAGAGCTCGAGAGCTTTGCGGGCTGCCTCTTCCTCCAACTCCATNCGGGAGCGGAGCGAGTTTATGATCTCTTCAAGGAGCGACCCCTCTATTTGCTGGGGCTGGGCTGGCTTGGGCGAGATCAGCTGGTTCAGATAGGCCTGGACCTCCGAGGCGGCCGCCTCTACGAGGCCTAGCTCAATCTTTCTCGCGACACGTGCCGCGAGACCCTCAATCTCCTCCGCTAGCTTAGCATCGCTCTGGCGCCGGCCCCTCCGGCCAGCAAGGTACTGTGTGACGGCCGATGGGCTCACACCCATTACGTGTGCAACTAGACTCTTCTTCAGACCGTATTTCTTAACCAGCTTNTGGGTAAGAAGCGCCCTAATTCTTGGAAAGGCCTCCTCAGGCTTCTCCATACCCCCTTTAGGGTGATGGCGCTGTAAAAAAGTCTTTACACTAAGCCTGCAGAAGAGCTATCGGATTACCCGTATACAGATGGGGTGGTGCTTGCATGGTCTCCAGCGAGCCGACGGTGCCGGGGACCTATCCCTACCGCTTCAGGGGGCTACCCGTACTTACCTGCGACTACGCACGAGACATAGTTGAGGCGGCTAGGCACGGGCTCGGCGAGGTCGTAACCAGCCTTGACGCTGGGCTCTCCACCACCAAGGTAAGGATCGAGGGCTCTGTGGCCCTGGTTGGCCGAGCCACGTTGGAGCTGTCGGTCCTAGAGGAGGTAGCGCTGGATGACCGGTCGGTCTACGCAGTCTTGGACGATGGGTTGTCAAAGATCGAGGCCTGGAGTGACGCGTTCTATAAGCTTGTTCGCACGGCTAGGCGGCACGCGCCTACTTTGGAGATTAATGGGATCCATATGCATAGGGTGAAGGGAACGTTCCCTGAGCTGGATGCGCTTGCTAAGGTGAAGCTAGCGGGGGGATCCTTGACGGGTGCTAGGGTCCTGGATACCTGCATGGGTCTCGGGTACACCGCCACCTGGGCCCTGAGGCGAGGAGCNGCCTCCATCCTTACCGTGGAGAAGTCTCCAAGCGTCATCCAGATCGCTGAGCAGAATCCCTGGTCCCGCGCGCTNGAGTCTGAGCAAGTACGTGTCGTTCTGGGAGATGTCGCTGAGGTTATAGGCCGGCTCCCAGACAGATTCTTCCAAGTGGTGATACACGACCCGCCGCGCTTCGCCCTCGCTGGCGAGCTCTATTCAAGGGAGTTCTATCTGGAGCTGGCTAGAGTCATGAGGCCCAACGGGGTCCTTGTTCATTATGTGGGGAGCCCCGGGGGGAGAGCTCGAGGGGTAAGACTGTACAGAGGTGTTGTCGAGAGGCTTGAGGCGGTGGGGTTCGTTGCGAGGTTCGTTAGGGAGCATGAGACGGTCGTAGCTCGGCTTAAGAGGGTTTAGGGAGGTGGGAAGGGCTGCTCAGCGAGTCCGACTCCAAGGTTGCCTGGTGCTTCACCACCGCGCTGCTCCTCGAGGCTGCAGCCCACCCAAAGCCGGGGCTAGTGGACAGGGTGAACCCCCTCAAGGAGATCGACATCTTCAGGCTTTCCGCCAGCGCCGCGGCGCTCTACCCTTACTTTGCCTCTGCCGCGCTTTTGGGCAGACTGGGGAGGGTTAGGGGGGCGCTGGGGCGTCTGGTCCTTCGCGGAGTCAAGGCCTCCCTCAATTCTCAGAGAGGAGGAAATGCCCACCTAGGTGCAATTCTTCTGGCCATCCCCCTCGCCGCGGCGGCCGGGCGATTGGGCAATCGCCCCGTCTCAGCCCACGATCTAAGGAAGATTGCACGGCGGATATTGCTTGATATGGATTGGCGCGACGCAACTCGTGTCCTCGAGGCGATACGACTCTCAAGCCCCGGAGGGCTCGGTAGAGTACCCTTCCTTGACGTGAACGATCCAAGGACCTATAGGCTCTTGAGGCAGAGGAGGGCGGGGCTTGTAGAGGTGTTTAGGTGTTATTCGGGGAGGGACATGGTGGCGGACGAGCTTGCCCAGGGTTATCCCCTCGTATTTGAGGTCTGTCACCCCTGCCTCAGGCGTTGGGAGAAAGAGGCGGACCGGTTTGAGGAGGCCTGCGTAAACGCCCTGCTAGAGGTCATGTCTAGGAGGCCAGACACGCACATAGCTAGGAGGAGAGGGATTCATGTGGCGCGCATCACCCAGAGGCTTGCCTCAGACGTCCTCTCGGAGGGCGGGGTTCTGACCCGACGCGGCCTTAGATATCTACGCGAGCTCGACAACTATTTGAGAAGGATTGACGCGAGGCCTGGATCCTCCGCCGACATCCTGGCGGCGGCGATCGGTGTCAGGCTCCTTGAGGGGCTCAGGCTATAGCTCCTNCACGGCTCTCTTGATCTTGGCCGCTATGGTTTGCCCGATCCCCGGAACCCTCGCGAGCTGCTCCAAGCTGGCCTGTCTCACGTCCTCCACCGACCTGATTCCCTCCCTCCAGAGATTTCTGCCCCGGACCCTGCCAATGTCGGGAAGTTTGACAAGTGGCAGTAGCTCCTCCCTGACCCCGTGTCTCAGCCGCTCAGTCAGGACACTGTAAAGTCTCGAAACACTTTTCCTCCCCACCAACTCTAATACATTTGAGGCTGAGTAGGAGATCCATTCAGCCCTCTCCCGCAGGGCGGCGAAGTCGCCGGGCTCGACGATAAATCTCTCATAGATCTCCTTCTCGGGCACCTCCTCCACCCAGCTCCATAGTACCAAGGCGTTTTTCAGACCCTCCAAGTACAGCTCGTACTCCTCAGGATCCTCCTCCCTGTTCGGAGGCCTTAACAACATCCCCTCACCTATCTCCTCGACCAATCTTCTGAGGCTGGAGAGGCGTAGCCTCGCGGCGTAGACATCGCTCATGTCGGGGGTGGAGCATATTATCTGGAGAGCGGCCAAGGGGGAGAGGCTCTCTAGCCCCTCAGTCATCTTCACTATTCGCACGGCGGTCAGGGGGTCGATGTAGAGTTCAGAGACCCTGTGTCCGAGCCTCGTCGCTTGGAGGCCGTCTTCGCGGCTTATCATCGAGTAGTGTTCGAGCATCTCGAGGCTTAGCGCTATGCTCCTATCGAGGCTCTTAGCTCCGAAGACTTGGACGTAGAAGGTCCTGTTGATGATTCTCCTGAGGCCCAGCTCCGATGACGCCAGGCCCGAAGCTATGAGTGAGAGTATGTGGCTCCTAAGGTGCCTCTCGTTTCCGAGGGCCGAGTAGACTCGCTCAGGCTCACCCCTGATGTACCGCTCGAGCAGGTATTCCTCCTCAGCCTTTGAATTGGCGAGTAAGATGGAGTATCCCACCTCGTCGTACATCGGCCGCCCAGCCCTGCCGCAGAACTGCTTATACTCGGTGACGGAGAGGGTCGAAGAACCTAGCCTCGAGCTGAATCTCCTGAGCTCCGGTATCACGACCATCCTTGCAGGCAGGTTCACGCCGGCTGCCAGTGTGGGTGTGGCGCAGATTAAGGGGAGGACCCTCTCCTTAAATGCCTCGACTATCAAGGTTCTGTGTAGGTGTCCAAGCCCGGCGTGGTGGAAGGAGGACCCCTGCTCGACGAGCCGCGCAAGCCGCTCAGCGAAGGGCGACTCCCTCTCACTCTCCCTGATCCTCAGCGCATACTCCCTAAGCGCCTCCAAGTCCGACCCCTTGAGGGCTCCGGAGGCCCGGACGACCCCTACAAGCCCCTCCGCCAGTTTCTCCGCCTTCCTCCTCGTTAACGCGAAGACTAGGACCTGCCCACCATCCATCAAACCCTCACCGACCACAGCGCTCAGCAGGTCTCCCGAGGATCTCAGCCTCCACGTGGAACCGTCTGAGAAGACTATCCGCCCGCCACGCCCAACCCCCTCCTTTAGGGGTACGGGCCTGAAGTCGCTTACTATGGGTGAGGCCTCTAGCCACTCGGCTATCTCCTTGACGTTGGGGATTGTAGCGCTGAGGCCGAGTATCTGCGGGCTCTCTATGGTCTCCAAGAGCTTGGCGATGGTCATCTCTAGTGTTGGCCCCCTCTCCCTGTCTCCCAGCATGTGTATCTCGTCCACCACGACTAGCCCCACGCTGGAAAGCCAGCGCGCCCTATGCCTAACAAGGCTGTCAGCCTTCTCGTAGGTTGCGACCACCACGTCTCTAGCGCCTATCCACTCCCCCGGATCGTCATAGTCCCCGGAGACAGCAATCACCCTGTATCCAGGACCCATCTCGCCGAAGATCGATCTGAACTCCTCCGCCTTCTCGGAAGTCAGCGCCCTGAGAGGAGTCAGATATAGAACCTTCTTACCGGCCGCGAGGACGCGCTCCGCCGCCATGACCGCGATCAGGGTCTTCCCCGACGCGGTTGGCGAAGAGACAACCAGGTTCCGCCCCTCCAGTAGCCCCCTCTTTAATGACTCCGCCTGGGGCGGGTAGAGGGTCTCGACCCCGCGGGTTCTGAGGGCTTCCACGAGCCAGGGTGGTAGGCCCGTCTCCTCGATCCGCATGTCGGGCTACGCCAACCTGTAGGCCCCGGGCTTGGGGGTGTATATTCTTCCCTCTGTTATCATGCGGTTCAGGATCCTGTCGATTTCCCCTCTAGTCAGGCCCTGCTCTTGGAGCTCCTTCCTGAGCGCCTCGTCGTCAGCGTAGCCGTGCTGTTCCTGAAGCGTCCGGATCACGTCTAAGACGAGACTCAGCTTCTCCCTCACGCTCCTAGGCTTCCCCGTCATAATCACGTCGATATCCGGCCTCCCTGTCTCCACATCGACACCCACCTCCGAGAGGCTTCTCTTCATCAGCCTGATAGCTACGTTTGCGTCCTCTAGGGTGACTACGCTCCTGAGGCAGGCCCTTGCGCTAGCCTCGGCGAGCCTGATCAGCGATTCGAGCTGCCTTGCAGTTATTGAGACGGTCGATGTCTTCTCGTACACCGACCTCATGGAGAGGTAAAACTGCTGCAAAGCCTCAGCAGCCTCGCGCGAGAGCACGGGCTCGATCTTTTTAGAGTAGGTGATATACTTCTTTAGCAGCGGGGGAGGGATGGCCGGCTCCTGCTTCACCCCACCCTCCGCGTGGAGCGAGACGATGTGGCTCGCTACCTGCCGATCCATTTCAGGGGTGGGCTCGTCTCTCAGCACGAATATGAGGTCGAACCGGGACAAGAGGGTTATTGGCAGGTTAACATTCTCGTTGAAGGGTCTGTAGGCATCGTAGCGGCCTAGCTCCGGGTTGGCCGCCGCAAGTATNCTGCACCTCGCATTCAGTGTTGCCACTATACCGCCCTTAGCTATACTGACCGTCTGCTGAGCCATGACCTCATGCATCGCCACCCTATCCTCTGGCCTCATCTTATCGATCTCGTCTATGACGCAGATCCCCATGTCTGCAAGCACCGCGGCCCCCGCCTCAAGGACTAGGCCACCCCCCTGATCCCTCACCACCGCAGCCGTAAGCCCGGCAGCAGTGCTTCCGCGGCCCGAGGTGTAGATTCCGCGAGGCGCTATCTGTGCCGCGTANAGGAGTAGAGTCGACTTAGCCGTGCCCGGGTCGCCGACTAGGAGGACGTGGATGTCTCCTCTAACCCTAACGCCGTCTGGGAAGACCTTGGCCCTCCCGCCGAATAGGAGTAGCAGTATGGCCTCCTTGATGTGGTCAAGCCCCTTGATAGAGGGGGCGACGGACTGTATGAGTCTCTGATAGTTCTTGGGATCTGCGGCCATCTGGTTGAAGAGCTTCTCCTCCTCTGGCGTAATGAGGAGGGATTCTAGCTCCTTGCCCCGGGGCTCGACCGAGACCGCCTCCAGATATATCCTCCGAGGCTGCTGTGTCTGGTCCCCNTGCTCTGCATAAATCATCAAAACCCCCGTAACCGTGACCCTGTCGCCCGGCGCCGCTGCATCAACCGAGTCTCCCTTAACCCTCACCTCGATCACCCTGGGTATTTGGCCCGGTGGAAGGTCCTCGGGCTTCTCCTGGACACCGAGGGTCTGGAAGTCGACGAAGACGGACTCATCCTCCACCAATTCGAAGGATGGCTTCCTTTCGATACAGCGGGGGGAGCTACACCTGAGGGGAGGCTTCACGCCCTCCTGACGATAGGTCAATCCACAATACCTACAACGATAGACGGCTTTGGCCAGCAGGGGCCTTACGACAGACGCCCTAACAACTATGCCGTCTATTGCGATTAGTCTCCGGAGATGCTCTGATCTTATCCCGCGTATCGGGGTGATCTCTGGAAGACCCCTGACCGCCGCTCTAAAGGTCTTCACAGCCGCTGCGTACTGGGGATACTCGAGCTCGAGCTGCTTATAGGCTGCAGCGTCGAGTAATGGGAGATATTTTAGGGGCTCAGAGAGAATGGCCTCGGCGACCTCCTTGTCAAAGACTAGGAGGTCCGCGAACTCTACTGGGACNCTCTTCCTGCCGGCCACGACGGCCCGCGAGATGTACTCCCTATACCGCTCCTGTTTGAAGAACCTCGCAAGTACCTCCTCGAAAGTCTCAGCCATTTCTCACACCTCTAGCCCGAGGGATTGGAGCCAAGTCTTAATCAGGGAACGTAGACGCACATAGAGCTCTCGCTCCTCGTCGGTCATGTGTTGGATAAGCTCAGGCTCGACCCCCTTAGCGGCATATCCAAGGAGCTTTGAGAGCCGAAGAGAAACGAGGTCACGAGCATAAAGCCTCAATGCTTTAGCGCTCTCAGCATCGGTACCAGAGAGGCTTGAGAAGCTAAGCCTCAACGCGTGGTAGAACTTTGGGGGCAGGTCCACTAGCTCTGAGATGCTTCGCTTCTCTCGCCATAGTAGCTGGGCTAGGCGCTGGACCTCGAGGCGTCCCTCAATAGGCTCGGCGATGCCCGCCCCNATGAGCACCTCCGCGGCCCACATCGGCAGGGTTATCTGGCTACCCCTCTCAAGGTCCCTAAAAGTCATGCCCGCGACTTTAAGGTGAGCTATCTCCCTAGTTATTCTGACCCCATAGTCTGAGAGCTCCTGCATGAGGGGAAGGTCCTCCGACCCCATCTGAAGGAGCTATACCCCGGAGGTGTATATCAAATTGAACAGACCGCGCTGAAACTGGCCGATTTTCGGTATTACACAGGCGAGGGCACCTTGTTCTCGGATATGAACCTGTAGAGCCGGACAGTCAGGTCCCAGGGGGTCACTATCCTCTCGTTTCCCCCCACCAGGGCGCATAGCGCCTCACTAGCCAGAACGTTCTCCAGTACCTCCTCTAAGCTGTCCTCGTAGTTAGAGAAGGCGGGGCGCTCGAGGGTGACGCCAAGCGAGGCAATTGGCCTTTCGAGCAGGCTATGTGGCTGGTCTCTCAGGGACTCTAGGGCTGCAGCATTACCCATCAGGAGACGTATTATGCCTCTGTCGCTCAAGATTTTCCAGTGACCCTCGACTACAAGCCTTCTCACCTGGGAGCTCAGCATCTTGTTTATGGCGTAGTTGAGAGTCTCCTCAGGGCTGACCGTTATTGGCGGGTAGGGGCGAACGATATCCCGCAACCTTATCTTTCTCAGGACCGCACGTATCTCAGCGCGTTCCAGTATAAATCGCATAACCATATAGACTGTAAGCAGTCCCACAAACTCGCCATTTCTATTAACGACTGCGACCGCACCGTACCTTTGCCTCTCCATCGCCTCGAGAGCCTCGCCGAGACTGTTTTCTGCAAGCACATAGCTCGCGCTCCTAGCCAAGTCGGATACCGCCGCCTTCATGAGATACGGCCACGGAAAGCCAGGATTGATGACAAAACTTTTAAGAACATCCCCGCCACTCACAATCCTTACAGCCTGGCGAGCTGTAAAGGGCTTGCTCTCCTGCAGGACGACCTGGTCCAAACCAAAGTTTGCTAAAAGCGCCCCGACAAAAATAATAGGCTGATCCGGCGCGATAACTTCCACATGCCTATGAGCTGTATCTTTTAAAAGTGAGGCGCAGGAGATCGTCAAAAATATTGATCGACTGCTAGACATTCAATTAAGCGGTTGCTCACCCCTATATATTCCTTTTCAAACTCGATGCTCCAGCCAACAGCTCACCAACACTGAGGTACTATTAAGATACGACCACGTGGTAAGAGCTAAAGGCTTCTCTGAATAGTTATATCGCTAGTTTAGGGGTTGTCGGAGGGGCTCCTTCACAGGGTTTGGCAGTTGAAAAAGATGACCTCGACTTGGCTAATTATTGTCTTGGCCATGGCTCTAATCACGCTTTTCAACCAGCCCGCCATTGCCCAGCCCGCCCGTTGGGACCTAAAGGTGCTGTTTCTTCCACTCGGCCCGCCACAAACCGACGCGCGCGGCGCAGGGCCTACCTGGCTCGCCAGCTATGGGGATACCTATTTCCCCGGAGAAATGGCCAACCTTACCTTCCAGCTAGTCAACGTCGACTGCAGCCAGAGGATCTATACCCCCTTTGTGAAGGAGTTTAGGCGAGCGTGGGAGAGCGATGTCTCGCCGGTTTTTGAGAGGGCGAGGATATTGAAGGAGGCTGGGTTTATTGAGAACTACTCCGTCCAGGACACAAACATCGAGATTTATGGCGACCGCAAGATCGCGGATTGGAGACTCGAGATACACGGCTACTGTAGCGGTCGCGCCATATATGTCGAGTCCGCCACGGTCTGGTTTGCCTGGAAGGGGATCGGCAGGGCCGTCGAGTCCACTGCACGGATCGAGAGAAGTCTAGAGGCTTTGAAGCCCCTCGACTACATCTTGAAGAACGACATAAACAGCTCCATCACAATCTTCACCACAAAGTTAATGATCCCACCNAGTGTCGACCCAAGCCAGCTAGACACGCAGCCCACAGTCACTATTAGGATGAGGTATCCCAGCGGGTTTAGCTACGAGTATGATTACTCGCCCCTGGGTGGGCCGGAGGGGCTGGAGATATGGGGGTTGAGGGGGGCCGCCTACGGCCAGTTCAGGCTCA
>AWOC01000036.1 GCA_000494185.1 Candidatus Calditenuaceae archaeon JGI OTU-3 | reverse complement strand
TGCGGAGCAGGATTACAGGGGTTGGGAGAAGGAACTCATCGAGAGGTTCTCAGGCGAGGGAGAGGCGATCCTCAGAGACGTGGATGTGGGGAGGTCCCAAGAGAAGTTTCTGGTCGTTCTTAACTCTCCCGACGAAGTCCTCGACCTGCTCTACATGAGGCCTGCCGAGGACTCGATATTGATCTACTCGACCAGCGAGCCGCATACAGAGGAGCAGGAGATTGACAGGGAGAGGATCGACAACTGGGCGCTAAGGATGGGGATGATGACAGCCCAGATCCATTCGTCTGGGCATGCCAGCCAGGGGGAGCTCAGAGAGATTATCGCCGCGATCAGGCCCAGGGTACTGATACCTATACACACTGAGGCGCCAGAGCTCTTCAGGAGCCTCGTGGAGCCGGTCTCCCCAGCCACAAAGCTTATAAACGGCGTGACAAACGTGCCCATCAACCTGTAAGCCCCACTCGTAGCGTAATACCCTCTAAGTTCACCCCTCCCCCTTAAAACCCTTTTCCCCCACATCATTGACCCTAAACTAAATCTATAATTGAGCTACAAGGACTACCCTAATCATATGGCGACTCCGCCTTCAAATTAGGTTTATTTAACCCCCCCAATAACAGTTAGGCGAAAGCATGCCCAGAGAGTTTGTAATCGTGGAGTCCAAGGTGAGGGAGCTGCTGCCAGAAGGCTATAGGCTGAGTAGCGACGCCCTGCAGGGACTCGACGCCGTGGTGAGGCAGGCGATACAGAGGGCTGTTGAGCGCTGCAAGGCAAACAATAGGAAGACGATCATCAAGGAAGACTTCTAGGCGCGGGGTCAAGCCAGCGGTAGTCGGCGGCCCCCCTTACAGCTTTACATACTAGTCTCTTTTTCAGTTTATTGGCGTGATGAGAGCGGGTATTTCTGAGCAGTGATGAGGACACCCGCTCACTGACCCCGCACTAATCACCGCGCTCAGAGGTCTATCTCGACACAGGCATCAAACTTGGAGTAGTATCTCCGTATCTGGCCCGCGCCGTATTTCTCCCTGAACATCTCGACCACCCTCTCAACCTCGCCCCTCTCCGTTATGGGCCTCGCCTCCACCGTAGCCTTATGCCCACCGGCCTCGATCTCCATTACTCGGTCAGCTAGGACGTTCCTGAACCAGTTCGTGTCTGACCCCATCACGGGGAGTAGGTGGATCCTGCGGCCCCTCTTGACGAACCAGACGGGCAGGCTTATCTTCCTCCCGGTCCTCCTCCCCTTCACTGTTATGGTGATCTCGCTCGCCCTCTCCAAGGCCGCCAGAAGACCCTCTAGGCTCATCTCGATAGACGTGCTGGCTCGCGGTAGATAAGCCTTGATGAGGAGTCGCGTCTTCCTTGTGGCCGATCCCTACTCTGTTTATTAGGATGTGGGGTCGGTGTCTTCTCTGATGCGGGCTGACGCGGCTGTTGTGGGCGTCGGCTTTGTCGGACTACACACGGCCTATAGGCTTAGGAGGGCTGGGTACGAGGTTGTTCTAGTCGGGGGGAACCTCAGGAGGGGGGCCTCGTGGGGCAACGCCGGGATAATTCACCATGGCTCGACAACGACGGTCCCAGAGATCATGGGGTTTTGGAAGGTTGTCCGGCTCGCCTTGAGGCGGGGCTCATACCTCTCGACGAGTCCTATTGTTGCTTTGAGGGAGTCTCTGCCTAGGGGCTGGATCTGGAGATACGCTAGGGGCCTCAGGAGGGGGCTGGTCATAGAGAGGGGTCGGATCCTATCGAGGCTGGTCCCCGAGAGCAAGAGGATCTGGCTTGAGACAATCAGGTCGGAGGGGCTTGACGCCGAGCTTGTGGAGGCTGGGTCTCTGGAGGCCTACTTCTCGGACGAGCTCTTCACGCACGAGTCGCAGTTGGTTAGGGAGGACGCGGCGCGGCTCGGCTACAGGGTCGAGGCCCTCGATGGTGAGAGGTGCAGAGAGATGGAGCCCCTACTGGGACAGGAGGTCGTCGGCGGCCTTTACTACCTGGATGACGCGTGGGTGAACCCAGCCAAGACGCTCGAGTCGCTCTACTCCGCCGTCCAGAGACTTGGGGTGAGGATGGTTCCTGAGGATGCCGTCAGCATCCTAGAAGAGGGTGAGGCCGCGAGGGTTAGGACGCAGAGCTCGGAGATTGAGGCTGGATGGGCCGTAGTAGCGTCAGGGGCCTGGACCAAGAGGCTCCTCGCCCGCATAGGAGTAGAGATACCGCTCGCGGCCGGCAGAGGATACCTCGCAATAACAGAGCCCACGCAGGCCCGGATATCCAGGCCCATATTCTACTCGGATGAGAAGATAGTTGTGAGCCAGACGGCGGCGGGCGCGATGCGCCTGACGAGCTACTTCGAGTTGAATGACCCTGATGCGCCGCTCGACCGCGGCAAGATCAGGCTGATGCTGGAGAAGGCCGGGAGGGCGCTGCCTCCCCTAAGGGGCCTGAGGGTGGTTGACGAGTGGGTCGGCTCTAGGCCGTGCCTGCCCGACGGCCTGCCTGTTATAGGACGGGTGGGGGAGAGAAGCGCCATCATAGTCGCGACTGGGCTGTGTAGGCTGGGGCTGACACTCAGCCCCGCGACGGCCCTCCTCGTAGAGGGGATTATCTCGGGGCGCGAGGACCCGATCCTGCAATACTTCTCACCTAAGAGGTTCAGCTAAACACGACGCGAGAGGCGTCAAACAAAAACTCGTTACCCCCGAGAGAGCTTATATCGGCCCATCCTTCACCACTATCTTTAGGGCGAGCCATGCGGAGAGGGCCCGACAAGATTATGATCATCCTGGCGGTGCTACTCGCCGTGCTCTTCGCCCTCTTCAACGCTGGCCCGTTCTCCTTCTCATCCTCACCCGCACTACGCCAAGTCGCCGCCGTAGCCGCCCCGGTTAAGGCGGGTATTCCTGTGAAGGTCAGGGTCATGCACTCTATCGAGGGTTCTCCGCCCACCCCTCCGCCGCATGGCCTAGTATTCGTCGTCTTGGGCCGCCTGTTCTCGGAGCTTGACGCGAACGGGGAGGCAGAGTTCCTTCTCCAACCGGGCAATTACAGCCTCATGGTCTCGTGGAGGGACGGGATACTCTATCCACACAGGATGATCGTGAGTGTCGATAAGCCCCTCGAGGTGATTGTAATCTTCAGGGAGGAGAAGATAACCCCCATCTCGCTCAAGACCTATGTTAACTTCACGACCTCCTCGACCAAGATCGAGCTAGAGTATAAACCGCCCACCGATAACAACGTCTACGCTTCAACACCCTTCGTCAGCGTGTTAGATCATGGTGGCCGTAAGATGGTGTTTCCCACGAGCGAGAGGCTTGAGAACCACTTGACGCCGAGGCCCTACTACCTTAGGCTAGACGCGCCCGCTGGCTACACGCTCTACGACGTAGTCATCCCGGTCTACTCGAAGATGGAGATCATTATTCCCTGGACAGCCATGATCGTCCCATGGGACGAGATCTTCATCCCTATACAGCTGACCAACGCGACGATAATCGAGGAGACCGAGTAGGATGGAGCTCGACATAGTCTATAATCCCGGCTTCTGGCTGCTCCTAAACATCGCCGTAGCCGCGGCTATCCTCACGATTCGGAGGAGGATGAGGAGGGCCCCGCAGACGAGCTCAGAGACCCTTGAGGTAGGCCCCTACTGGAGGCTCGAGAGGCTCCTCCGCTCGGAGGTGTCCCCCGAGAGTCAGCGCGAATATCTCAAGGAGTGTATGAGGACCCTCATCAGTATTATGGCAGAGAGAGGCATGGTTCCTGACCCGCGCCCCATGACGGTGAGGGAGGTGTTTTCGCGTCTCGGCAGAGAGGAGGTGGAGGCAATTATTCAGAGGTACGAGGAGGTACGGTTCGGCGGGAGAATCCTCTCGACGGAGGAGCTCGAAGACTTTAGATCCAAGCTCCGCGCGCTGGCGCGCTCGGTCATCTTCTGAGACCGCGTAGGATCCTGTCCAGCTCGATGATGGCGCGCCTAGGCGTTGGGCCCAGCGGACCCCCCAGGACTATACCATCCAACCCGGCCTCGCACAGCGTCGAGATACGTTCTTCGACATAGCGCGGTTCCCCCGCGACGGCGAAGAGCTCGACCAAGTTCTCCGGCACCACCTTGTGGATCTCTAGCCAGTTCCTTTTCAGCACCATCTCCCTTATCCTCGATAGCGCCTCCTGGCTTATCCCGAGCTCCTCCGCCTGGTCCGTTGGGATGCCTAGGGAGATGACGCCCACGTAGGGCTTGACCGTCTTTCTGGCCTTCTCTCGATCCTCGTGTAGGGAGACTAGGACCTCCATCTCGAGCGAGAAGGCCCTCTCGTCCCGTCCTATCCGCGCCAGCTCTCCCCTCACGATCCCCACAGGACTTTCAGGGCTGTGGAGCCACGAGCTGTTTATCAGCACTCCATCACCCACCTCCGCCGCGAGCCTCAGGAAGCGCTCGCCCTGCGCCGCCACGTATAGGGGTATCCTGCCCCACGGCCTGAAGTCCAGCCTGCCCCTCGCTCCAGACTCCCCTCCAAGGGTCTCCCTGATGATCTTGGCGGCCTCCCTCACCCTGCTTACGGGGCTGACCTGCTCGACGCCTATAGACTCTAGCGTCAGCCGATCGCCGGCGCCTATCCCCAGCATAACTCGGCCTGGAGCAAGCTCGGAGAGGGTTGCAGCGGCCTGCGCGATCCAGACCGGGTGATAGAGGTAGGGGTTCATGATCCCCAGCCCAATCATCAGCCTCCTAGTGACGCCCGCCATCACGGTTGCGGAGATCACGGTATTCCTGTTGAAGTAGTGGTCGCTCAGCCAGATGGCGTCGAATGAGAGCTTGTCGGCGAGGTGTGCGTAGATCTGGAGCCTCCAGAGAGGGTCTTTTGGTGGGAGCTCGATCGAGAATCTCATGCCTCAGATGTTTAGGCCATGTTTCCTGAGGATCTGGGCCGTCTTCTCCGGCTCAACGGCCGCGCAGAGCTTGAGGAGAAGCTCCATGCCCTCGGGGCTCGAGATCCTGCCCGACATGTAGAGCTGCGCGACCTTGATCCCGGCCTCGGGCCCAATACCAGCTGAGTTATAGGTCGTCAGTAATAGGTCAAGGAGATCCTCAGCTAGCTCAGGCGAGGCCCCAGTCGCTTCTACCCGCCTCCCCAGCCCCTCCACCTCTGCCCACTTGCAGGACAAGCAGCTTTAGCCAGCTAAAAAAGGATACGGCGGCTGATGGCCCTAAAACGCATGAACGGCTGATTGGGGCGGATGGTCGTTGCGTAGCGTTGGGAAAAATCGGTCAAATATTTATATTATAGTGGGCTCCACAAGCCGTGGCGATGGTGATTTTGTGGAGGGCGACGCTTCTGGCCACCCTCCTCCTCGCGGTGGCTGTGTCGGTGCCGACCGCGTTGTGGGGCCCGCATCGGCGTGGCGAGGAGGCCGCCGTTATCTACGTCGCCCCAACCCTCCTTAAGCTGGCCAACGACGCAGCGGAGATGCTGGGACAGGGCGGGGCCGATCTCAGGGTGGTCGGCAGCGTGGCTGCTTTGAGGCTTATACAGCAGGGGAGGGTGCCCGACGCCTACCTGACCGTTGATTCGGAGCTGATTAAGGAGATCCGCGATAAACAGTTCAGGAGACTCATCCTCGGCCACTTCAAACTACATTTGGTCTGCAAGGACCTAACGAGCCTTCAGGGTTTAGGTGGGGTGAGAATAGGTGTTGCGGACCCCAACACGGCCCCCATCGGCTACAGGGCGCTCGCGGCGCTCTACTGGCTTACCACGCAATACGGCTATCTGAGGCTTGAAGAGATAGAGGAGGGTCTTTCAGTATCCTTCGCCAAGAGGGAGGATGGTGCTGTAATCATTGACGCGAGAGGGTTCAACGCCCGCGGGAAGTTTGCGGCGAGGGACGACCTAGCAGGCGTCGCCTCCCTCTTCGAGGCGGGAGCAGTCGACTGCATCTTCGCCCACACACCATTCATAGTCTATAAGCGCTATGGCGAGAGGTTCAACGTGATTGAGCTGCCCCCAGAGATACAGTTCGCGGATAACCCGCCAGTGAGGTTCCTCGCCCTGACCAGCGTGAGCGAGGTAGAGATTAAGAGTTTCGTGGCAGAGGCGGTCTCTTTCAGCCCGGCCGGCGACCAGTTCCTAGCCGCGCTCGAGAGGATTGACACATCCATGTATGGGTTGGAGAGGTATTGACGGATGGAGCGGTTCTGGATCTACTCTCTAGCAGTCTCGTCCACCTATCTCGCTGTCTTCACAGTCCCCACACTCGCGACGCAGAGGCTGGCCTTTACCCCCCAGATACTGGGCCCGCTCATAACAACCGCCCTCTACTCGAGCCTCGCCACGGCTATCGTCATCCCGCTCTCCCTCCTCACCTCGCTCGGCAGTCTGAGGAGTGACGGGAGGATTATCACGACCCTTACAACCTTCCCCATAGCAATCCCCCACACGGCCATCGGCGTCCTCCTAGCCCCGATCTTCTTTAGGACCGGGCTCCACGATACCGGCCTAGCTATACTCACGGGTATGCTGGTCGTCTGCC
>AWOC01000035.1 GCA_000494185.1 Candidatus Calditenuaceae archaeon JGI OTU-3 | reverse complement strand
CAACCTTCCCCATAGCAATCCCCCACACGGCCATCGGCGTCCTCCTAGCCCCGATCTTCTTTAGGACCGGGCTCCACGATACCGGCCTAGCTATACTCACGGGTATGCTGGTCGTCTGCCTGCCTATAGGGTTCGGAGTCTTTCGAAGCTACCTAGCGCCGCTCGCGGAGACCGGCTACCTAGAGTTCCTCGCGAGTCTCAGGGTCGGCGGGCACCGGCTCATCCTACTTATCCTCCGGTCCTCAAAGGCCGCGCTCATATCCGCGATCCTGCTCTGCTGGTTTAGAGCATTCTCGGAGCTTGGAGTCTTCTTCATCATAGCTCAGCGCCCTCTTACGGTCGGGATCTACATCTACGAGGCCTTCATGAGGGCTGGTTTTGAGGAGGTCGCGGGCGCCGCGCTGACACTTCTTCTGGTGGCCCTTCTGGTCTCGTTTGCCTTCACGCTTGGTGAGAAGGGTGCTAGAGATTAGGAGCCTCTCCATAAGGCGGTGGGGGCTCAGCATCTACGTCGAGAGGATGGTTGTGGAGAGCAGGACAGTCATCGTGGGCCGCAACGGTAGCGGAAAGACGAGCCTTCTGAGGTGCATCATGGGCTTCTACCGGCCAGACTCGGGCAGAATACTACTAAACGGCGCCGATATAACCAGCCTCCCGCCGGGCGAGAGAAGGCTCGGCTACCTGCCACAACATCCAGTTAAGCTCCCCTTCAGGCCGCAAGAGCAGCTGAGATACTTCGCGAAGCTTTACGGCGCCAACCCCGCTCATGTGATAGAGCAGCTCGGCCTCGAGAGTATATCTCAGGGCGCTGGACTCTCCGCGGGCGAGCTTCAGCTGCTCAACCTAGCCACGGTCCTGCTCAAGGACCCTGAGGCGCTTCTGCTCGACGAGCCCGTCTCCAGCATAGACTTCACCCAGAAGATGAGGGTGATTCGGCACATCAGGAGGCTCGGCAAACCCCTTATATACGTCACCCACGACCCGATAGAGGCCCTACTAGTGGCCGACGAGCTCTTCCTAATGCATGACGGCAGACTCTGGGGACCTGTGCCGAATGAGTGGTATGAGAGTGCAGAGAATGCTCTGAGCGAGCTCGACCTATATGTGCTCTTGGCAAGGCGCGCCCAGAGGCCCGCATAGCCCCACAATCCGCTTATAGTAGGATGCCCCACTCATGTCGATGCTAAGCTACATCAGCCCCCGGGCGAGGATAAGAGGCAACGTAGTCCAAGGAGCACTAGTCCTAGGCCCGTCAGAGATAGGGGACAAAACATACGTAGATGCAAACACGATAATCGGGTATCCGTCGAGAGATAAGCTGCTCCGAGGCCCACCATGCTCAATCAACGAGCTCGACGAGCTGAGCGATGGGGCCAGGATCGGGAGCCTCTGCGTCGTGAGAGCTGGATGCGTCATCTACGAGGGCGTCGAGGTCGGGGACCGGGTGGAACTGGGGCATGGAGTACTGGTCAGGAGGGGCAGCTTTATCGGGAGTGGGGCGAGGATAGGCAGCGGTTCCCAGCTCGACGGGGCCGTGACTGTGGGCGAGGAGACCAACATCCAATCCATGGCCTACCTGCCACACCTGACGAGGGTGGGCAGGAGAGTCTTCATCGGCCCCAACGTCTGCGTGACCAACGACCGCTACCCACCGAGCAGCAGGCTGCTGGGGGTCATGATCGAGGACGAAGCGGTGGTTGGAGCGGGAGCAATACTCTTGGCCGGCGTGACCGTGGGTGCGGGAGCTGTTATCGCCGCAGGCTCTGTCGTAGTTAGGGACGTTAAGCCGGGCGAGCTGGTTCTGGGATGCCCAGCCCAGCCCATCTCGGATAGGAGGAGCTACGAGGAGAAGAAGAGACGATACGAGGAGGCTCCCTGAACTATATACCCCCACAGCTTGATAATGTTTATATCTGCCAGACGAGTTGTTCAACCGAGGGGTCTAGGAGAGAAATAATGGCTGAGATATGCCCTACGTGCTCGCTCCCGAAGAGTCTGTGCGTTTGCCAGACGATTGAATATGAGCAGCAGCGTGTCAAGATCAAGCTGGAGTCGAAGAAGTGGAACAAGATCATGACGATAATCGAGGGGCTCGACAAGAGCAGCATAGACATCGAGGAGGCTGCATCAGTGCTGAAGACCAAGTGTGCATGCGGAGGCGCGGTCAAGAACGGCCTAATAATGCTCCAAGGCGACCAGAGGGAGAAAGTGCGGAAGATTCTGGCGGAGCTGGGGATACCTCCGGAGAACCTCGAGGTTATTTAGAGGAGGCCTCACCAGACCCAAGGGCCTTATTTATCAGCGCTACGATCTCATCACGCCTAAGGCCCTCCGTCGCAATCCCTAGCTTCCGCGCCGCCTCCACCAGCTCCCTGTCCGCGGACTTGATGCTCTCGACCCCGGGGCTCAGAGCCTCCCTAGCATACGAGTCAAGCTCGGCCCTCGCCCTCTGCACCTCCCTCAAGAAGCGGCCAATAGACCGCGCGATCTCAGGTATCCTCTCAGGACTCCAGAGGAGCATGGCCAGGACGACGCCTACGACCATGATCCACTCGATACCCTCGATGGGCATAGACCCTGAGACTCGCGAGGAACTCTAGGTAGCCGGTCTCCGCGAGCGGCGCTAGGTAGCTTCGAAAGACTCCGAACCCTATAGGCAGGCAGACGACCAGCATACCCGTGAGTATAGCTAGGCCGGTATCGTGGAGCCCGGTCCTAAAGAAGATCGGGGCTAGGAGGACGCCGATGGCCGTG
>AWOC01000034.1 GCA_000494185.1 Candidatus Calditenuaceae archaeon JGI OTU-3 | reverse complement strand
ATGTCTCGCGCGCATATAGCTGGACAGAATTTTAAACCACTGTCTCAGCAGGATCTCCATACCAAACCTCTCCTCCCTCCTCTTCATATAGAGGTAAGGGGAGAGGATTAGATGAAAATCGCGTAACAAGCTGAACTCTCCTCGGTGAACCTTCCTCAAGAATATGAAAGTCTTGTAATAGGTGTCGAAGTATCTGAGAACCCGCCTCTTGTAGCTTTCTAGGCCCTGCTCGAGCGTCTCGGAAAGAATATTCGCACATTCTATCGCAGGGATTATGCCCTCCCCCGTCACTGGATGAACAGCTCCGATACACTCACCAACACCTACGATCCTGCCGGTCCATATCGGCTCGCACTGGGCAGGGGAGGCGATTCTGACCGGCCTCCCAACAATCTCCACTACCTCACCTCTATAACTTTTTATGAAGGCGTCGAGCTCGGGTCTCTGCCTATTGAGATAGTCGCCCGCCCCGACGTATGCGTATCCCTTCTCCAGCGGGAAGTACCAGAGGTATCCGGCGAGTTTATAGAAGGGTTTGAGGTAAAAGTCGTTAAAAGGTGGGTCTCTAAATCTGACTAGATATTCGGTCGTAGGTATGAAGTAGTCCCGTCGAATCCTTGGGAGAAGGACTCTGTGGAAGCCGGTGGCATCAACTATCAAGTCGTACTCGGATTGCGCTAACCGCCTGGCATCTGCAGCGTAGACGATTTTGAGTCTCCTATGAAGATCTAAAATGAACCTTTTCTTATCGAACGTACATAATCCTTTAAGCTTGATAGACATAATCTCTTCAGGTAGCTGCACCAGCATCTCGCGGCCCTCGTGGAGAATATACTCGTCGAAGCTCAACCCAGCCTTTGACGCGTACCTCCTCATCTCGTATTTACTTGTCGCCCAAGCGCATATGGAGCGAAACTTCTCCTTCTTCTGCCTCTCGAAGACTGTAACATCAGCGTGACCATCAAGTAGTGTGGCCAGATAGCTCCCCGCGACGCCGCCACCTGCTATCGCCACTCTATTTATACCCAAAAAGTCCCACCCGCTAGTCCGGCTCCACGATTGTTCCGGCGTATCCCTTGGAAAGAGCCTCCCTCAACCTTTTTGGATCGCGCCCATCTATAATTGATAAAGAGATCCTGCTCCTCTCCAATATTGAGAGCCCGACCGCATCAACCATTCTGTACTCCCCCGCGGCTTGAGGAAAACCTTCCATCAACCTCCTTAGCTCACTATAGGTCATCCTACTAATGAGTTTAGCGTCTCTAAACATTCTCGGATCCTTATCGTATATACCCTCCACGTTGGTTGCCACAAGCATCTTGCGTGCCCCTATTGTCTCCGCGCAGTAGGCAGCCACAGCGAATGTCGATTGACCGGGCCAGAATCCACCTGCAACCGCTAGATCCCTCGAGACTAGGGCGTTCCTCAGCTCCTCCACCGACTCGACGACGTTAGGGTATGACACATCACCCANCGCCTGAATGAATAAACTGGCGTGTATCCTCGTCACCATTATAGCTATTTCGTCACAGACAGTCTCGCTTGCTCCAAGAGACCTAGCAGCCTTGATGAACTCTCGCGCAGAGTACCCCCCACCTACCACCAACACCCACTTCTCCCCGCTGGTGTGACAGCTCTTCAAAACTTCAGAAGCCTCCCTAATCCAATCTACTGACGTTCCATCGCTACGGGAAAAAAGGTGTCCCCCAATCTTTACCACGAGGCCCAATCCGCCTAACCAGGCCAAAGAGCCGTATTAAAGTATGGCTAAGGCTGGAAACTTAAAATTATGCATCCAGGGCCTTATCTCCTGGGGTCTGAGAATGGAATAACACAGCGGAGTAGCGTGGAGCGCTACAAGTTCAAGAGGTTTCTTGAAAGTTTGGAAGCCCGGCAGGGGCGCGGAACCGAGCTCGTGACCCTCTATATCCCTCCAGGTAGGAGGCTTGACGAGGTAATAGGATATCTGAGACAAGAACTTGCAACTGCCTCCAACATTAAGTCGAAGGGAACGAGGAAGGCCGTTATGGACGCCATTGAGAGCGCTATTCAGAGGCTGAAGCTCTTCAGAGACCCCGGCCCGACGGGACTCGTGATTTTCAGCGGCTCCATACCCCAAAACGGTGAAGGGACTGAGAAGATAGAGGTGTACCATGTCGTTCCACCAGAGCCCATCAACTTCTTCCTATACCGATGCGACTCAAAATTCTATACCGAGCCCCTCAAGGAGTTTCTTAAAGAGAAGGACACCTACGGAGTAATAACGATCGACAATGAGGAGGCTGCTGTAGCGGTTCTAAGCGGTACAAGGATTCTGGAGATCAGAACCTACACGAGCGGCATTCCCGGGAAACATAGGGCTGGTGGCCAGTCTGCTCGGAGGTTCGAGAGGCTTAGGGAGCAGGCTCTCCAAGAATACTATGATAGAGTGGCGGAGCACGCCAACAGCATCTTCTTAAGCTATCCAAACCTGAGGGCAGTCATAATAGCCGGCCCAGGCCCGACCAAGGAGGTCTTTCTCAAGGAGTCAAAGCTTCACTACACCCTGAAAGACAAAATCCACCTCATCGACACCTCGTATTCTGGAGAAGAGGGAGTGAGAGAAGCCATAGAGAAGGCTTCAGACATACTCTCAGACCTGAGGCTAACTTACGAGAAGAGGCTGATAGACGATCTCATGCGCAGACTGGTCACGGGGAACTCGGTGGTCTATGGATTGTCAGCTGTACGGGATGCATTAAAGCGGCGACAAGTAGAGCTTCTCGTAGTCAGCGAGGATCTAGAGCTATATGAAGTTGTTTTGAGATGCGGCAACTGCGGCTACAAAATTGTCGAGACCATGAATTCTCAGGAGATAGTCACCGAGCTCCCCTCAAATTTGTCACAGAAGTGTCCCTCCTGTGGAGCCATGGGTCTGAGCCTTGACCGTCAAGAGCCAGTCATAGACATCATTCTCAGGGAGGCTGAGGAGGTGGGCGCGAAGGTTGAGCTAGTGTCATCCAAGCACGAGGCTGGGGAGATCTTTCTGAAGACTTTCAATGGGGTTGCAGGGATAGCTAAAGGGAGACTTTGAGGTAATGATTTTTACAAAGCTTCTAAATGGTGGTGCTCGGGTTGAGACACTTCCTCCAGGTGCTGGACGCATCTAAAACTGAGATACTAAGCATCCTTAAGGCCGCTGCAGAGTTTAAAAGGACGGGATATGGTAAGCCCCTACTATCCGGGAAGGTGGTGGCGCTGCTTTTTGAGAAGCCCTCCACGCGGACACGCGTATCTCTATCTTCAGCCATCCTGAAACTTGGAGGCTACGCGCTCTACCTGTCAGCGGGGGAGCTTCAGCTTGCACGCGGAGAGCCGATCAAGGATACTGCCCGAGTTCTCTCCAGATATGTCGACGCCATCGCCGCGCGGCTTAACCATCATGCCACTCTGGAGGAGATTGCCAGATACTCCGATGTGCCAGTCATCAACGCATTGACAGATACTCATCACCCATGCCAAGCCCTAGCTGACATAGCGACAATGCTGGAGTACGCGGGGAGTTGGGGTTTCAAGGTGGCCTACGTGGGTGACTGTGGGAATGTCTGCCGCTCCCTCCTACAGATCTGTGCCTTATTGGGTGTTAGTATCTCAGTGGCCTCGCCCAAGGAATACTGGTTTCCGAGGGAGGAGATAGATAGATACCGCGAGATGGCGAGATCGAACGGTGCCCACATAGCGTTTACCGAGGATCCCCGTGAAGCTGTTAGGGAGGCCGACTTTGTATATACTGATGTTTTCGTCTCGATGGGCCTAGAGGCGGAGCGAGAGAAGAGGCTTCGAGACTTCCTGCCGCGCTACCAAGTCACACCAGAGCTTATGGCGCACGCTAAGCCTACTGCAAAGTTTATGCACTGTATGCCGATCAGGAGGGGAGAGGAGGTAGTAGATGAGGTGGTTGAGTCTAAACAGTCAATAATTTTTGATCAGGCTGAATATAGGATGCATACAGCGGCCGCCCTCCTCTGCCATGTTTTGGCCGCTAAGAGCTCGGCTCCACCCGGGCCTCCTGACCGGCCAGCCTCTCAATAGTTAGGGCGTAGGATTTAGGAAGCTTGGAGGCGGCCCGGCGTAAAGCCTCTTTCGCCAAATCAAGATCCGAGCCAGATACGTATAGCTCGATGACGGTCTCGCCTGCATCAACCTGCGCGGCCCTACCGACAGGCCTGCCGAACGCCCTGCTCATCCCCTCCTGTAACCGGTCTGCGTGAGCCCCAAAAATCATCTTGTTTTCCCTCAATACATGGTGTGGATGAGCCTTGATTTGGAGATAGAAGTTCTCACCGATCTTTTCTGAGAGAAGCTTCCCGGCGGTAACCCTCGCCGACTCAAGCGCTATATCCCTTATCTGTACGTGCTCTTTAGACTTTAGTGAGAGCTTATACTCATACCCCTCCCTCCACTTGCCATAGTCGAACTTGGCGAGGCGGGTCTGGGGGGCGCCGTGAATATACTCAGTCCTAGTGTAGGGCCTCTCCGGTGAGCGGTAGTTCTTTGCCTTCATCTCCCATAACACCGCGCCTCTATGCTAAAAACCTATTTCCAAGCACCCCAATACACACAGAAGGGAGGAACCAACCTGAAGAGTGGAGTAGACCCCTCTGGAGAGTCCGATCAAATAGATGCGGAGCAGGTTGAATCCGTCAGGGTAAGGATAGCCGGTGAGATAGCGTCCTCCAGAAACCCAGGCCTCGTCATGAAGAAGTGGAGAACACTGTTTGGCGAGAAGCAGCGCGAAGTGGCGCGAACTATGGGCATCTCACCCTCAGTCCTGAGTGATTATGAGAAGGGAAAAAGATCGCCAGGTATCAGATTCGTAAGGAGGTTTGTGGAGAGCTTAGTTACACTTGATCTGGCGAGAGGAGGAGCCAACATCAGACATTTCGCCGAGCCTACAAGGTCCCGCCACAAAGCCATCCTCGATATAAAGGAGTATCGGGAACCAGTCTCTCTAGGACGCCTTGTAGAGGCCATAGATGGCGTATATCTTTACGGCGAACAGTTTGCCGAGAGCGAGGTGTTTGGCTACACTGTGATAGACAGCATAGCCGCGATAAGGCACATGGATTCCTCCGAGTTCATGCAGATTTTTGGACTCACCTCCGTAAGGCTACTGACGTTTACAAATGTTTCAACGGGACGATCTCCCCTCGTCGCGGTCAGGGTATACCCCCTAAAGCCCCTCGCTGTAGCTCTCCACGGGCCTAAAAACATCGAAAGCGTCGACAAACTCGCCGTAGAGCTGGCAGAGCTCTCCAACATACCACTCATCCTAAGCACCAAAAGCTCGGTGAGGGAGATATTAGAGTCGCTACGCGAGGTGAAGTAGGTGTATGAAGATCTTCGTGGGCTGCTGCGGCTTCACCAAGGCCATGAAGAAGTACATGGAAGAATTTACGCTGGTCGAGACGCAGACGACATTTTACAGGATCGTGCGTCCCGAAGTAGCCAAGAAGTGGAGAGAGAGTGCACCTACCGACTTCATATTTACGGTAAAAGCTTTTCAGGGGATCACACATCCACCTTCAAGCCCCACATGGCGTCGTTCGAACATAAAGCCAACACAGCTACATGGCTATTTTCAACCCACCAGAGAAGTTATGGAGTCGTGGGAGAAGACCAAAGCAATATGTAAGGAGTTAAATGCACCAGTCGTCGTTATACAAGCTCCTCCAACATTTACCGACAGCCAGGAAAACCGCAACCGTGCCGAGAGGTTCTTCAGCACCATCAAGCGAGACGGATTAACTATTGGGTTCGAGCCTAGGGGCTGGAGCCGAGAGTCAATAATAGAGGTATGCGAGAATTCGCGCGTAACCCACGTAACAGATCCTTTTGCGTCAGACCCCCTAAGTCTCGGTGGGACAGGAACGATTTATCTGAGACTCCATGGAAGCCCGCCCGGCAGAAAGATGTATAGCTACACGTATACGGACGACGACCTCAGAATGCTTGCAGACAAGCTACCAACTTATGACGCGGAGAGGATATTCGTTTTGTTTAATAACATGTCAATGGAGAGTGACGCAAAGAGGCTCCTGAAGTTTCTTAGAGCTTGAGACGCTCTGAGTGTTCCCACAACATATCAAAGTAGAGTTGCGCTATCCCTGATAAGGCCGTGTAGGTGGAGTATATCGCCATTTTAGGCGAATTCTCGCCGGGGGAAAGGAGCAATAGGACGACCTCCGAGGAATCGTTAATCACTCCTCCCCCGAAAGTAATCTCTCTGACCCTTACCTCGGCTACGCTGCTAAGCAGCTTTGCGGTCGCTTTGTTAGATAATTGGGGGCTAATGATGATTCTCACCAGGCCACGCTTTTCCTTAAGGATCGAGGCGGCTGAGAGGAGCATTTGGTTAATCTCAGGTGGGATAACCGGTATCGCGATCGAGAGCTGCATATTCGCGCGCCCAATGACCTCTTTTACACTTCTCCATAGCGAGGCCTCGCTCCTGATGATCCATATATCCGGCCTCTCAGGCCCCTCGCCCTCGTAGATGGGGGCGAACGTCGATACAAATAGCTTTAAGTCCTCGTTTAACATTCCCTCGAAAGCTGCTTTCAACGCTTCAGCAGCAGATTGAGGGTGCTCTGGAAGGTACCTCATGGGTCTGCCTCTCTCAACCCGAATAAGGCCCTTGTGCTCCAAAGATCTCAGGGTTTCGTATATTTTGGAGACTGGGATCTCAGAGGCGTTGCTTATTTCTCTGGCCGTAGCTGATTTCAAATTAACGAGAACCATGTAAGCCTTTACCTCATACTCGGAGAGGCCAAGCCTCTTAAGAGATTCCCAGACCCTTTCGTCAAGAGGCGTAAGGCCTCGTCTACTCAAGGCTCGGTTACCCCGTATCCTAACCAACTAAAAAGGGATTCACCTTGCATATTCGTTGCCCCCAGGTCCTCAGGACCTCGATGCTGCCTCGCCCCTCTCCAAGACATGCCAACCCATGCCCGCCACCTCTAGAACCTCCTGAAACACTTCGTCGGATCTGCAGATTATTACCCCGAAGCGTTGGCGTGTATCCAGCCTCTCCTCCGTCAGGTTCTTTGGATATGTTGCCGCAAGGAGGCCGCCGCCGAGAGACATGTATAGTGCTGGAGCTATATCGTGCATCCTCAGCTCCTGTGTAAGGCATATGTATGCGTCTCCTCCCCCGGCATAGACCAGACACATCTCCAGCAGAGCCGACCCCATCACACGGAAATACCTCATCTTGCCTATCAGTTTGTAGAGCTCGGGCCTGCTACTGCCAAGCTTCTTGATCGTCGCGTGATGTAAAAAGGCGGTTAAGCCGGAATCATCGACGCTTCTGTCTTCGCGTTTGGAGCTCGGAATTATAAAGTCCGCCTCCCTCAGGAAAATCCTACCTGTTGAATGGTCAATCACGCCTGAACAAATTATGTCGTGGAAGAACTGTCCCTCAGCTACGGCTATGCCGGTTGAATAGAAGTCTACCCCGCGGCTCATATTAGCACTGCCATCCACTGGGTCTATGAGTGCCCAGAACCGGTTACCTTTCGGAGAGCCCAAGAAACCTCTTTCCTCCGAGATCAGAGCAACATCACCAAGGCGTCTCGTCAATACTCCAAATATGGCTTCTTCGCTCACGATGTCGCCGCGGTACGAGAGATCGCCGTACGCCCCACGTCCCATTGGATACGCGGCCTCTCCCCTATCTACGACAGCTCTAAGGGACGAGTGGGCTGCAAGAAGGGCCTCCTCCACGACTTCGCGGATCACCAACATCACCAATCTATACTACATACACTATATACCCTTAACCCCGTGAGACCTCAACAAACGCCTTATCGAAGCCATAAGCTCAGGATACCTTTTGGCAAGCTCAGACTCCACAATGCCGGCAACCTCATCACTTATGCTAAAACGCGGCCTCGTATTCTTCAAGTAGTTCAAGACCAAAGCGGCAGAGGGCGAGTAAAAAGTTATCCTCGGTTGACGCTTAGCGGCCTGGGCGGACAGAGCGAGCGCTTTCCTGTCAATCTTAACAGCCGACCTCCTACTACGAACGGCCGCCTCCGCCTGAACACCGTCCCCAGATCCAATCCCCCTGTGGACCCCCTTGTGGGCGCCGGCCCTTCGAACCACAACAAGAAAGCCAACAAACCCCTATAAGTATTTTACCTTACACATTAAACCTTACAACAAAAACAAAACTAAATGCGTTAACATTCCACGTAGAATCTTTACACCGATTTGGACAAAGAGGGTGTGTCTAAAACAACTGCTTCTTAAAACTTAAGGGTAAAAAAGCTTCCTAAGACGGCTTATCTCAAAATTTTCCGCTTTGCGGTTAGGAGTCGCTATTTATAATTTTGCTCGCCTTCAATGATTACTGTTTATTTTGAATTGGAAAATCATCCTTGCCCTAGGCAGTTTTAAAAGTTATACTTTGTAAGTTAAACCGTATAAATTAACACCGATTATGGCCAAACAAAGATTGTCTTCTGCGGGTAATTCGGGTCGGTACTTTTTCCGACTTTTTTAGTCGTGTGTGGGTTTTTTCGGATGAAAAGTGTACAGAATTGATTAGGAGGCGTGAGCACTTTTCTCAGCTTCAAGCTCACGCGGAGTCACATTTAAAAGCATCCGCCCTTTTGGTCGGTTGAAGCGGATGCAGGTAGCACGTAATGAGGTTGGAGTAGGTGTAGTAGTCGGGAAGCATGTCTACGGAAATCTCTATGGTTGTGATCCCGCACTCCTTTCGAACCTAAGAGCTCTAAGGCGGCGTGTAATTATGGCTGCAGAAGTATCCAAGATGCATCTTGTAGCAGTTAGGGGGTGGAAGTTTGGTGGTGAGAAAGGTGGCGTTTCAGTCCTAGCGCTTGTCACCGAGAGCCATATAGCGGTTCACACCTGGCCCTCAAAGTTTGCGTCTATGATCGTCGGCGGTATAGAGAGCCCTATCCTCGCGTAGCTGCTCCTTAAGTTGACAAAACCCATGATATCTCTTGGGAGAGATAGGTACTCGATCGTATGTAGGAGTACGTGCTCGTGAGGATTGATGATGAAGGATTCGCCTTTATCGATCGAATAAAACTCCTCAATGGGTCCGTCGGAAGGGTCAAGGACCTTTCCGGTCTTTTTGAGCCTCCCTATCTCATAGCCGATACGGAGGTCGAGTCCGTTCTCTCTCACAACGTCCTCGGATAATGGCTGAACCTTCAGCCTACCGCTCCTAATATAGTTCCAGAGATCGAAGTCAGACAATATCATGTCTCAAGGGTTACCGTCAGGTTAAAATAACTCTTACGTCGGAAAAGGCCATAGATAGATGCAAAGTAAGACTACTGTATTCACTATATCATGTTTGAGGATCTGTCTGCGTAATGCTTGACGACTTTTTTAGGGGCAAGGTATTTGCACAATTCCTCGAAGGCCGCCTCGGGGTTACTCTCTTCACCGCAGGTAAATATGTCGACGGTTGCGTATCCATACTGGGGCCAGGTGTGAACCGCTATATGGCTCTCGGTGACAAGCGCTAGGACTGAAACGCCACCTTTCTCACCACCAAACTTCCACCCCCTAACTGCTA
>AWOC01000033.1 GCA_000494185.1 Candidatus Calditenuaceae archaeon JGI OTU-3 | reverse complement strand
TTCCCGGCCACATACATCTCCACATAGTCCCAAGATGGGTGGGCGATACAAACTTCATGCCGGTCACGGCTGACACGAAGGTTATTCCAGAGTCCTTGGAGAGCAGCTACAACAGAATATTCGCGGCGCTGCCGGAGGCTTTGAGGATGAGCGTTAGATCCGAGGGCTGACTAATCCTAGGGAACCCTCCCCGCAGACTCGTCAACACTGCAGGTAAGCCTGGAGGCGCTGATCAGTTCTCCCGCGTCCTCTACACCTATTTTCCTGAGCTCACGTCCAGCCTCGTAGGGCACCCATCGCATCTCCTCTCCCTTACCCCCGACTATCCGGACTGGAATGTCTCTTTCGTGCAGCCCAACCTTGAGGGCCTTTAGAGTAACGGTTGTTTGGCCGCTCGTGTTCCACTCAAACCCGAGGACACAGGCTAGAGCGGTCAGCCAGTACGGATCCGAGAAGCGCCTAACAGTCTCAGCAGGCCCGTGGACCTCGACAAGTGCCCTCACTATCTCGCGACCCAGCTCAACCATCTCGCGAAAATGCGGCACAGAACCCTCTACCAGCCATAATCTCGCCGAGCCTACCCTCTCCAACCCAACAAACACCCTCGGCCTCCACTCTTATTAGCGTTTCTTAAATGAGGTTTTTCTTGTATTGTAACGCGCGATAATAGCCAATAATAGATACTTTCCTATCGTTACCCTTTTTCCGGTTATCCTCTACATTATTCTTCTTGGTATGTGGTTTGGAGTAATCCTTGTGAAAGGTGTTTCTGGCTTATGGTGAGGCCTGGTTAGGGATGGCCCGTCTATTGTGGCACTACTCTTTATCTGTGGGGCTGGTGGAGATTCTTATCTGAGTGGGTGGGAGGGTGGTGAGAGAAGAGGGGGAAGGGCTCTAACATCTTCCACGCCCAACATTCCCTAATAATTTAATTCGGGCCCGGCGGGATTTGAACCCGCGACCTCCGGGTTAAAAGCCCGTCGCTCTTCCTGCCTGAGCTACGGGCCCACACTCGTCCGGGCGATAAATGTTGCAAGGCGGTTTTTGAGTCTTTACTCAAGCGCGAGTGGGTCGTGGTTTGGGTTAAATGTTGGGCTTTTCCCCTTTACTTGAGCTTGACGCGGATACCGCTGCAGCCCCCTAAAGGTATGGACGACTACCTCCCCGAGGAGACGGCTCTTCTGAACCGGCTGGTGGGGATGGTGAGGGAGCTCTTCAGGCTCTATGGATACAGTGAGGTTGAGACGCCGGCCGTCGAGTATTACGAGTTGTTTGCGGCCAAGTCGGGTGTCGAGATCTTGGAGCACATGTATGTCTTCAAGGACTCGCATGGGAGGCTTCTCGCACTCCGGCCAGAGATGACCGCGCCTATCGCGAGGCTGGTCGCGGGAAAGATGAGTAAGAGGCCGCTACCCTTGAGACTCGGCTACGTTGCCGACTGCTACAGGCTTGACGAGCCCCAGTGGGGTAGAAGGCGGAGGTTTTATCACGGGGGCTTCGAGATATTCGGGTCGCGGAGCCCGCTCACCGACGTCGAGACATTGATGATATGTGAGGACTTTATGCGGAGGGTCGGAGTCAGAGACTGCACCTACAAGCTTGGACACGTGGGTGTGCATCGAGGGGTTATGTCAGCTGCAGGGATCGGCGACTCCGAGCAGGACGTGATACTATCACTCATGGATAGGGGAAGGGTGGAGGAGGCGGTAAGAAGGGCGCGCAGCGAGGCAAAAGACTTAGGAGCCGTCGAGACCTTCCAACTATTGGTAGAGACGCCCGCGGGGCCCGCGGCAGAGACCTGCGAGAAGGTCGAGTCGGCTGTCCAGCAGTATGGGCCTGCCCGCGAGGCCGCCAGCAATATGAGGGAGATTGTTGAGCTGGCGTCATCAGTCATTGAGCCGGGCAGGCTGATCTATGACCCAGGGTTCGCCCGCGGACTCTCCTACTACACCGGCTTCATCTTTGAGGCCTACGGACCCAAGGCAGAGGTAGCGCTAGCTGGGGGCGGAAGGTACGACGGCTTGCTTCCACTCATCGGGGGTCTAGACATCCCCGGGGTCGGTTTTGCCATCGGGATCACACGCGTGCTGCACTACCTAGTTGACAAGATGGGTCACAGACCCTCCGCGGCGCCGCCACTTTTTTACGCCGTCGCCCTTGCTAACAGTGCCAGGAGCCACCTAGTACGCGCTGTGGTGGAGCTGCGGCGTGCTGGTGTGTCTGTTGAGATGGAGACCACAGTCTACAGCCCCTCAGAGGCTATTCCACGCGCACAGCGTAGGGGGGCTAGATACGTCTTAATGATAGGGGATAGAGAGATTGAGCGAGGAGTGGTGACCGTCAGGGATCTGTCGGCCAGGACACAGGAGGAGTGGCGGATAGAACAGATATACGCGAAGGGGGTTGAGCTACTGAACCGGCGGTGAAGATGTTGGACGCCATGCTGCTTCTTGAGAGTGTCGCGGTCGTATCGTTGCTGAGTGTCATAGCGCTAAGACTTCGAGTTTTGGACATAGCGGGGACGGCGCTCGCAGCCTTACTAGGCCTGATCGTCTACTGGGCCTTCGGTCGAGGCGGCTTTCTCGTCTTGGCCCTCTTTGTTGTCGTGGCGGGGATTACGACGAAGTTTGGCTACATGAAGAAGAGCTTGAAGGGGGGTGCCGAGCCGCGGATGGGGCTGAGGGGGTGGCGGAACGTCGCCGGGAACGGCCTCTTGGCCGCGTTAATAGCTCTCGCGCAGCTTATGTCGCCCGAGCCGAACGAGGTGCTTGTGTCATCATACCTTGGCGCCGTGTCCGCGGTTTTCGGAGACACCATGGCTACAGAGGTTGGTCTTCTCTCACGGGGACAGCCCCGCCTCATCCTCGGACTAGGCAGGGTCCAACCCGGGACACCGGGTGGAGTAACACTGCTGGGATACCTTGGCGCCCTATCCTCTGGAATAGTTTTGTCGGGAGCTACGATAGCCCTCGGCGCACTCAACCCTATGAGTCGCTCCCTATCAATCCCCGTGGCGATAGGCGGGGCTATCGTCGGCACGACGGTTGACAGCTTAGTCGGACAGCTATTCCAAGCAATCTATGCCTGCGACGGGTGCGGGGCCCTGACGGAGCATAGCCTTCACTGCGGCAGAAAGGGGCGGCTCGTTAAGGGCTACAGAATCGTTGGAAACCAGTTCGTGAATTTTGTCGCCAGTCTCTCTGGGGCGAGCTGGGGCCTCGCGGTTGTCCTAGCCTCTTAGGATTGGGCGGCTTTCGCCCCAACGTAATACTTCTTCACGAACTCGGGTCTTATCTTGGTGAGGCTCTCCTCGGGAAGCGTGCTCAGGATCTCCCAGGCTATAGCCAGCGACTCGTCTAGGGTTCTGTTCTCGTCGACACCCTGCTTTAGGAAGCGTGTCTCGAAGAGGTCCCCAAACTCTATAAGCTTGATGTCCTGGGCCGATAGGCTCGACTTGCCAACAATCTCTGCGAGTGATCGTAGCTGGACTGCTCTCGAGTAAGAGGCGTAGAGCTGGTTTGAGACATCGCCGTGGTCCGGCCTAGTCTTCTTGGGAGCTATAATACCGGGCCCCATTAGCCGCGAGAGACTCATGAGCACGTTTATCGGCGGATAAATGCCCTTCCTGAAAAGGTCTCTGCTCAAGACGATCTGCCCCTCGGTTATGTAGCCTGTCAGGTCGGGGACCGGGTGGGTGATGTCGTCGCTCGGCATGCTGAGTATTGGCATCTGAGTCACGCTTCCCGGACGACCCTTTATCCTCCCAGCCCTCTCATATATGGACGCCAAGTCACTGTACATGTATCCAGGATAGCCCTTCCTGCCCGGAACCTCCTCACGAGCCGCACTAATCTCCCGGAGCGACTCCGCATAGTTAGTCATGTCTGTGAGGATAACGAGCACGTGATAGTCGCGCTCGAAAGCTAGAAACTCAGCTAGGGTTAGGGCGACACGAGGCGTAATGACCCTTTCAACCGCTGGGTCGTCAGCAAGGTTGAGGAAGAGGGCGGATCTACCGATAGCGCCACTCTCCTCCAACACCTTCCTATAAAAGCGCGCCTCATCGTTCTGCACACCTATCGCTGCGAGAATGACGGCGAATTCCTCCTCCTTTCCCGGCACCACGGCCTGCCGGGCTATCTGGGCGGCTAGGATGTTGTGGGGTAGGCCGGGCCCGCTAAAGACGGGGAGCTTCTGCCCCCTCACGAGGCTGTTCATGACGTCGATGGCCGAGATTCCTGTCTGGATGAAGTCGCTTGGATATTCTCTCCTCTCTGGGTTCAGGGGCTCTCCGTTCACGTCTCGGAACTCCTCGACTGGGGGCTCAGAAAGACCGTCGAGCGGCCTCCCCAAACCATCGAAGACCCTCCCCAACATATCCTCAGAGACTCCCAGCCTCATTGTTGATCCGAGGAACCGAGCCTTTAGCCCCTCAATCGATAGACCCGTCGTGCCCTCAAAGACCTGAACCACCGCCCTCCCCCCACCAACCTCGAGAACCCTGCCCAACCTCCTCTCCCCACTCGGGGTCTCGATCTCCACCAGCTCGTCATAGGACGCCCTGGACACTCGGTCAACCACCACGAGGGGTCCCCTGATCTCGCGTATAGTTGTATACTCGATCCCGGACCCTTGTCCGACCCTCTGCATCACACGAAACTCCAGGCAACCTTCTAAAAAACCCTGTCGCAAAGGAGCAGCCCCGCTAACAGTTATATGTAGAGGCCTCATGAGGGGCAGTAGATGTCGGTAGCCTTTGGACGCGGATACCTGAGGACGAGACTAGAGCTAATCCGTCTTAGAAGAGCCGTGAGGACTGCCAAGCGTGTTCACGGCATACTCGAAGACAAGAGGGACGTGCTGATAAACAGGCTTAACCAGCTGATAGAGGAGGCTGAGGCGCTAAGGTCGCGCGCGATAGAGGGGCTTACAGAGGCCTATGACGACTTACTAGGGGCGTACGTGGAGCTTGGGCCACAGGTGATGGAGTCTATAGCTAGGTCCGTCCCCGAGACAGTAGACATAAGCGTGGAGAGCTACACGATGATGGGTATGTCGCTGGTGACGCTCGGGGTCTCCGGCGGCGACTTTAAGCTTCCATACGGCTTCGGAGACACCTCCCTAGCATTAGACGAGGCAGTGAGGAAGATCAGGAGGGTAGTCGCAGATATCTGCAGGGCCGCGGCCGTCGAGAACAACATCTACAGGGTGGCGAGCGAGCTGCGGAAGACACAGAGACTCCTCAACGCCCTCGAGCACGTAATAATACCCAGGTACGAGGAGGCCATAAGGGTTATATCCGCCACACTGGAGGAGAACGACAGAGAATACTTCGTGAAGCTCAAACACATCAAAAGAGTCCTTGAACGCCGAAGGACAAGCTAAAACTTAAAACCCCAGCACGCAAACGATAACATACCGGGAAATGAGCATGGAGGAAAAGGTCAGAGAAATAATCGCGGCATCGGCCGAAAGGGTTAGAGCAACAGCAAACAGCCTCGCCGAGGAAATTGAGAGAGAAGCAAATCAGATCCTCGAACGCGCGCTAAAGCGGGTCAAGCAGAGCTAGATGTGAAGAGGGCAGTAAGGCTTGCCCACTGGCTAGGACGTAGCTAAGGAAAAGGGCGCAGGAACATAAGTCATGGCAATCGGCACTCGCTCCCTACCGACTAACTCCCATCATTCTAAGGTTTTCTCGAAATAGCTGATCGAGGACAGATCTGCTGGGCAAGAGTTCTCTCCCTCACTTGAGCCGATGACCGCAAGATGCCACGGGCTGCGATCAAGCAACCTTTAGCTCTCTTGATGGATTCTCCTACAATCAGGGGGTTTATGTGTAAGTGCGGGGGGTGGGATTTGAACCCACGAACCCCTACGGGACAGGGGCTCCCATCCTTGAAGTGGATCCTGAGCCCTGCGCCTTTGACCAAGCTTGGCGACCCCCGCCCTGCTTCTATAATGTTCCTCCATTCTATTAATTTTTCCTAGGGGTCGTTGGGCTAGTAGCGGGGGATTGATTGGTCTATTCTCTCCGCATAGGCGTCTATCCCGCCTGCCAGATTGAAGGTGTTCGTGAGGCCGAGGTCTCTGAGTAGCTTAACAGCTAAGGCGCTTCTCTGGCCCGAGTGGCAGTATACTATGACTTTCTTCGTCTGGTCGATCTCATGCAGCCTCGAGGTAAGCTGGCCGAGGGGGATGAGTCGGGCCCCGGGTAGCCGGCAGATCTCCCACTCGACTGGTTCCCTGACATCGATTAACTGGATTTCCTCTCCCCTATCGAGCATCTCCTTCAGCTGCTCTGGCGCAATCGACGTTGCACGGCTTGACGGGTCCTCACCTGTTATACGGACGCCGCAGAACTGCTCATAGTCTATCAGCTCCCTGATCGTGGGATTCTCTCCGCAGACTGGACAGTTCTTGTCCCTCTGTACGTGGAGTTCTCTGAAGCCCGTTGATAAAGCATCGATAAGAAGGAGCCGACCGATGAGGGGCTGGCCGACTCCTAGGATCAGCTTCAGGGCCTCGTTCGCCTGTAGCGAGCCCACTATTCCGGGCAAAACCCCCAGGACGCCGCCTTCTGCGCATGAGGGGACGAGGCCGGGGGGCGGTGGCTCCGGGTAGAGGCATCTATAGCACGGGCCGTGCCCGGCGTAGAAGACGCTGAGCTGGCCGTCGAACCTGAAGATGCTGCCGTAGACGAGGGGTTTCTTTAGGAATACGCAGGCGTCGTTGAGTAGGTATCTAGTGGGGAAGTTGTCTGTCGCGTCGACGACCACGTCATATTCGCCTATTATTTCGAGGGCGTTTTGGGAGTTGATCGCCTCGCCGTACGTCTCAACCTTGATGTAGGGGTTCAGGCTCAGTAGCCGCCTCTTCGCAACCTCCACCTTCTTCTCGCCGACATCTTCTGTGGTGAAGATCACCTGCCTCTGTAGGTTAGTCTCGTCAACCTCGTCGAAGTCCACGAGCCCAATAGTCCCAACCCCAGCTGCCGCGAGGTATAGGGAGACTGGCGCGCCGAGCCCACCCGTTCCGACCACCAACACTCTTGCTGCCTTCAGCCTCTTTTGGCCGGTCATCCCGACCTCGGGCATGATTAAGTGACGCCCATACCTCCTGATCTCCTGCATCGTCAGTGATACATGGTCCAAAGGGTTTAGGACCTGTCTCTCCGTGAGGCCTACCACACCTCGAGGAGTATCTCCTGCGCCAATTTTTAAGTATTTGTCTCTTTGAGCATGTCGCAGTTAAGAGAGGAGGGGATAGATCGGTGAGAGCACCCAGCGCCTATACTCCACCTGCGTTGCCTTAAGCTTCGGCGGCTTTTTCATTATGCGAGGTAGTCTTCCGGCTCCCGTTCGTCTCACTTTTAACGCGGGTAGGAGTTGTGGGGGAGGCCGCCTGCAATGGCTGGGAGTATCAGGAGTTGGTCAGAGTCTCTTAGGGGTGTGTCAAGGCCGTTTAGGGTACGGATGTCTTTGTTGTTGAGGAAGATGTTTATGAAGCTGCGGATTCGCTGGTGCTCGTCGAATATGTATCGTGTCAAGTCAGGATACTTCTCCACCAGCGCCTGGAGGGCCTCAGACACCGTTCTTGCTTCGACCTCGATCCGCGTCTTGTTGTTTGTCAGCGCCCTCAGCGCCGCAGGGATCTGGATAACTACTGACAAGCCTTCTTTCTGAAATAATGTCTATGCTTCCCATTAACGTTTTCTCGGGCCTCCCCTTCCAGCCGCGTGTCGGCTCCCGATTTTGAGAATGCTTTATTATTAGGCTGGCCCGAGTGGTGGCGTCTCCCCGGATGCCTGAGCTGTGGGACGACGTTTGGAGCGGGTTTGTGGCGTATGGGTACGCCGGAGTCTTTGCCTCCAGCCTGTTGGGAAGCATGATTCCATTCGTCTCGGGACCCTACATACCGCCAATAATAATAGCGATCATGGCCGGTGGGCTTGACCCTGCCCCCACCGCGGTTCTCAGCGCATTAGGCGCCTCGCTGGGAAAGCTTGCGCTTTACAATGTCTTTCGCGGGGGAAGAGTGCTCATGAGTCAAGACTCCCTCCAGCGTATTGCGCCGCTCCAGCGGTTGATCAAGAAGTATGGGTGGGTAGCTGTTCTGATCACGGCCGCAACGCCCGTCCCAGACGACGTGGTCTACATGCTCCTCGCCCTAACAGGTCTGAGCAACAGGCTCTTTTTCCCATTCGTCTTCACAGGAAAGCTCGTGATCACCTCAGCCGTCGCTTATCTTTCAACGCCACTCCAGGGACTCGTCTGCCTGCTCGTCGAGTGTGGCCCAGCGAGTAACCTCTCGAGGCTTTTAGCAGTCTCGGTCGCCACCGCGGCGGCGGCCATGCTGCTTGCATATCTCGTTGCGCGGCTCGACTGGGCTAAGATTCTGTCGCGGATCGGCATACAGGGCTAGCGGGCTTCGGAATCTATATTTTTGGCGCGTTGGTCGTATGTTTGGTTGGCCTCAGCTAGGGCGCGTTCGCTAGAGTTCGTGAGGGCCGTGTTTAGAGAGTTCTATAGGCGGTCAGCAAGCCTCATCAACCCGCCCCCACGTCCGGAGATGAGGGAGTATGGCTACTGGCCCTTTGACGGAGAGATGGTCAGGCACATCGCCTTAGGCTCGGCCGACGAGGTGAGGGCGGCTGTCGTCAAAGCCTCTCCTCTCCACGCCTACAGGTCTGCCGCCTACTACAGGTATCCCGCTGCTCCAATGAATGAGAAGGAGTGGCTCGGCGCGGACCTGATCTTCGACATAGACGCCGACCATTTAGACCCTCCATGCGCGGGTCGGCACGAGTATCAGTTATGCAGCGTCCACGGCCTCGTCGAGGAGGCCGGCAACGGTTGTCCTAGTTGCGGCCAGCCCCTGAGGACTCTTGAGTGGGTCTGCGAGGGATGTATCAGCGGTGCTAGAGCAGAGGCGGCAAGGCTTGTGGCCATATTGATGGACGAGCTGGGGGTTGAGGAGGGTGAGATCGAGGTCGGCTTCTCGGGGAATAGGGGCTACCACGTCGTTGTTTACTCCGAGGCCTTCAGGGGGCTGGACCAGATAGCCCGGAGAGCGATCGTCGGCTACCTCCTCTGCGAGGGCCTAGTCCCGAGCCTGGTTGGCCTACCCGGCGGAGCTGGAAAGAGGGGCAGGCCCTCCGTAAAGGGGCTGCCGCCGCCAACGTTTCAGCTGCCTGGGCTGAAGGGCCGCATCGAGAGACGGATATATGCCCTCCTCCAGAACCCTAAACTCCTCCCCCAAAAACTGTTGCAGAAGTATGGAGGGATTATCGAGCAGCTCAGCAGCTCTTGGATCGAGGACCCTGACTGGGCAGCCGCTCCAGCGGGACTCTGGGAGCAGCTAGTGGAGGTGGCCATAAGGATGGAGTCTATCAAGATAGACCCAGTGGTAACGGCGGATATCCATAGGCTCCTGAGGCTCTCCGGGACGCTTAACGGCAAGACGGGGCTCCTTGCGTGTCGGATTCCCGTGGGTGAGCTGGAGGACACGGACCCCCTCGAGGTCTCGGCGGCCCTTCCGAAGGATAGAAGGGTGAGGGTGAGGGTGCTCTATTGCCCCGCCTTCAGGCTTGGTGGGATGGAGTTTGACGAGGTGCCGGAGCCCCGGAGCATGGAGCTGCCCCTCTACGCCGCCACTTATCTCGTTCTTAGGGGGGCTGCCGAGCTTGAGGGAGTCTCCAGCTAAGCCCCTA
>AWOC01000032.1 GCA_000494185.1 Candidatus Calditenuaceae archaeon JGI OTU-3 | reverse complement strand
GGGCAAGGAGTAAAGTCTTTATTTTCTCGAAATGTTCTGCACGTCCAAAGAGCACGAGCTCAGCTCTCACCCCGGTCTGGTCTGACAAGTTCTCATTCCACCAATCGATTATTGGGGCGACCGCATCACTTTCAGGTCCAGGGAACCAGTTTACAGTAATCGTAACCTTCTCTCTCGGCGCCCCTACTGTAACAGTTCTTGTCAAGGTCTCCGCAACTCTTTCCGTCACAGTCCTCAGTTCACGTTCAGCCGGCTTTAACAGCCATCCGGCAGCACCGCCCACTGCGAGGCCGCCAGCGAGGCCGCCTAAGGTTGCTAGAAAACTCCTTCGGGGAACGCTCTTCTCCTCCGACATCCCCAAAAAAATTCTGCTTAATGGTGCTAACTTATAAACTTTATATTAAGCGCCCTTGTATAAAGACCTCAGCATATACATAAAAAGCTCATATCCTAAATCTTGCTCCCAGAGGATTATTGATGTTATGGTCGAGGGTGAGGGGTCAGCTGCAAGATCCCTACAAAATTCTCTCCTACATAGGGCTTAAAAGGGGACGTGTCTTTCTCGACGTTGGATGCGGTAAGGGGTTCCTCACGCTTCCAGCCGCGACAGTAGTAGGACCTGAGGGGGTTGTGTATGCTGTAGACGAGTCCCAAGAGTATCTGAAGGTGGTGCGGCGGCTAGTGATGGAGCATAGGCTTGAAAACGTCAGGATCATGGAAACGCCTGCCGAGGAGCTAAACCGCGTCATTTCTAAGGACTCGGTTGATAGGGCTGTGATGATTTTCAGCCTGTACTATATGGGGGCAGAATAGGTGCATTACAGAACATAAGATGAGTCCTTGAAGCCTGATGGAGCACTCTACATACTTGACCCGATTGCGTCGCGGCTTCTTGGGCATGGGACAAGCCCGGACAAGATCTTACAAGAGCTCGAGGAGGCGGGCCTTAGGCCTGAGGGTTCAAGAAAGGGCCTGCTTTTCTGGAGCGTTATGGCACGTCCCAGCTAAGCGCCGATATACTTCACCGGCTAACTGCTTCTCCAGGTCGACCATTGCCGCGTACCTGTTCACGGGCTTGAGGGCGCCGCATTCTGATGAATCGTGTGATGCTTCCAGACCTCATTGATGACTGTAGCATGGAGGCGGCCAGTCAGAAAGAGGGAGGGTTGCGCACCGACGACAAGCCCATCTTCAGGTGCCTGACAGGAAATCTCTCACACAAGGCTAGATCTTTCCATGCCATTTAAGACGCGAGGTTGGAGCTGACGTTAGGGAGACTGGGTTAGGCCACGGGCGGACATCATCTATATATAAGCTTCGAGAGATTAGGTTGCGGAGGGCCCGTGGCCTAGTATGGATAAGGCGGCGGCCTCCTAAGCCGCAGATCGTGGGTTCGAGTCCCACCGGGCCCGTGGCGCTTGCTTGCTCTAGATTTTTGCTTGTTCTATGAGTCTTTTCGCTAGTTTGTGTACGGCCTCCGCGTCCCTTAGGGCTTTTGCTGCATCGTCTTTGTTGAAGAGTTCCTCTGGGGATTTTCCAGCCACCTCCACACCATACATGCTAGGAGCGCGCTTCTCCGAAAGTTCTCTAGAGGTCTCCGCAAGCCTATCAATCTCCTCTCTGAACCAGCTTGGAAATCTCATGGACTCCGCCCTCAAAACGTCGCCGACGTCGTGAACTTTTGGGTATTCGACGCCGACGAGCCTTAGGCATGCCTTTAGGGAGAGCTCCACGCATTCCTGGGAGTATCTGACCACCTCGGGATAGTAGCCGTGATTTAGGGCATATTGGGCGGAGACGAGCCTGGCCTCAGCCCTTCTGAGATAGTCTCTGACCAGGCTGTCCGTTCTCAAACCTCGATCAGCTCCCCGAATCCAGCGCTGGGCTTGATGACCCAATACCACGACCCGTTGGGAAGCTCCACCCTGATTGCACCCAGGGCCTTTAGCCTCGCTCTAAGATCCTCGAGAATACGGCGCATGAATTCATCCCTATCATAAATTATCACTGCATTATCCAGTAGATCGAGGTAGAATGGTTGAATCCTCTTCGCCTCGCTCGGAGTTAAAAGTACGGGGTCTACCAGCGGGTAAAGCCTCTTCTCCCTCCATAGCCTCAGCCTCTCGGACTCGAGCCCAGCCATGATCTCCCTCCAGAAAGCCAGCCTATCCGAGTAGTTCTCAGCCAGCCCCTCAGCCACAACCAGTAGATCCACATCGCTCTCAGCCCTCGCCCGGCCAGCCGCCACAGATCCGAATATCACCAATGAGACGAGTTTATCCCAGAAGCCCTCTAGGGTCCTCGCGACAACTAGTTCCAGAAAATCCAGATAATCCTTCTGGGCGATCTTATCCCTCCACCTATAGCCGGCCCTCTCCAAGACAAGGACGGTGGGATGAGAGGCCCTAAAAACTCCTCTGGAGACTCTCACCAAATAACCAGCGCTGCATAGCCTGTGTAAGACTAGGTGGGGATTCTCTGTCCCAATAATACCCGACGTGTCAGATGCCCTAAACTTTCTGAACCCAAACCTCAGCAAGAGTTTGGAGTAGGTCCCGATCATCATATCTTCTATAGAAATATTTCAGATTCTGATATATTAATTCGCCTGCAACAACACCACAGGTAGTGTCCGGATAAGGTGTAGGCAGTGTTCATGAGTGGCTGTTCCCCAGCATAGGCGATTATGAGGCCATCTACCCGAGCACCGCCGCACCCTCTTAAAAGTCTCCAATGGGCATTCCATTGTCTTCTGGATATGGGGGTTTATACATTTAAGATTTTAGAATGAGGCTAGATACTATGACACTGTATCCGGTCCGCTGCTTTTCAAACAAAGCGAGTCTAAGGAAATCCTTATCCGGACATTGCTTGGACATCATCGCGAAGGTTTACCACGGTGTCTGAAGGATTGGCTACGCGGGTTTTGTGTTAGACCCTGCCCAGTAGCTCGGTCCCACGAGTATTGCTAGGAGTGAGAAAGAGGTTTCGGTGGTTCTAGGTTTTGGCGGTTTTTGGCCTGGTTAGCTGGGTGAGGAAGGCTATTTGCCCCGCGGCTAGGATGGAGGCGAAGAGCGTCAGCACAGCTATCGTGGCTGGGTCTGTTATGGGTAGCGGGTAGGCTCTTCGCGGGATGCCCAGGCCGCCCATGGCGGCCATCTTGTATAGGAGCCCTAGCGCAGCTACCGCCGTGGCAACTACGTGGACGTATGCGAGCTTCCGGTTCTCGGGCCGTCCGAAGAGGAGCTGGAAGCTGTGGTAGAGGGCCCCTATCCAGATGAGCGTCACTGCTAGGAGTATGGTCATGAGGTGGGCGGTTGCTGCGTAGGTTCCGTGGAGTCTGTAGGCCCATCCGATTGTTCCCAGCTGCATTGCGAGGAAGCCGTCGGCGACATAGACCGCGAAGCCCAGCATCGCGGCGAGGGAGGCGGGGGTCAGTCTAAGCCCAAAGATGTATGATGTCGCGAGGACGTTGAACACGGAGAATGCGGCGCCGAAGCCTGTCAGCCAGCTTGCTATCTGCCCCGTATAGCTGAGGCCCTGAGGTTGTGAGGTGGGCATCGTGAAGAGGTGGTGGGGGAAGGCCATGATTGCCGCCGTCGAGTAGAAGACAATAGCGAAAAGGCCTAGCCTTTCGCTGAACAGTGTTCTAACGCCAGTCTCGCCCTGCTCCCTGACAGTGTATCTTGGCACAAGCCAGTAGACCGTGCCGATCGCCATTACACCCATCGCCTCCATCAGGTTGTGTGCGAATATCCAGAAGGGGTAGTTGAAGTTGAGCGACTGCAGCGCCCATCCGACGGAGCTGAGGGGCACAAGTCCTAGCAGCGCGACGCCTATTGCTATGGCGGCCAGCGATATTGCCGCACCGACAGGCGGTATGATGAAGATGTAGGGAAGCATGCTCGCCATCCCGGAGGGATTGAGGGTCCCCATGAACCTCTCTAGAACGAGGGCCTCCTGAGTCTTACCCGTGAAAATGAGTCTTGCCAGCGCCGCGGGATATAGCGCGACTATAACACTTACTACCATGACGACTCCCCATACAAGAACTGTTACGGCTTCTAGGGGCCAGAGCCCTCGGAGAGCGCCTGAGGCTGGGAGGGGAAACATTAGAGTATAGCTTGTCCGGGCCCCCATCGCAACGGCAAGCAGTATTAGTAACATGCCAGCGTTGAGGAGGATATAGCTGAGCTCAACGATTCTTCCCTTTACAGGTTTTCCATAGCAGAAGCCTGCCCTCAGCAGCGAGAGCCCCATCATAAGCTGGAACAGTCCGCCGAACGGCATCGCGAATCCGTGAAGCGTCATGAGCTGGTAGTATAGCGGGGGTGTCGAGAGACGTGTGAGGTGGAGGAGGAGCATCGTGATGCCGGCAACGCCGCCTAGGTAGAACCAGAAGAGCGAGGCCAGGACCATCCTTCTGGGATAATCTGTTAGGTCTTCAACCCTCAAGCCAGCGTCACCCCACTACGCTGATCTTTGAGTACATGTAGCCGTGTCCGTCGCCGCAATACTCTAGGCACCTAACCACGTATTCGCCCTCCCTGTCGAAAACTATGGTCACTTCTTCGCGCATCCCGGGCATAAGCATGATTGTCGTGAGGAGGCTGCCGTCCGGAGTATAGATGGCGAGTGAGTGTATAGTGTCTAGGGCCCGCGCCACAAACTTCACGGGCCCCTTTCTAACCTCCATCGGGGTTATTTTGTAGCCCCACATGTAGGCGTCGACCTGGACGACCTGGGCCTCGCCGTCTACGGCCGTCTGCTGCGCGCCGGCTTGAAGCCACGGTATCCACGGTATGCTGAAGAGATTTATGGTCAGCCATACGATCCCTACCCCGATCAGCCAAGCAACCTCCGCAGCCCTAGTCAGGCTCATCTGAGCCACGCCTTCACGAGACCTGCCCCTCCTGAGCGACAGCAAGACCAAGACTATGAAAATCACTAGGAAAGGGGCTGTGAGGTAACTGAAGAGCAGGATTGCCCCGAGCCCCGTATCGAGCATGACAGTACATGCTGGCTGGGGACTTATATAATTATATTTCTCGACTGATACCCAACTAATATTTCGGGGAGCCGCAGCTCACCTAAGGGCCGGGTAGCCAGCAACGCCCTTATATATGGGCCTGGAGCGATTGGGTGCAGGGAGAGCTTATTGCCACGGAGAGAAGCAGTATTGAGAAGTTCAGGAACTTCAGCGAGTGGTTCGACGACGTATTGCTGACGGCGCGGCTAGTGGACACTAGGTATCCGGTCAAGGGGTTCTCGGTGTATCTCGAGTATGGGTGGTTCGTAATCGAGAGGGTTAGGAGGAGGCTGGAGGAGCTGCTGGAGGCTGACGGCCACCTCCCTATGTATTTCCCGCTGGTGGCCACGCTTGAGAATTTTTCGCGGGAGGCCGAGCACATTAAAGGTTTTATGGGGGAGGTCTTCGCCGTAGGAAAGCTGAGGCTGGGTGGAGAGGGCGAGGGTGAGGAGGCTGAGGCTCCGCTCATACTGAGGCCGACATCGGAGACGATCATGTATCCTATGTTCGCGATCTGGATAAACAACCACTCGGACCTACCCCTCAAGGTCCACCAGAGCTGCTCCGTCTACAGATATGAGACGAAGGCTACTAGAGCCCTATACAGGGTTCGAGAGATCCCGTGGAACGAGGGGCACAGCGTCTTTGCCTCAGCTGAGGAGGCCGATGCCCAGCTGAGAAGAGCCATAGCGATTTACAAGACTGTTCTTGATGAGCTGGGTATAGCCTACCTCGTCCTTAGGCGCCCCGACTTCGACAAGTTTGCGGGGGCTGATTACTCGGTCGCCTTCGACTCCTGGAACCCTGATGGCAAGGTGAACCAGGTCGCGACAGTCCATAACCTTGGGACCAACTTTTCGAGGGTCTTTAACATCGTGTTCGAGAAGAAGGAGGGTGGGAAGGGGTATGGATGGCAGCTTTGCTACGGGTTCGGCTACAGCAGGGTATTGGCCGCTATTGTTGCACAACACGGCGACGATCTGGGCCCAATATTCCCCCCATCTGTTGCGCCCATCCAAGTAGTGATAGTCCCGATACCGTATAAGGGCCAAGAGGAGCCCGTGTACTCCCATTCAAGGAGGGTCTACGAAATTTTGCGGGAGAGGTTCAGGACCCATCTAGACGATAGACGGGACGTCACGCCGGGCGAGAAGTATTATTACTGGGAGAGGCGGGGGGTGCCTCTGAGGGTCGAAGTTGGCCCGAGGGAGGTGCGGAGGGAGGAGGTTGTGCTGGCAAGGAGGGATACGGGTGAGAGGGTGTCCGTGAAGGTTGAGGGGCTGGTTGACGGCGTCTCCGAGACCCTCCGACTAATATCCAACAACCTCAGGGAGAGGGCGTGGCGGACCCTCCGAGATCTGGTCGTCACTGTTAGGAGCGGTGAGGAGGGGGCCAGAATGATATCGGAGGGTAAAATATGTAGGGCGAGCTGGTGTGGCTCCGAAGAATGCGCGTTAAAGATGAGGCAGGAGATAGGTGGGGAGGTAAGGGGCTATATGTTTGAGTACGAGGAGCGGAGCGAGGAGCCCTGCGTGGGATGCGGATCCCCGGGGAGGACCTTCTTATATATAGCTAGGGCATACTAAGCCCCCAGCGGCCCCCACTATCACTCGGGACTCTCTGTCTGCGAGGCCACCTCTATGAGCCCCTTCTGCTCAAGCCTTCTCAGGACATCCTCCACCTCCTGCTCCGGGATGCCGAGCGCCCTAGAGCAGGAGTCCACTTCCAGAACCGTCCCCTCCGGTAGAGATACTATATACTCGTATATGATGCGCTCCTCTTTAGAGAGGGTTGGTACCGCAGGGAAGCTCTCAGCGACCTGCCTCGCAATTATCGCCCTCGCCTCCTCGAGTATCTTCATAGCCTCGTCTGAGAGCTCCTCCTTATCCTCCATCGCGACGGGTTGATGAACGCCGGCGCTGGAGACGAGGCCGTCGATGGCGTTTGATAGCTCGTCGAGGCTCTCGGCCGCCTCTGGGACGACCTTTACGATCTCGCTCCTCACGCTCTCCAGCAGCCCCTTAAGGACGGGGGCCAGCCCTATGATGTCCCTAAGCTCTAGGAGGCTCTCCATCCTCACCCTAACCTGCTCAAGCACTAGGAGAGACTGAAGCACTATCCGGGCTATCCTTCTCAGCTCGGCTATCTCGTTGGCGTATATCGCGGCGTAGCCCTCGTCCCCGGACTGGAGGGCCGAGACACACCTCTCGAAGTACTCCTTACCCCTCGCTTCGAGGCCCGCGTACTTGTTTTTAAGCCGATTAATCTGCGCGTTAAGGGTTAGCAGGGCCGATGAGAGCCTGGCGGCATACTGTCCTGAGTCCCTCATGGCTTGACTTGGCGGCCTCCTCCACTTGATGACGTCAAGCAAGCGGGGCATCCTTCGCCCGGCCCGAGCTGCCAGCATAGATAAACCGTAAGCCGGGGGGTGGCCGCGAGGCCCCTAGCCGTATTACCCCCCAATCATTTCGGGATTCCTGAATACTGCCCGGCGGCTTATAAATGGATATATATCGCTTCCTGCCTCTCTCATCCGTGAGTGGGCAACGGAGGCGTAGGAGGGAGGCTCCCCTACCCGCGACAGGTGCGGGGCTACTTAGGTTCTTCGAGGAGGAGACTAAGGGGGTTAAGTTGAGGCCGGAGATCGTGCTTATTGGTGGAGCTGTCCTAGTGGCTCTGGTGCTTCTGGCATCGCGCCTCCTCTAACAAGACAAGGATATTCTTGGGAGTGATTTGCAACAAGTTCTGAGAAAAAATGGGTCCAGGGTTGTGATATTGCCTGATGTTCCACGCTCAGCCAGTCGGCTGGCCTTGCTGAGGAGCTGGCGGCGCGGGTGGTGCTGGTGGCTTCTTCTTAGCAACGCGCGCCTTCTTCCTCGCTCCCTTCGCCTTCTTCCTCGCTCCGGCTTTCTTTGCTCCCTTCTTTGCCGTCCTCTTCTTACCTGCCTTTGCTGCCGGCATGCTCTCTCGCGAAATATAGTTGTGCAATGGATAGTATAAGAGTTTTGCTCTGCGGGTGCAGCGCCCTAACTGATGTCCCGATTACAGATTAATCTGAGGAGGTGCAGAGTAGCTACGTGGTTGGGGAGTTTTCTGTTGTGCTGCTCGCTGCCGGTGTTTCAAGGAGGATGGGTAAGAATAAGCTCGCGATGCAGGTCTGGGGGGAGCCCCTACTACACTGGAGCCTGAGGGCCGCGATCGCTTCTGGGGGAAGGGACGTAATAGTGGTTGTTGGCCACGAGGCCGAGCAGGTGAGTCGTCTCGTCGCGGGGGGCGTGAGAATCGTCTTCAACGAGGCTTGGGAGGAGGGGGTCGCCTCGAGCATTAGGACGGGGATACGGGAGGTCTCAGCCGACTCCCGCGCGGCCGTTATATTGGGGGGAGACCAGCCGCTCACCCCCGCCCCCCTAATAGCGATGCTTGCCCGACTCGTCCTCGAGGGCGACTACCTAGTCGCCTCGGCCTCCGTGGCGGGGGACCCGCGTAACCCGGCATGCTTCCACCGCGACCTGTTCCCGGAGCTCTTGGAGCTGAGGGGAGACCAAGGTGCGAGGCGAGTAGTTCTCAGAAACTTGGAGCGGGCCGCGCTTGTGGAGGTGCAGCCTGAGATACTTATAGACGTCGACACCCCGGAGGATCTTGAGAGACTCCGATCCATGCGGCCCCCACATAGTCTACGGGCTAGGGACGGCTAACTCTTATTAACGGACGGGTCTGCTCGTTGTGCCGGCTGGGTGGTGGTACAGGTGGGGAGGCTCGATGGATTGGTCGCTTTGGTGACGGGGTCTAGCCGCGGGATCGGACAGGGGATCGCCTTGGAGATTGCGAGGGAGGGCGGCCGGGTGGTGATCCATGCCACCAGCGGGGAGAGGCTCGCTGATACGGGTAGACATCTGAGGGATATGGGGGCTGACTTCGCGGAGGTTTCCGGAGACCTCTCCGACCCGAAGAGCTGTGTCCGCGTAATAGACGAGGCCGCGGAGGCTATGGGCGGATTAGAGGTCCGAAACTCTGCCGCGCTCGTCCCATACGGCCGTCCAGAATATTCCGTGCCTCTCGACGAACTTCGCACTCTCGCTTACGGGGCTCTGACGATCATCAATCATAACTGTCACAAACACTACACCCTTCGCGCTGTACTTGGTGGCAATCTCCTTGATTATTGGCTCCATATTGTTGCAGTGTGGGCATCTCCACCAAGCGAAGTCGAGGAAAACAACCCTCCCGCGGGCTGAGGATAGGGTGAAGGTCTCCTCCGAGAGGCCCTGGGGAGTGAGTTTTCTGAGAGAGAAATCGGGCGCCTCCGCCCCAGAATTCGCCCTAGTCAGGGTTGTGGTGTTGATGGGCTGTGGTGGTTGGGCGAGCAGGAAGATTATAAGTCCTACGAAAAGGGCAGCCGGGATAAATGCCGCGATGTAGGTGATCTTCCGCCGGCCGTTCCCTCTCGCTCTTCCTCTCCTCTCTTTTGCCCTAGGGGGCATCGGGACTAGCCGTGCTGGCGCACTTTTAAGCCTTGCCGACCAACCCCAAGCTACGGGGTGGCGTTCACCGTAAAGCCGCCATCTATCACGAAGACCTGGCCCGTGATGTAGGAGGCGTCGCGGCTTGCGAGGAACGCGGCTAGCTTCCCAACCTCCTCCGGAGACCCCAGCCTGCCCATAGGTATCCTCCTCAGCAGGGCCTCAAGGTTCAGCGCGCCCTCTTCGATCCGCCTCCGAACCATGTCTGTCGCTATAAAGCCTGGCGCTATAGCGTTGACTGTTATGCCGGCTGAACGTGAACTGAGGACTGTGACGGAAAGAGTTGCGGAGACCTTGACAAGAACTGTTACAGTAGGGGCGCCGAGAGAGAAGGTTACGA
>AWOC01000031.1 GCA_000494185.1 Candidatus Calditenuaceae archaeon JGI OTU-3 | reverse complement strand
ATACGACCACGTGGTAAGAGCTAAAGGCTTCTCTGAATAGTTATATCGCTAGTTTAGGGGTTGTCGGAGGGGCTCCTTCACAGGGTTTGGCAGTTGAAAAAGATGACCTCGACTTGGCTAATTATTGTCTTGGCCATGGCTCTAATCACGCTTTTCAACCAGCCCGCCATTGCCCAGCCCGCCCGTTGGGACCTAAAGGTGCTGTTTCTTCCACTCGGCCCGCCACAAACCGACGCGCGCGGCGCAGGGCCTACCTGGCTCGCCAGCTATGGGGATACCTATTTCCCCGGAGAAATGGCCAACCTTACCTTCCAGCTAGTCAACGTCGACTGCAGCCAGAGGATCTATACCCCCTTTGTGAAGGAGTTTAGGCGAGCGTGGGAGAGCGATGTCTCGCCGGTTTTTGAGAGGGCGAGGATATTGAAGGAGGCTGGGTTTATTGAGAACTACTCCGTCCAGGACACAAACATCGAGATTTATGGCGACCGCAAGATCGCGGATTGGAGACTCGAGATACACGGCTACTGTAGCGGTCGCGCCATATATGTCGAGTCCGCCACGGTCTGGTTTGCCTGGAAGGGGATCGGCAGGGCCGTCGAGTCCACTGCACGGATCGAGAGAAGTCTAGAGGCTTTGAAGCCCCTCGACTACATCTTGAAGAACGACATAAACAGCTCCATCACAATCTTCACCACAAAGTTAATGATCCCACCNAGTGTCGACCCAAGCCAGCTAGACACGCAGCCCACAGTCACTATTAGGATGAGGTATCCCAGCGGGTTTAGCTACGAGTATGATTACTCGCCCCTGGGTGGGCCGGAGGGGCTGGAGATATGGGGGTTGAGGGGGGCCGCCTACGGCCAGTTCAGGCTCAGCCCCTACCGGACCTTCAGCCTATACATCAGGGATTATGAGGGCGTCATCGCTCTACCCGGCGCCGAGGTAGTGATAAGTGCCTATGTCTACCCTTTTAAAATGAGTCTGAGCGCTGACGGGGAGGGGGCCGTCGAGGTTAGGAGGCTTCCAGACGCCTACGTCTACGAGGTAAGGGTCAACTACACAGTCCCGCTACTCGGACAGGAGCTGACAGTCTTGATAGGGNCCTACGACGCGTATCGCCTAGCCCTAGCGGGAGAGCTCAGGACCGAGCTCTACACCCTCAGAATCAGCCCGGTTGATAGGTCTGGGCATGCCATAGAGGGGGCTCTTGTGAGGATNATGCCCGNTGCGTTGGGATTAGGGGTCCCCGAATTCGCGGTGGAGAACGCGACTAGGGGCGGATATGCGGCCTTTTACCTCGTGCCTACGGGCAACTATACGTTCATGGTAGAGTGGAGAGGGGTAACAGTATTCCGTGGCTACCGATATGTGGGGACTCATCCGACCTATGGCTTCGCGTCCCCAAGCTTCAGCATCTCCACGGGCGTAGACAACCTAGTGTTGATGGCTCTCGATAAGGCTGGTAACTCGGTGGGAGCCGTCTTCACCATCAAAGGCCCGAGCGCTGAGACGAGTTTCTACCAGATAGAGGCTGCTGACGGAGTGCTTAGGCTACCACAGATGCCTATAGCCGATTATACCGTGAGTGCGGCCAATTACTCTAAGATCTTTAACGTGCGCGTTGAGGTGACGGCCACCGTGAGGCCTGGGGGCGAGGTTAGACTAAGCCTACCCATATACGGCGTGGTTCTGAGGGCTCTATCCATGGATGGGAAGCCCCTCTCCGGGACTTTAGTCAAGCTTCACAGCATCTCGGCAACCACGGACACGTCTGGGAGAGCACTATTCGCAGGCGTGCCTACTGGCACATACCAGGTTGAGGTAGTTTTTGAGAACATAACGGTCCACAGGGGACTGGTCGAGGTTCGCGACAACGTGTTTGAGGACCTAGAGTGCTCTGTGTATGACGCTCACGTCAGATTCTTATCCGCTGACGGCGACCCAGTGATTGTTCACTGGAGCCTGAGCTCCCCTGGGAGGCTGCTCGAGGGCCTGGGCGCGGAAATCATGCTGGAGCTTCTACCAGAGCAGGAGTATAGGCTTACAGCAAAACTCGTTCAAGACGGCCGCGAGGGTCTGATACTCGATAAGAACGTCTTAGCATTCCAGCTAAGGGACGCTGTATTCACCCTCCCTCTTGGCAAACTGGCGTTACGGGTCTTATGGGATGACGGCACACCCTTCGAAGGGCATGTTTCAGCATTGGGCGACAGCAGACGCGTGGTAGGCGGAGTAGTCGAGCTCGGAACCTTGNCATTTGGGACCTACAACGTCTCGGTGATCGGCAGCGGGGGCGTGGAGGTGCTTAGGCTGGAAATTCGGCACGATGGTGGGGAGAAGACGATAAAGGTAGGCTCGGCTACGATCGTGGTGAAGGTAACCGATGTGCTTCGAAGACCACTCGAGGGAGCGAGGATCACACTTCAAAGCCCAAAGGCGCCGGGAGTAACTATCGCGACGGCAACAACGACCTCAGACGGCACTGTAAAGATTACCAAGATTCCAGCGGCCCTGGCCCCCTTGAAAGTTGTCGCAACCTATGACGGCCACAGCGGCGAGTACTGGGTCACACAGGAAGAGGTCACCATATCGTTCCCAGCACTCGCCATCGGTGGGACCCTCCTCGACGCGGGACTGGTCCTAGTCGGCGTGGNCGGCTTGGTTGCTCTGATAGTTTCTATGGAGCTTCTCAGAGGCTTTTTGAGAAGGAGAAAGGAAGCCGCGGAGTAGGCGCGTACTTAGCGCTGCTCAGAGAAGAGTTATAAGCGCTCCGAGCCCTTCCGGTGAATGGTTTTGGAGAGATGCGGATAATAGCTGATCTTCAGATCCACTCCAAGTATAGTGGTGCCACCTCTAGCCGGATGGTCCTAGAAGAGCTCAGCTACTACGCTCGCCTCAAGGGTCTTGACGTTCTAGGGACTGGGGACGCCCTCCACCCAATCTGGATGGAAGAACTTAAGCGGGGACTCGAAAAAGTAGACGAAAAAGGCGTCTACAGGCTCAGGGGGTCTGGTGGCGGGCCCCTCTTTATAGTTCAGACGGAGGTAGCAACGATCCACGAGCTGGACAAGAAGACGAGAAGGATACACCACGTAATTCTCTTCAGAGACCTCGAGGCTGCCGCACAGGCAGCCGACCTCCTCTCCAAATACGGAGACCTCAGGTCAGATGGACGGCCAATACTCGACATAACCCCCGCATTCCTAGTAGAGCTTATGATGGAGGTCTCGCAGGATTGCCTTATTTTCCCGGCCCACGCCTGGACTCCCTGGTGGTCAATCTTCGGCGCAATCAGCGGAGTCGACACAGTCGAGGAATGCTACGAGGATAAGTCGGACAAGATCTATGCCATCGAGACAGGCCTCAGCTCGGACCCCTTGATGAACTGGAGGGTTAGCCGGCTCGACAGATACACCCTTTTAAGCTCCTCAGACTCCCACAGCCCATACCCCTACAGGCTCGGCAGAGAGGCAGTAGTATTCGAGCTAGAAGACGTCTCTTATGACGAGATAGTGGACGCTATAAAAAAGAAGGACAGCAAGAGGATAATAATGACGCTCGAGGTCCCGCCGAGCTATGGTAAGTATCATTGGTCCGGCCATAGGCGCTGTGGAGTGGGCCCTATCCCACCGGCGAGAGCTCGCGAGATGGGCTACAGATGCCCCATATGTGGGAGAAGACTCACGAAAGGCGTCGAGGATAGGGTCGAGGAGCTTGCCGACAGGCCGCCAGGCGCGAGGCCCCCAGGAGCGTTAGACTTCCAATACGTGATCCCTCTCCAAGAATTGATAGCCGTCTCGATGGGCCTTGACTATTCCTCCGAGACAGCCCTAAACTCTAAAAAAGTCTGGCAGCAATACATGGGGCTCATAAACTCTTTGGGAAACGAGTTCCACATCCTCCTCGACGCGTCGCTCGAGAAAATAGCTGAGGTGTCGGGCCCAAGGCTCGCTACGCTTATAGCAGATATGAGGAGGGGGGCGATAAAGATAAGGCCAGGCTACGACGGAGTATATGGAAGGATAATTTTTAGCTCCGCCAGCGGGAACACTAGGACCCTAACGCAGAAGAGAGGAAGCCTCGAGGACTTCCTCTAGCAGGGCTAATCTAGGCGGATCGACTCTAGGTTTCGCGGCGTGAAGACTTGGCCGTTGGATATCCTCCGTGTGGCTGAGGCTACCGAGTTCACCGCCTCGGGCTCGCCATGAACATAGATAATGTTCCTAGGCTTAGGTGATACGCGCCTGACATAGGAGAGTATTTGCTGCCTGCTAGAGTGTCCTGAAAACCCATCAACCCTCTCCACAGCTAGGTGGAGCTTCACGATCTCCTGCTTTCTATCATCAGACATGAGAGGAATCTCCCTCATACCCTTAAGTATCTTCCGGCCGAGCGTCCCTTCTACCTGATAGCTTACAAAGAGTAGGAGATTCTTCTCACTCGGGGCTAGTGCCTTGAGATAAGTAAGGGCAGGTCCTCCCTCAAGCATACCAGAAGTCGCGAGGACTATCATGGGCTCGGAGCTCTCAAGAATCTCATCCCTGTGGTTCTGGCTCTTGACGACGGTGAAGTATTCTGAGTGTAGGAGGGAGGTCCCGCTTATGAAGCTCTCCCTGCTCTCGGCCGAGTAATACTCGGGGAACATGCTGTATATGGATGTAGCCTCGACCAGCAGCCCATCCAATATGACGGGAACCTCTGGGATCGCGCGTGAGGATAGCAAGTTCTCCAACACCATCATTATCTCTTGGGCCCTTCCGACAGCTGGGACCGGGATTAGAACACTTCCACCGTTGTTGATTGTGCGTGTTATGTGTTGAGAGAATAGGGCCTCGGTCTCCTCCCTCGTCATAGATGCAGGCGTGGCGCCGTAGGTCGATTCGAGTATCAGGGTCTCCATGCGGGGGAACTTAAGATGGGCCGGGTCCAGCATCCTAGTCCTTTCAAACTTGAAGTCTCCGGTATAGACAATGTTGTGGAATCCCTCCCCAATGTGTAGGTGGGCTATGGCGGAGCCGAGAATGTGCCCAGCGTTATAAAAGGTCAGCCTTATGTCTGGGGCTATATTCGTGACGACGTTATACCTCAGAGTTATCACGTGCCGCGCCATCTGCCTCACGTCTTGCTCGGTATAGAGCGCGTGTTGCCCCGTCTTTGCGGCTAAGTTAATGTAGTCGAGGTGCTCCATCACCATCAAAGGCAAGGTGGGCTCAGTCATGTAGACTGGCCCCCTATAACCATACTTGTACAACAGTGGCAAAGCGCCGTGATGATCCATGTGCGAGTGTGTGATAACAACCGCGTCGAGCCTTTGGATCAGTTCTGGGGANAAGTCGATCTTGGGCAGCATNTCGTCCATTTTTGATGCGCCTGCGTTGATCCCGAAGTCCATCATAACTGTGCTGTCCCGCGTTCTCACTAGTATGGCCGACCTCCCAACCTGCATTGCACCACCGAGGAAGGAAACTAGGACCTCTCTCGGCTCGAAAAGCTGTTCCCTGAAAACCATCTCGCCGATCCTGCGAAGAGTTTCAAGCCTCTCCTCCCCATCACCATAAATATAGTTTTTCAACTTCTCCACCGTCCTGGATGGCAGCAGCGGTGTCCTGACCGGGGAGACGATCCACCTGATCTCACGCTCGATCTGGGATATGACGTCCGGTGTCAGGATGCTGAACAATGCCTGGTCACTACCTTCGATGACCACTTCCCCTTGATCCTTGTCGAAAGCGATGTTTGTCTGNACATCCTTCAGAATTTCTTTAAGCCTTCTCCTCGCCTCCTCNTCAGGCATTCTTATCGACTCGTCCGGCCTGACAACTACACGCTTCTTGATCAGATTTACCAGTTCTCGTGCTACATTGTTCCTCTCAGCAAAGACAGAGGGATCCGCCGTGTATATCGCGATCCTCGGCCCCTCGAATTCAAGCCTAGTTACTGTGCTGTCCCCTCTCCCTAGAGATGCCANGTAGTTCAGTATATCCATGCGTAGTTTCGACAGCATCCATGCCCCACCCTGGGTCTTTACAGGCTTATAAGCCCCTATAGACCCGGTTCACTCACAAATTTTGCCGGGGCCGTATTTAAGTGTGCCTGACCTCACCGCCTAAAACTCTGAGCCTCCGGAAACCTTTGGTTTGAAAGCCGCCTTCCAAACATGTATAATCGCATATGGGCGCGGTATTCCCTGCTCCTGCATTATCTTCTCAATAGTCGAGCGTATCTTGACCTCGTCCCTAAATTTGGCCACGAGGTCTCTGTAGAGCGGCTCAGCCTCCTCTGCGCTGGTTGTCTCCTCGTGAATCGTGCGTGGAAGCTCTCTGAGCTTGTCAAGCATGTGCTGAAGCTCCGTTAACTTCTTCCTAGTCTCGACTATTTTTTGCCTGTAGGAATCTATCTCCTTCTCTAAGCTCTCAAGGCGTGACTGCGATTCATGAGGTAAGGAGCCGCCTCTTTCGCGGAGATACTCGGCCTCGACGAGTTTGTCGAAGAGTTCCTCCTCGAGTACTGCCATCTCGGTCTCAAGCCTGCCGAGGGCCTCGTTGATGAGGTTCTCTACATTCTGAGCCTCCGTCAAGACCTGGTTCCGCATATCGATTAGCTTGTCTAGCCTTTTCTTGACGACCTCTATCCTGACGTCGTCCCTCGTCTTGAATATCCTCTGGTATGCTCGGTCCCAGCTCCTTATCTCTTCGAGCCTCCTCCGGAGCTNCGCGAAGGAGGCTGCCGCCTGCTCGTATAGACTTGCCGGAGTCGTCTCGGTCACCTCGGGCTCCTCTACAGCCTCGGGAGGCTTCTGCGCTTGCTCCACACTCTCCACTTGAAGCTCCTCAGGCGAGACCTTCCTCCTGATCACTATCTTCCTCTTCTCACTCATGCCTCTTTTCACCGGTCTTACTCCTTCCGTGAGAAATAAGGCCGCCGAGAATCCTAAACGGGTTCCCACCCACCTCCTCCTTCACCACCGCCGCGTCGCTGAAGATTGCTGTAGTTGAAAGACTTATAAGAGTTGACTCGAGGAGCTTCCTTCTACCGGCCCCGAAGGTTACAGGAATCTCCACTACCCTTCCGTCGCCCCCAACTTGGAAGACTTTAAACACCTCTTCTGTGACCTTCTTTATTTCCAAATATTTGGCCGGATCGATCACTAGGGCGACCGCCTTCGGATACAGCTTCTGGTAAGATAACTGTGTTCTGATGTCTATTGGTGAGAGGAAGACGCCTAGAGAAGGGTGGGAATGATACCATCCCACTATGTATAGGGGAATCTTGTAAGTGTGGAGATACTCTGCGACCCTCGCCATGACCTCCTCATTAAGCATCACGAAGCCAGAAGACCCCACCTGAGTCCCAGTNACGGCGTCCCATATCTCAACCAGATCTCCCTCCTCCTTTCCCAGGAGAAGCCCGGCGACCTCAATCTTGGAGTTAGTGACTGAGTGGTTGATGATTTTAGCGAGCGGCGGCGGTAGTATTCTAACCCTCAATTCTGCTTTAAAACGTGTCTATGCCTGCCTATAAACTCGCACCACCATCGTTGCTGTAGAATCCTCCTCTTCCGGTCCTACCCAAGAAACCGCTTCGGGTGAGATCGTACGCGTCGGTGCGTAGCGCGCGTCTGGCCACCGCTCCAGCTAACCTATTTATATCCCGCACAGAGCAGGATATTGGCGAAGCGAATCATGAAGATCAGGGTTGTACCAGCAGTCGGTGGGGGTCCTCCTCTCGAGCTCGACGTACCCCCGAACGCTAGTATCGGCGCCGTGAAGATGCGGGTATGCACCATCAAGAAGCTCAGGCCAGAGGATGCGAGGCTAACTTATAAGGGGAGGGCACTGGGGGATAACGAGACTCTCGCCTCAGCCGGAGTTGTTGAGGGGGATAAGCTGGTTCTAATTACTCGGACGGTCGGGGGTTAATGCGATGCACGTTCCCGAGGCTGGCTATCTTCCTGAGCCCAGGTGGGCCAAGCGCCTGGCACAGGAGTACCAGCTGATGAAGAACTACGAGCCGACATTCGACGCGAAGGATGGTGACCTAACCCACTACAAGGGAACCATTATAGGTACTGGGATCTNCGAGGGCGGCGTATTTGTCGTGGAGATACTCCTCCCTCGAGAGTTCCCCTTTGTCCCTCCTCAAGTCGTCTGGCACACGAGGATATGGCACCCAAACTTTACCGACGAGGTACCTGCGAGGGTCTGCGAGTCCATATTCAACAAGGACTGGTTCCCGAACATGCACGTTGTCTCTGTTATCGAGGCGCTGAAGAACCTGCTAGCCAATCCCAATCCGGATGACCCTCTGAACGTATGGGCGGCTTACGAGATGAAGTATTACCCCGAGAGGTTTGTGGCTCGAGTCCGGGAGTATATCCGACTATACGCTACACCCGAGAAAGCGCTCAGCCTTCTTTAAGCCATGAAGCAGCTTGAGAGATACGAGCGGCAGATCAGGATAGACGGCTGGGATCAGGAGAAGCTCTTTTCTGCCACAGTCTTCGTGGCTGGGGTGGGGGCGCTTGGATGTGAGGTGGCCAAGAACCTCGCCATGATGGGTGTAGGAAGACTGATGATCGCTGATTACGACAGAGTTGAGTTGAGCAACCTCAGTCGGCAGCTCCTCTTCCGTGATAGCGACATCGGGAGGGGGAAGGCTGAGGCGGCTGCGGAAAGACTCCGTGAGATAAATCCCCACGTCGAGGTTGAAGCCTTCGAGGGCGACATCCGCGAGCTGGGCGAGGAAACCTATAGGAAAGCAGACGTCCTACTCTCATGCCTCGATAATTGGGCGTCGAGAAGGTGGTATAACTCCATGGCCGTATATCTGGGTAAGCCGCTCGTTGACGGCGCTATGAATGGCTTTTACGGCAATGTGCAGATAGTTCTTCCCGGCCGTACTGCCTGTTTGGAGTGTCAGAGTTCACTGCTGATTCCGAGAGAAGAGAGGGCCGCGGAGTGTACCCTTCGCAGGAGGCGTCCACAGGACTTGGTTGATGAGTTAAAACAACACGGGCTAAGTATAACGCTTGAGGAGGCGGAGAACCTCTTCAAACTAAACATCAAGACCGTGTACGATCTAAAGTATTTCAGGCCCGAGAAATCCAATCAGGAAATTAGTGAAGAGACACTAAGGCTGATCGACGGCCTTCGGGCCAGCCTTGTACCCCGAATGCCGGCGCTCCAAAGTGTCGCGGCAACGATAGCAGGCATCGTCTCTACCCACACACTCCAAATACTTCACGGGGGTAGTCTGGGCGCGGTGCCTACAAGCCTGATCGTCTATGACGGCCTTAACTCAAGACTCACGAGGGTCAAGATCAAGCGCGACCCCATGTGTATCGTTTGCGGCGAGAATGAGGGAGAGCCTATAACGCTCCGGTTCGATACGTCAAGGACGGTGTATGAGTTCAAAGAGGTTATCGCATCTAAACTGGGGCTCCCAGACCCGGAGATCCTTTACATAAGCAGGAGGCTCGACGACTCGCAAACTCTTGAGTCCGCCGGGGTCAAGAACGGTGATGTTGTTTACGTCTCCACGACTCGCCTCTATGAGCCGTTAGCCATAAAGGTCGTCGCGGATGAGGGAGACACAGCGTCTCTCGGCTAGGTCCTCCCCCCAGAGAGTATGCGCGCATACTGTTGCGCGTCTATGTTCCCTCCCGTCAGCATAACAACAACCTTCTTCTTGCTTCCTTCGAGAGACTGCTTGACCTTTCGGGCCGCGGCTAGGGCAGCGGCACCAGCATGCTCCGCGACCTGCCGTACCGCGTAGTAGAGTTCTCTTATCGCGGCCTCCATCTGCTCGTCCGAGACGAGAACTATGTCGTCGATCCTGTCGCGAAGGATCGCGAAGGGTACTTCGTACGCCTTAGCTACGGCCAGCCCCTCAGC
>AWOC01000030.1 GCA_000494185.1 Candidatus Calditenuaceae archaeon JGI OTU-3 | reverse complement strand
GGGGGTTCGTGGATGAGGTGAGTGGTCAGCGGTTTGAGAGTACAAGGGTCTCGGACGCGTATAGCAACCCCAACTTCGGATTCCCCGGGGGGAGATTCATCGGGGACTACTTCGCGATAGCTGCAAGCGCTGACGACGTCTACATGGTTTGGGCCGACTGCAGGCTCGGAGAGTTTACTGGATTGAGCCAGAAGATAGCCTTCGCCCGCAGGAGCCCGATCCGCTCGCCCTCGATCTTCGTGACGCCGCCCACGGGCATTGCGGGGAGGGACGTCCTTATAGTAGGCTCAAACTTCCAGCCCGACTCGAACATCTATATAGAGCTCTCCGGCACCGTAGTAGCGTATACTAAGACCAACGAGGAGGGGGCTTTTGCGGCTAGGATCTTCACGCCACTGACATCGGAGGGTCAGCACACCCTCGCGGCCTACGACCAGACAGGTAACTTCGCAGTGGCAAGCTTCTACATAGAATTTGGGTTCAACAACGTCGCGGAGCTACTTGAGGAGTCGAGGACCGATAAGGCGACCTTAGAAAAAATCTTAGCTAGGATGGAGGAGCTGGTAAATCTGGGGAACTCCACCGAGGCCAGCAACTCCTCGGCGAGCGGTGCGGAGTCATCCCAGTTGACGTCTTTCTGGGCGCTCATATTCGTCGGAGCCTTGGGGGTTGCCTTAGGACTGGCCTTAGGGCTTTTACTGTCCCGCCGACCCCAAAAATAGGTCTGGTTAAACAAATTTATGCAGGGCTTTCTAAAGAGTGGAATTAGAAATGAGTCTCAGGCCACGTCTAGCATCTGTGCTACTCCTACTCGCAGTGGTCTGCGCCCAGCTCTTCCTCGCCTCAACTGCTATCGCGCAGCAGGACATTAGGGGCCCAGCCGCGGACACCCTGATATTTAGGGGGCTGGGCTCCCAAGACATAGCCGACAGGGAGATAAAGGCCGGACGGATTGACCTATTCCTCTTCAACCTGAAGACGGAGCTCGCTAGGAAGCTTCGCGAAGACCCGTCTATAAGGCTGGTCGAGGCGCCCGCAACTATGTACTCGTTGGTCCTAAACCCTGCACCCGCCCCCGAGGGGCAGCTTAATCCTTTCTCGATCCGCGAGGTGAGGTGGGCGATGCAATTCATAGTCAATAGGGAGGAAATAGCCTCGGTCATCTTCAGGGGTTTGGCTGTGCCCATGTACGTCTTCGTGAGCCCATTCGACCTCGACTACGTGACCGTCTTCGAGGACGTAAAGAGGTTGGGAATTCGCTACGACCCAGACTATTCACGCCAACTGGTGAGTGAGGCGATGGGGAGGGCTGGAGCAGTCTTGGAGAACGGCGTTTGGAAGTATGGCGGCAAGGAAGTGACGATCCGGCTAATCTACCGTGTAGAGGATGAGAGGCGAGACATTGGAGAGATGCTGAGAAAAGAGCTAGAGAGGCTGGGCTTCAGGGTTGAACCGATACTGCTCGAGTTCGGGCCGGCCGTCGAGAGGGTCTACTCTCGCGACCCCGCCGCCTTCGAATGGCACGTCTATACAGAGGGCTGGGGGCGGGGTGGCGCTGCTAGATACGAGGCGGGGAGCATAAACCAGTTCTGCGCCCCCTGGACCGGCAACATGCCTGGGTGGCGGGAAGTCGGGTTCTGGCAATACGAGAATCCTAAGCTAGACGAGCTGGGCAAGAAGCTCTTTAAGGGCGAGTATAGGTCGAAGGATGAGAGGGACGAGCTTTTCAGAGAGATGACGCGCATATGTACTGAGGAGTCGGTGCGGATCTGGATTGCCACAGGGATATCAGTCTTCCCCGCCACCCCCGCTGTGAAACCACTAATAACTGACATCGTCGGCGGTTTAAGGTCTGTATACACTCTGAGGGAGGCGCTGAACACGGAGAGGGGCGGGAAAACGCTGATAGTGGGTCATCTCTGGGTCGAGCCTCCCGGGGGGCGCAGCGCCTGGAACCCCGTCGGAGGCTTTGGAGACGTATATAGTAGCGATATCTTCAGGAACATATTTGACCCGCCGATCACGAGGCACCCTGTCTCGGGAAAGCCGGTGCCCTTCAGGGCCCCGTTTAGGGTGGAGGCCTCCTCCCCCGAGGCGACGGTCCCAGTTCCCAGCGACGCCTTTGTCTGGAGCCACCAGGAGGGCAGATGGATCAGGGTTGGTCCAGGGGTGCTCGCTAAGAGTAAGGTCGTGTACGACCTCTCCCAATATCTAGGGGCTAAGTGGCACCACGGCCAGCCAATTACTTTGGGAGATGTCCTGTACTCGATCTATCAGGCATTCGACCTCTCGTATAACGAGAGGAAGTCGAGGGTAGAGACGGCGATCGCTGTCACCTCTAGGCCTTATCTGGAGACGTTTAAGGGCTTCAGAATCGTCGACGGAACGAAGCTGGAGGTCTATGTGGACTACTGGCACTTCGAGTCAGAGGTCGTGGCTGAGTACGCCCTTCCAACCTCGATAGTGATGCCGTGGGAAATCCTCTACGCAATGGATATCCTCGTCTTCGATAGAAGGCAGGCAGCCTACTCCGACACGGCGGCGGCCAGGTTCAATCCTGAATTCGGATGGGTCAACCTTGTCAAGGAACGCGTCTCAAGACAGATTGCCGAGACTGTTCTGAGAGACCTGCTTCAGAGCAAGACATACCCGCTCGACGCCCTGACGGTCGACGGTCTATACAGCACCAGTTGGGAGGAGGCGGAGGCTAGGTACCGCTCGTCCATCGATTGGTTCAGGCGCTACGGACACTTAGTGATAAGTCAGGGCCCCTTCATGCTCAGGCGGTTTGATGGGCCGAGCCAGACGGCGGAGCTGGTTGCCTATCGGGACGCTTCTTATCCGTTTGGCCCCGGACGCTGGGGCGAATTTGCTAACCCGCTCGGCTACACGCTGAAGGTAACGGCTCCGAGGGAGGCCTTGCTGAAGCCGGACACCGTCGTCTCGATAGGGATCGCTGCGCCGGCAGGGACTAGGGTGCGGTATGTCTTGATAGAGCCTGCAAGCGGGGAGGTGCTTTCGCGTGGGGAAACCCAATTAACGCCTGAGAGCGTTCTCGAGATACGCATTACTCAGGACCTACTCTCGAAGATGGCACCCGGCCTATATAGACTGTACGCCGTAGCATACGACCCCGAGTCAGTCGGGATCGCGCTAGAGGTTGAGGCTGGGATCAGGTTTACGAGAGAGGCACCGATCCAGACAACTCAGACCCCCACTAAAGAGACCGATGCCGCCACCAGCACTCCTCGCCGCGAAGCGGCAGCCATGCCGACTGGGCCTCTCCTACAGGTAGCCGCGCTAGTTGCTCTTGGGGCAGTAGTCGCTGTGGTCCTGTTTCTGCTGAGGCGTAGGGGTCGGTAGTGGGGCTGGCAAGAATCCTAGCTCTCCGCGCCCTCTCCCTTAGCGCTGTACTAATATTGATTATCGTGATTCTAGTCGTGATTTTGGGTGGTACCGGTTTCTCCGAGCGGGTAATAATGGCCAGCATAAACGAGGAGCTACGCCTTCTCCGCCAGACCCTAGTACAGCGTATTACCGACCCCGAGGAGCTGGAAGCAGTGTTGGCTGAGCGGAAGGCCGATCTAATACGCTCCTACGGGCTCGACAGCCCCTGGTACGTGAGGATACCGGATCTGGTGCGACGCGTGGTGATGCTGGATCTCGGTGAGTCGAGAGTCCTTGAGAGTTTTAGCGGAAGTAGAAGGGTGAGCGACATCATACTAGAGAGGCTTCCATACACTGTTCTACTTGTCACAACCGCGGTAACCGTCTCCACACTCATCGGAATATACGTGGGGGTTAAGCTGGCTTTAAGGCCGGGGAGCCTACTCGACCGCGCCATGTCCTACTTCGCCGCCATCTCGAACGGTCTCCCCAGCTGGTGGACTGGGATAATCCTGATACTACTCCTAGTATACTACGTCAACCTCTTCCCACCAGGGGGGATCATGAGTTCGCCACCTCCACCCGGCCCTATTGAAAGATTGTTGGACATCCTCTGGCACGCAGCCCTCCCCATATTGACGCTCATCATAGTTAGTATAGGCCCAACAATATATGTGGCAAGAACAATCGTGTTGAATACTGTTCAAGAGGACTACATAGCGGTCGCAAAAGCCAAGGGGCTTCCCGAGAACATCATCTTGAGACGACACGTCCTCAGGGCCTCGGCTCCTCCTATAGTAACGATACTCGTCTTCAGCCTCGTAGGATCTCTCGGAGGCGCAATACTTACTGAAACGATCTTCAACTGGCCTGGGATGGGCCGGCTGTACTACGACGCCGTCGTGAGAGGTGACGAGGCCGTGATAGTGGCCCTGACCTATATCTATGGGCTATTATACGTCGCGGCGAGGCTGGTCTTGGAGGCCATCTACACGATCCTCGACCCGCGGATAAGGTATTGACGCACCCAGCAATCTGGCAAACTCATAAATATCATGCGCCCAAGCTCTCGGGAGATGGCGTCATCCCAGATCACAGACGCGAAGATACTTGGGGGAATTGGCTCGATACTTATGATTCTGCTGCCCGTCCCTTATGCCGGCCCAGCCCTCTATATCGCGGGGCTTGTTCTGGTGATCATCGCGGTGAGGAGAATAGCGTCAGCTCTCGGCGACCAGAGGATCTTTAACGACGCGCTAGTCTCCGTGATACTTCTTATCGTGGGGCTGGCGGCCGGCGTAGCCATAGTCCTTTTGACGGGGCTCGCAAGCATCATTCAACTTCTGAGCATGTTCTCGATGAATGGGGGGACGTTTGGCGACCTCGCGCAAGGAGAGGTCTTCCAGCTCATAACCGCGGTGCTTGGATCTATACTCGTAGGGCTGCTGGTTCTTTGGGGATTCTCGATAGCATCCAGCATATATCTAAGGAAAAGCTTCAACGCTATCGGAGTCAGGCTAAGATCAAGCCTCTTCCCCACCGTCGGCATACTATACATAGTCGGCGCGGTCCTCGCCATAATACTCATTGGCTTCATAATCTGGCTTGTCGCGCTCATACTCCAGATAATCGCCTTCTTCACGCTCCCCACAGAGCCTCCACAGCCGGAGTCTGTAGGGCCTTAGAAAAGCCAAATAGCGGTCAGAGCATCGATATAGGTCGATGAGGGAGCTCCCACTACCCCCCTTCTTCGACCCCTCAAAGGCTGATCAGGTCTGGAGAGTCCCATACAGTGAGAGGGCCGAGGAAGCGATCGAGTGGAGGAGGATTCATGGACTAAAGCCCGCTTCTCAGGATGACCCGCGGGTATGCCTCCTGCTGATCGACGTTCAGAATACATTCTGCCTGCCTGGATACGAGCTCTTTGTAGGCGGCAGGTCGGGCAGAGGCGCCGTAGATGATTGCGTAAGGATTGCTAGCTTCATCTACCGTAACATGAGCTCAGTCACACGGATAGTTGCGACACTTGATACACATCAGGCATTCCAAATATTTCACCAAGTCTTCCTTGTAGATCCTGACGGTAACAACCCTAGTCCATACACCCGCATCTCCGTGGAGGATGTGAGGAGCGGTAAATGGCGGGTCAGCGAGGAGGCGGCGCGGACTCTCGGGATCGACGCGAATTATCTGAATAGGCATCTGCTCCACTACGTTGAGAGCCTTGAAAGGGGAGGTAAGTACGAGCTCACGGTCTGGCCATTTCATGCGATGCTCGGTGGGATTGGCCACGCCCTCGTTCCTCTCGTAGAGGAGGCGGTATTCTTCCACAGCATAGCGAGAATGAGCCAGCCTGTCATCCGCATCAAGGGCACCTCCCCTCTCACAGAGCACTACTCAGCTCTCGGGCCAGAGGTGGAGAAGGGGCCCGGCGGCGAAATAATTGGCGAGCGAGATGAAGCCTTAATCAACCACCTCCTGTCTTACGACGCAATCGTGATAGCCGGTGAAGCCAAGAGCCACTGTGTAGCGTGGACTGTTGAGGACTTGATGCAAGCCGCACTGGCGAAGAAACCTGAAATGATAGGCAGGATCTACCTGTTGGAGGACTGCACCTCACCCGTCGTTGTCCCCGGCGTGGTTGACTACACCGAGACGGCAGACCTAATTTTCAGGAGGTTCGGCGAGGCAGGTATGAAGATAGTGAGGTCTACCGAGCCAATTGAAAGCTGGCCTGGCTTCCCCCTGAGATAAGCGGGGAGGGGCTCCGGAGAGGATTCAATATTTTAAGTGGATCTTCAACAGAGAGAATGGCAAGAACATGGAGCTATGGGTATCTATTGACCTCCTCGAGGGCCGTGTGGTACGCCTCGTTAAGGGCGAGCTGGAAAACACTCTGGTCTACTCGAGCAATCCTGCCTACGTGGCAAGCCAGCTAGCATCGACCGACGTAGATGGCATCCACATAGTCGACATAGATGCGGCTCTGAACAGGGGGAACAACGAGCAGGTAATTAGGGAGATCCTGAAGAACGCGAGGCCCAAGATGCTCCAAGTGGGGGGTGGCCTGAGAACTATGGATAGGATTGTACGAATGTTTGAGCAGGGGGTGGATAGGGTGGTCTTGGGCACGATACTCTTCAGGAATGGCGACTTGGTGAGAGAGCTGGTCAGGACATATGGGGAAGAGAGGTTCTTGGCTGCACTAGACTTTAACGCGGGAGGAATAGTTTATGAGGGATGGACAATGAGAAGCTTAATGACGATTGAGGAGGGGCTCAAACTAGTAGATAACCTTTCACTCAAATACATTCTTATGACGTCCGTTGAGCGGGACGGTACGCTTGCAGGACCAGACCTCACGGTCTTTGAAAGGATATCGCCGGAAAAGAGGAGGAGCATTTACGCNAGTGGAGGCATAACGACCCCCCATGAGGTCAAGCATCTTGCTCAGCTGGGCTATNGAGGCGTTATCCTAGGAAGGGCTTACTATGAGCGACTAGCCCCACTTAAAGAGTACGTGAAGGCAGCTAAGGTGGCTTAGTTGCTGGCCAAGCGCGTGATCCCATGCCTCGACGTCCATAATGGTGTTGTTGTTAAGGGAGTCTCCTTCAGGAGTCTCCAGATAGCAGGGGACGCGGTCGAGCTGGCCAGGCGCTATGTTGAGGATGGCGCCGATGAGCTGGTCCTGCTAGACATTTCCGCCTCACTTGAGGGAAGGCAGACCTTTTTAGAGATAGTTAAGAGGGTAGCCACCGAGGTAGATATCCCGTTCACCGTCGGCGGAGGTGTCAGGGGCGCGGAGGACGCCTATAGGATCCTGGCGAGCGGGGCAGATAAGGTGGCTGTCAATACGGCAGCGATCCAAGACCCTGGCGTTATAGCCCAGATCTCAAGGAGATTTGGCGACCAGTGCACCATCCTAGCGATCGACGCTAAAAGGGAGGTAAGAGATGGAGAGACGTGGTTCCGTGTCTATAGCCACAGCGCTACTAGGGCGACGAAGCTAGATGCGGTTGAGTGGGCCAAGCGGGGGGAGGAGCTGGGTGCTGGTGAGGTACTACTCACCTCCATCGATCAGGACGGGCGCAGGTCTGGATACGACCTAGATTTGCTCCGACGAGTCTCGGGGGCCGTAAATATCCCCGTAATCGCGAGTGGGGGCGCGGGTGAGCTTGAACACTTCGCAGAGGCCATAACGGCCGGGGCAGACGCTGTTTTAGCGGCATCCGTTTTCCACTACGGGCGCTACACTGTCCGGCAAGTCAAGGAGTACCTACGCGGCCGGGGAATCGCTGTGAGGCTCTAGGACATGGACGAGGTCACGATCGAGGACCTCGACTTCGCGAAGGGGGGCGGGCTGGTCAGCGTCATCGTTCAAGACGCCACGACAGGGGAGGTTTTGATGTGTGCTTACGCCAATAGGGAGGCGGTTGAGAGGACGCTCAGCGAGGGCCTGGCTTACTTCTACAGCAGATCGCGAGGCAAGCTTTGGCTCAAGGGTGAGACCTCAGGAAACTACATGAGGGTAGTCAAGGTGCTGGTGGACTGCGACGGAGACACGTTGATATATCTCGTGAATCCTCAGGGACCAGCTTGCCACAGAGGGACAAGATCCTGCTTCACAAACGAGTTAAAGATGCCAGACAAGTAAGTCGTTGGGTTAAATAGATATAGTGGCGACACTTACTTAAGTGGCGACGGTATGGTTCGTCCAGTAGACTTTAAGTCCGCACCCATTGATCCAGACTTCTCGAAAAAACTCCCAAAGACTGGTGAGCACAACGGGCATGCTGTATGGGGGGAGGGGATTGAAAGGCTTGACGCAGAGGGTAAGCCCTATCCTACGAAGCTTGGCATACATGGGACGGCGGTCGCCGTGGATTGGGACAGCTGCATAGCCGACGGCGCATGCATGGACGTGTGCCCGGTTAACGTGTTCGAGTGGGCCCTCAACCCAGGTTTCTCTGGCACGGGTAAGGACAGGATAATAGATCAGGAGAAGGATAAGGAGCTATGGGAAAAATATCGAACGGACAAGTCTGAGCCCATCAGGGAGTCAGACTGCATATTCTGCATGGCCTGCGAGTCGGCCTGCCCCGTCCAAGCGATCAAGATAACCCCACCCTAGCCCAACAGAGGGCTGAGGAACCAACTTCAGTCTACCGTTTTCCTCTCTTTATTCAGTCACCCATAACTGTGACGATTACACGCCTTTCCCGAGCCCTAGTGTCCAGCTCCATCAAAACTATTTGTTGCCAAGTGCCTGTCTCTATACCGCCTCCCCGAACTGGCACACACAGTGAAGGACCTATGAGCGACGCCCTGACGTGGGAGTGCCCATTATCGTCCCCCCAACGCTCGTGATGCTTGTAGTAGGCATCCCTCGGGACAAGACGGTCTAGGGATGCCCTCACATCGTGGACGAGGCCGGGCTCAAACTCCATAGTGGTTAGCGCGGCCGTCGAGCCGACAACGTAGAGGTGGGCCACACCGTTGACTATCTGGGACCTCTCCACCTCCTCCTCCACCCTCCTCGTTATGTCCACCACATCTCCCTCTCCCCTAGTACGGACGACTATCTCACCACAGTAGGTCTTCAACCCGGGATCTACAAGCGCGGCGGAGGATTTTAGCTATTTGCCGACCCCCCGGCACTCACCGAGCCTCACGCTCCGAGCAATCCCCATAATATGCACTTTGACCAATCGCTGGAGCTCCTAGGAATTCTATTGTTGCTGAGTAGGGCTGGCTTGCGGTTTTATGTAGATTTTCGCGCCAAGTATCGAGTTGTTAGGAATCAACACCTTGACACCATCGGTCTTCACGATCGTTGTGAAAAGTGTTGAGACATCTTCAACGACCCCTTCATCACCGCCTATCACAACTGTGTCGCCAATCTTTAATGGTCGAGTTAATAGGACAAATAGCCCAGCCATTGCCTGCCCTAGCACCTGCTGGGATGCAAATCCAACAATTAGGCCGATGAAGCCTCCTAAAGCAACTCCCGCAGCCCCCCCTGCCACGCCTCCCGCTATCGCGGCAACCAATGCACCAACGCCGATTATCTTAGTGATATTCATGACTGCGGCTGCAGTTGAGTGAGCATGCCTCATCCTCATAGACCAGTAGATGAATCTCGCTACGCTGTTCACGATGAAGTAGCCAAGCCCTACCGCGACCAGAATCTGCACATATCCCAGGTAATCAGCAATACTAATTCCGTAAGCCGGCAAGAAAGAAGTGAAAAGCCACTGCGAAACCGCGGCAACAACCACGTACAGCACTACAGCCGCAAAGACTCTGAACAGCGAGGCGGATATTTTCCGAGCGATCTCGGACTTGCTTTGCTGCACGATAGAGCTACGCCGCAAACCCGCATATATCAATTTTGTAGACGATTTTTGCAGACGGTGGATCTAAGCAGCATAATAGGATTAGAAACATCGGGAAAGGACTCTCATCGTGACTGCACACTTAACGTTTTTGGGACTTAAGCGTCTTTGGACCTATTGGCGAGCCTGACGAGATACTGTGCCTCAAGCTCCGTGTACTTGTCTATATCTACGAGCCGATGTAGGTTCTCGAATGGTGTGCCCATAAGCTCGCCCTCCAGCCTCCAATGCACCTCCTCCCCTTTTTCGGCGAGATCCTTTAAGTAGCGCCACACATAAAGAAGCTCCGCCTGCAGCGCCCCCATACTCACTATGATTATCTTGTATCCTAACTTGGCAATGTCGGTGAAGCGTAGCCTTCTCCTGCTCTGCGACCATTTAAATGACGAGGAGTAGTTGAAGAGTAGCGTGGCGCCCGGATACTCGGCGTGCACTCTTTCTGCAAAGATCTCTGCGGCTTCATCGTCCGGACTTCTAAACTCCGCCCAAGCGGCGTCAGCCCCCGCCTCAAGGAAGGCGACGGCTCTCCTAGCAGCCTCTTCCACCGTCCCGCCGGGCGACCCCAGCGCGTCGGTTCTAGCTATTAGGACGAGGCTNTTGTCAACCTCATCCCTATACTTGGCTAAGGATTTGATCTTGAGCACTGCTTCGTCAAAGGGGAGTACCTGCTTTCCGGGTAGATGCCCACACCGCTTGGGGAATTTCTGGTCTTCCACATGAATTCCCGCCACTCCAGCCCTGCTAAACTCCTCGACGGCTCGTCTGGCTGTGACGGCGTTGCCGTATCCGTCGTCGGCGTCCGAGATCACGGGTAGAGCTGTTGCTGATGCAATCAATCTCGCGTAGGAGACCATATCGGTCAAGTTTAGGAACCCGATGTCGGGTTTGAGAAGATACCCGATGGAGCAGGAGTACCCGCTTATGTAGACACTTTTTAGGCCAACCATCTCGCAAAGCCTTGCCTGTACGGGTGTGTATACTCCAGCGGTTATTACAGTCTCGCCCTGTCCCAGAAGCCGTCTGAGATCTTCTCCGCGGCTCACAGCATCTTTAAGGCACCGGCTCAGAGATAATCATTCCTTCAGCTACCCCCTAATAGGAGATACATTTTTCAGCTTGTTTCAGCTTGGAGCGTCGTGGTGTACTTATGGATCTTAGGGAATGCCAGGACCTCATGAGTAAGATATATCTAGAGAGGGATATGAGGCGTGGGCCTGAGAGGACAATTCTGTGGATGCTTTCGGAGGCGGGCGAGGTTGCCGATGCCTATGTCAAGGACTCCGACCAGATAGGGAGAGAGCTAGCAGACCTGCTTGCCTGGATGCTGAGCTGCTGTAACGTGCTTGGAATAGACCTTGATAAAGAGTTCGTCTCAAGATACGGATCAGGTTGCCCTAGATGCAGGAAGATGCCGTGCGTCTGTGA
>AWOC01000029.1 GCA_000494185.1 Candidatus Calditenuaceae archaeon JGI OTU-3 | reverse complement strand
CTCGTCCTTGAGGTTCTTCCTGCATGCTAGAACAATAGAGCTCATGAAGGAGGTCTTGCCCCTCGCTAGAACGTTCTGCTCACTCTCCGTGTGGAGCGGGAGAGGTGGGATCCCGAGACGGTGAGGGCCTTCGTCGGCATATACGCCCTGAAGGCGGCGAGGGACAGGGAGGAGGCGCTGAGATACCTAGACGTTGTTAAGCATATGGAGAAACTCGACATATATTTCTGGTCATGCGTATTCCTGATCAACCCAAACAAGGGGCTAAGGGCTTGGAGGGTTCTCTATGGAGAGAACTCTCATTGAGGAGAAGACGATACAGCATCTCAAGCTATTCTTAGAGGTGAGCAAGGAGGCCAAGAAGGAAAAAAGTGGCCGTCCGCCTATAAACGAGATGCTATACTGGTGGACGAGGAAACCCCTTATAGTATCGAGGGCTGTAACACTTCTTTCACTAGCTCCTTCAGCAAATGGGGATCATGAACGCCAGCTAGGCTCCATTAAACCCCTTCTAGCTCTAGGCAAAGACAAGAGAGCGTTTAACTATCCTTTGAGCAGGAATGACGTCGAGAAGATAACCCAAAGGAGTCTTGGAGACCTAAGGGTTCTGGATCCGTTCGCAGGCGGGGGGAACCTGCTGCTCGAACCGGCTAGACTAGGCATGAACTGCACAGCAGTGGAGTACAATCCAGTAGCGTACTTGATTCTGAAGGCAACGCTTGAATATCCTGTCAAATACGGACCGAGGCTTGCGGAAGACGTTGAGAAGTATGGTAAGGAAGTGATAGGGCGGGTCGAGAAAGAGATAGGGGAACTCTACCGGCGAAATGGTCGGAAAGGCCTGCATTACATCTGGTGCTGGTGTATAAGATGTCCCTACTGTGGGCAGAGAATACCGCTCACTAACAATATGTGGTTAGACCAGAGGAGAAAGATAGGTTATAGGGTCATCCCATCTGAGGACGGTGACTTCAGGGTAGAGATAGGCGAAGTAACAGTCAAGGAGGGCTCGAGCTACACGCAGAAAGGGGGGAGGGCGGTCTGCATAAGGTGCAGAAACGCAATAAGCTATGAGCAGATGACCAAGGACATTGCGGAGAGAAGGGACAAAGAAATGATAGCCGTTGTAGTGAAAGACGAAAAAGGAAAGAACTATGAACTACCGACGGACGACGACAAAAGGTGTTTCGAAGAAGCTTGTATAAGGCTGCATAGTGAATGGGACATCCTGCTGAACCATGACCTGATTCCTCTAGAAGAGATAAGGAAGCTCTATAGAGCTCCCTTGACTAACTACGGCTTCAAAAAATGGTACGAAATATTCACAGAGAGGCAGCTCCTCCTGATGAGTACACTCCTCAAGACAATCAAGGAGGTATGCGCTGAAATCAGAGATAGAGAGTATGCAAAGGCAATAGCAACATATCTAGGATTCATGCTGTGCAAACATTTGAATTTTAACTGCATTGGAACAATATGGCAAACGACTTACGAAAAAATTGCCCATGCTCTCACCCATAGAATACCGCGCATCTGTTTTAATTTCGCCGAAACCAACCCCTTCGAGAAGACCAGCGGCTCCCTAAACTCTATGCTTAAGGATGTTGTCGATGCGGCAAAGTTTGCAGCCAGTAATAGGAATCCTGTGAACGTGGTTCTCGGCTCGTCACTACACTTAACGGAGCTATTCAAGGATAGGTTCGATATCATTTTGACAGACCCGCCCTACCTAGACGACGTACCCTATGGCGAGGTTAGCGAGTTCTTCTACGTCTGGCTGGTCAGGCTTCTGAAAGAGTACTATCCGGAGCTTCCTGATAGGGTCCCGCTGGAAGAGGACCTCATTCTCAGCGAGGGGAGATTTGGCGGGGATAAGAGTCTCGCGAAGGAGTTCTACAGACGCGGCATGGAGACCGCATTCAGAAACATGTATGACGTGTTGGAGGACGGCGGCCTGCTCGTCGTCTTCTTCGCGCACTCCAGCACGGAGGCCTGGGAGCTCCTCATCGACGTCCTCAGGAAGGCAAGGTTCAGCGTCGTATCCAGCTATGCCGTCCACACGGAGAGTGAGCAGAACGTTCTAGCGAGGGGCAAGACCTCCTTCATGAGCTCTATTGTTCTAGCATGCAGGAAGAACCTCAAGGACGAGGATGCTTACTTTGAGAACATAATGCCCAACGTGGTCGAGAAGGTTAGCGGGCTGATCGAGGGGTTGGACGTCGACGACCTGCTCGGCCTCCCCATAACGGACCTGCTGATAATGGCTTACGGGGCGGTCCTTGAGGAGACGACGCGCTACACGAAGATCAAGAGCTACAGGGCGGACTTCAAGCCGAGCTTCGAGGAGCTCGTGAGGGAGGCCAGGGACGTTATACTCAGGCAGGTCGTCAAGAAGATGACGGGCATGTCCCCCGCCGTGCTCGGACCCGAGGCCTCCTTCGCCCTCGTCGGAAAGATCTTCTACAGGGGCATTATGCCCTCGGACGAGGCGTTGAAGGCCGCAAGGGCCTACGGCCTCAGCATAGACGCCATCGCTAGAAGGGGCTACGTCGAGAAGACGGGCGGGGTCGTGAGGGTAAAGCCTTTCAGCGAGGCTACGGTGAGCACAGACCCCTCGGAGATCGACGGGAACAACGTCTACGAACAGCTCCTCTACCTCGAGAGGGCCGTGTCGGAGAAGGGAGTGTCCGAGGTCAGGAGGGTCCTGAGCCTGCCCAACTTCAGGGTCGGAGAGCTGAGGAGCATAGTGAGCGTCCTTCTGAAGCACTACGGCCTGCTGAGGAACAAGGGAGAGGCCTTGAGGGAGGACGAGGAAGAGGAGCTGGGGGTCCTGAGGGCCCTTTCCGACGTGTTCCAGACCGCGTCCCCCCGCCACCTTACGCTTGACGACTACGCGTGAGGGAGCATGTTGGAGGTAGGGTTTAGGGTACGGCTCCGGGACGGAAGGGCTGCTACGGTAGCGGAGCTCAGGGACGGCTTCGCGAGGATCGTTCTGGTGGACGGCAGACAGGAATGGGCACCGATCGAGGAGCTGGAGGAGGATCTCAGTCTAGTGGACAGGCTGCTCAGGGTCGACCTTGACGAGGGAATAGACTTCATCCTCGCGGTGGACGCCTACAGGCTCCTCACGGAGTACAAGTTCAACCCCTACGTCCTGGCCTCATCCACGAAGATAACGATCTACCCGCACCAGATCGACGAGGTCACCCACATCCTTGACAGGCAGAGGCTCATGCTGGCCGATGAGGTCGGGCTAGGGAAGACGATCACGGCTTTGCTGGTGGCCAGCGAGCTCAGGGCCCGCGGGATAGCCAAGAGGTTCCTCTTCGTGGTGCCCAAGTCCCTGGTCCCCAAGTGGTGGCGCGAGCTGGTTGAGAGGTTCGAGGTGGAGGAAGCCAAGGTCCTCGACAGGGAGTTCCTCAAGGCCGAGCCGAAGCCGTTCAACAAGGACGAGTTCTTCTACGTGGCCTCCATGGACTTCCTGAAGCAGGGCCACGTCATACCGTTGCTGGACGGAGCGTCGCTAGACGTGGTCGTCGTCGACGAGGCCCACAAGTTCTCTCCTGGTACCGAGAGGTTCAACTTGGGTAAAAAACTGTCTGAGATAGCTGGGAACATGCTCTTCCTCACAGCCACTCCCCACGGAGGCGACCATGAGTATTACCTCGAGTTGGTGAGGCTCCTCGACCACTACATCCCAGACGTCGATTCCGCCAGAGCCCTCCTCGTCAGGAACATGAAGGAGGACGTCGTCGACTTGGAGGGCCGGGAGGTCTTCCCGAAGAGGTCCAGCAAGACGGTGCAGATAAAGCTCACGCGCGAAGAGTACAGGCTCCACAGGATGATAGACAGGTACATAGGGGATCTTATCGAGGTGGCCGCCGACAGGAGGGAGCTCAACGCCCTCAGGTTCTTAGGGGTGATCCTGAGGAAACGGGCCACGTCCTCTCCAAGGGCCCTGCGCAGGACGCTCGAGAGGAGGCTCGAGAAGCTCAGAGCGGGCCACCCTGTTGATGCCGGCGCGGCCCTCAAGAGGATGAGGGAGGCCGAGGAGGAGTTCGACGAAAGGGAGTACGAGGAGGCTGAAGAGGAGATAATCGGGCTGCCGGCGATGAGTAGGGCGGCCGAACAAGACGCTGTGGGGGAGCTGATCAGGGAGCTCGACGCCCTAGGGGCCGTCGACTCGAAGCTCGAGTTTCTGCTGAACTCCATAGCGGAGGTGAAGAGGGGCGACCCGTCAGCGAAGATCGTCGTCTTCAGCGAGTACAGGGACACGGTCGAATACCTCTACGAGAAGCTCTCCAAGAGGTACAGGGTGGCATTCATACACGGCCTGATGGACGCGTACGAGAGGCAGAGGGTGCTCGACGAGTCGAGGCTGCCCGAGGGCCCCGAGATCATCGTCTGCACCGACGCCGCGGGCGAGGGCGTCGACATGCAGTTCGCGAACATCGAGATAAACTACGACCTGCCTTGGAACCCCAACAGGCTTGAGCAGAGGATGGGCAGGATACACAGGATAGGCCAGAAGAGGAACGTTTACTACTACAACTTCGTACTCGAGGGAACCGTCGACGGCCATATACTCGCGAGGGTCCTGGAGAGGATCGAGGCGATAAGGGAGGCCATGGGGGAGAAGGTCTACGACGTTATCGGGAGGCTGATAGGCGAGGAGGATATAATGAACGTGTACCAGGAGCTCCTCAAAGCGCCGCTGGACCAGTGGGAGCCGGTCCTCAAACGCTTGGACCTGGCCATAGAGAAGAGGAGGAGGGTCCTGGAGGAGATCAACAAATTGCTGTCGGGCCATAGGCTCGACCGGTCCAAGCTCGAGGACATGAGGAGAGTCGCGATGAACGCGGTGGACAAGGACGAGGTCAAGAGGTTCCTCGAGGTCTATTTAAATAGGCACGGCGGCAAGATCGAGCCCCACAACCCTGAGGAGGAGGTCTACCGGGTCTACCTGCCGGCGAGGCTGGCCCACCGCCTGGAAGGCGGCGCGGTATTCAGGGGGACCTTTTCGAGCGAGGTCGCGCAGGAGAGGGGCTACCCCTACCTAGCCCTCGGAAACAGGCACGTGATGGAGATGATCAGGGACGCCGCGAAACAGAGAGTCTCAGTACTTAGACACAGCACCGTTGAGGGTCTACTATACGTTTACCGGCTCGTTGTCAGGGACGGCGCCGGGAGGGAGCGGGACGGGAGGCTGGTAGCCCTGCTGTACGACTCCGGCGGGAGGGTGAGGGAGGTGGATCCTAGGTTCGTCTGGGACCTCGACCCGGTGAAGGAGCGAACGGTACCTTTCTCGCCGGGCCTGGTGGAGGAGGGGCTGCGCGCCACTATGAGGGAGGCATATAGAGCCCTCGGCGGGCTCAAGGAAGCGTTTGACAGAAGGCTCCAAGACATCAAGGGAAAAGCTAGGGACGCGGTGATCGCGTACTTCTCCGGGAAGATCAGGGAGTGTGACGAGAGGATCTCAGAGTACCAGCGCAAACTCCGCGAGGCGCCGCATTTCAAGGGTCTGATAACAATAGAGGAGGGCAAGAAGACAGCGTATAGGAGGGAGATGGATAGGGAGCTGAGGAGGCTCGAAACGGAGTATAGGACGACGGGCTTCTACGAGCCGGTCGGCCTCGCAGTGATACTAAGGGGGAGCGGGGACGTGGATGAGAGGCTGGCAATAGAGAGGGCCGGCATAGAAGCGGTGATCAAGTACGAGAGGGGGAGGGCCGGAGGAGACCCCGAAAAGCTCGACAAGATAAGGGACGTCTCGGCGAGCTTCAAGGGCTACGACGTCGAGTCGTTCGACAGGGTCATCGAGGTGAAGTCCTTCAAGACGACAGGCCCGGTGGAGATGACGAGCCACGAATGGCAGACAGCCTCAAGGATGAGGGGGATATACTGGCTATACGTCGTCGAGGACGCCGCCTCAGAGCCCAAGATATACACGATAGAGAACCCGGCCGAGAGGTTCAGACACATAGCCAAGAAAATCCCGATAACAGACTATAGATACCTCATCGAAGACTGGAAAAAACACGTCTCAACCGGGTGAGGAGGGGCCGTCCAGTATAAGACCGCCCCCACCACGACCTCCCAGCCACAACACGTTTCGCTATTTTCCCAGGAGCGGCCGCCATGTGGTACTCCACAGCCCTGCCGGAGAAGGATACAGTTTTTCGGCGAGTCGGCCGACGCAGCCGTAGCCCAACGTTCTGGTATAGGGCCGCCAGAGCTTAAGTATCGCTACCACCAGCCTGGTGGCGGGATGCTTGGCGACGGGCCTATCCTCAGGGTAAGGAGCTTCAGGGCCATGTGGCAGCTCTACCTCGAGGTGCTGTTCCTGCCCCTCGCGATACCCATGATCCTCGGCATGACGCTCTCACCACTCATAGGTGGATACGGAGCACTCGCCCTCTTCATATTGGGGATAGCTGGCGGCCTCTACCTCAGGTTCTTCCACAACGGATTGACGAGGAAGTGGATAGAGGTCTACAGGCACGGGCTCATGGTTGGGACCGAGTACATCCCATGGGGAGCCGTGAGGGACATAGACTACACCACAGCGGTAGAGGCAACTATGCTGGGATCCTACAACATCCCCTGGAGGTATGAGGAGGTGGCCACGGTGAGCGTCCTCACGGTGGACGGCAGGGAGAGGAGGTTCAGGCTGAAGATGGAGGGGCTCAAGGCCTTCGCGAGGGCCGTCAGGGATGCATTAGGCGAGGGAGCCCCCGAGTCCATGAGGTTGGAGTAGACACCATGCACCGTCACTACGCCAGGGGGGAGAGGTACTGCGGCCTCTGCTGCGAGTGGATATACCCGGCCCGAGAGAGGTGCCCGCGGTGCGGCAGACCGCTCAGGTCGCGCCCGAGGAAGTTTGGCAGGGGTGCGGCTCAGGCGGCCGAGAGGCCCGCCGCGGCTACGGAGTAGACCAGGACGGTGGCTATGGCGACCCGTGTGAGGAGGCCGTGGTGCTGGGTCTTGTGCCTGTAGGCTAGCGCGGCCGCCAGGACCCCGGGCCCTCCGCCGGCGACGGAGTACCAGACGATGCTCCTCTCGCTGAGCCTCCAGCCCTCCCTCACCGCCTGAGCCTTATCCACCCTCATGGCCAGGAAGCCCAGCGCGCTGCTGGCGAGCATCATGATGGGTACGGCGGGCATCGTGGCCTGGACGAGCCTCGCGGCGTGGTCGAAGAGGAGGGAGAGGAGGTTGGCCAGCGGGAGGAGGGCCGAGAGGAGGAGGTCCGACACCAGGTTCCCCGTCGCGGGGACCGGGGAGAGGGACGGCTCGAGCCCGACCCCCCTGCCCAAGAATCTGGCCGCGCCGTAGATTATCCCGGAGGCGAAGGCCGCGAAGATGCCGAGCCCGGCGAAGAGCTTCAGGAGCTGGGCCGCAAGGGTTGCGGAGACGAGGACCAGGAGGGCCGCGAACGCCACAGCCTTCAACAGGACGACGCTGGAGGGCTGGGAGAACATAAGCTGGAGGCCCCGCGAGAGGCCCCAGAGCGGGTCCGCGCTCAGACGCGCGTAGAACCCCATAAACCTGAAGGCCAGGAGGAGCAGGTAGGCCAGCGTGAATATCGCCGCGAACCACCTCGGCGCAGGGTCCAAGACGTGCCTAACAAGCGGGGCGAGGGCGTCCCCCCTCAGCATCACACCAACCCTACACCCAACGATATTTTAGCGCTGGAGGGGCCGCGACTCCTTAATACCGGGTTGGACCGGCTTGGACCGAATGAGCGTCGTCAGGACCTGGGAGGGCGGGGCGCAGAGGCCGCAGCAGGTCATACCTAGGGACGCGGGCCTGGAGCAGAGGCTGAGGGAGTTCCTCAGGACCGGAGGGGAGTGGGAGAGGTCGAGGACCAGCATCCCGGGAGTCTTCCTGGTCAAGCTCCCCGGCCGCGGGCCGAGGGGTCCGGAGCTGGCCATCGAGATAAACCCGGTGGACGGCCAGGGACAGCCGAGGAAGAGGAGGGGATACATGGTGAGGGGGAGGGCCGAGCTGGAGGAGCTCTCGAGGATTCTTTCGGACCCCAGGCTGGCGAGGCTCGCCGAGGCCCTCGAGGCGGTCAACCCGAGGGCCGTGAGGAGCGACTCGCGGGTGATAGAGGTCTGAGCCGGGCCGCGACTCGTTAAATAATGTGACGCCTATCTCGGCTCGATGCTGGTCGTCAAGAGGGACGGGAGGCTGGAGCCCTTCGACGGCTCCAGGATAGAGAGGGCCGTCCTCGGCGCGATGAGGGAGGTCGGGAGGCCCGACGGCGGCGCCGCCTCCGCGGTGAGGGAGACGGTCGAGAAGGTACTCTCCGGGAGGGATAGGGTCCACGTCGAGGAGATCCAGGACCTAGTGGAGCTCAGCCTCATGAGGCTTGGGCTCTACGAGGTCGCGAAGGCCTACATCCTCTACAGGAAGAGGAGGGAGGCTGAGAGGCTGGAGAAGAAGCGGCTCCTGGAGGGCCGGGAGCCGGGGAGGTGGGCTAAGAAGCAGCTCTCGCTCAACGCGGTCAGGCTCCTCGCCTCCAGGTATCTCCTGAGGGGGCCGGACGGGAGGCTCCTGGAGGACCCGGAGGGGATGGTCCTGAGGGTCTGCAGCGCGGTCGCGGCGGCCGAGGCCGGGCTGGGCGAGCCCGACACACCGATACCCGAGGGCTTCGTGAGGAATGAGTGGATAGACAGGGACGTGAGGCGGCTATCAGGCCTCGGGCCGGGCTACGGCATGCTCCCGAAGAAGGCCGTCGAGGCCTTCGGACTCTTCAAGAAACTCTTCTTCGAGAAGCGCTTCCTCCCAAACAGCCCCACATTATTCAACGCCGGCGCTAGGCTTGGGCAGCTCTCCGCCTGCTTCGTCCTGCCGATCGAGGACAGCCTGGCGGAGACCGAGGACGGGATACTCCCAATCATCATGAAGGCGGCCCTGATATTCCAGACCGGCGGAGGCGTGGGGATAAACTACTCTAGGCTGAGGCCGGAGGGAGACGTCGTCTCGTCCAGCGGCGGCTCGGCCTCCGGCCCCGTCTCCTTCATGAGGCTCGTCGACGCGGTCGCGGACGTCATCAAGCAGGGCGGGAGGAGGAGGGCGGCCAACATGGGCGTCCTAGAGGCCTGGCACCCCGACATAATGAGGTTCGTGAGGTGCAAGGAGGCAGGGGGGCTCGAGAACTTCAACATAAGCGTCATGACGGACCGGGAGTTCTGGGAGGCCTACCACGCCGACAGGGGCTACCCCCTCATAAACCCGAGGACTGGGCAGAGGGTGGGCGAGATCAGACCGAGGGAGCTTGTCTACGAGATAGCCCGGCAGGCCTGGGCCACGGGCGACCCCGGCCTCCTCTTCAAGCACCACATAAACAGGAGGAACCCGCTGAGGAGGGCGCTCGGAGAGATAGAGGCGGTGAACCCATGCGGAGAGCAGCCCCTCTACCCCTACGAGAGCTGCAACCTAGGCTCCATAAACCTATACGAGCACGTGGATAGGGAGGCGAGAAGGATAGATTGGGGGAAGCTGAGGGAGACGGTCGAGGTGGCCGTGAGGTTCCTGGACGACGTGATAACGGTGAATAGGCACCCCTTCGAGAGGCTGGCCCAGGAGAGCCTTAGGCATAGGAGGATAGGGCTCGGCGTCATGGGGCTGGCCGACATGCTCTATGCCCTCCACATACCCTACAACAGCGAGGAGGGGTTCGAGACCATGTCGAGGGTGATGGAGTTCATAGCCTACCACGCATACAGGACGTCCGCTGGGCTGGCGGAGGAGCGCGGCCCCTTCCCCCTCTTCGAGAGCAGCACCTACGCCTCGGGAATACTGCCGGTCGAGGGCTTCCACCATAGGGAGTGGCAGAGCCTGGACTGGAGGGGCCTCTCCGAGATAGTCAAAAAGGGTGTGAGGAACAGCCACGTGACGACGGTCGCGCCCACCGGTAGCATCTCGATGATATTCGACGTCTCCGCAGGCCTAGAGCCGCAGTACGCCCTGGTCTACGAGAAGCGCGTAACCCTAGGAAGCTTCTACTACGTCGACGTCGAGCTGGAGAGGCAGCTGAAGGAGAACGGGCTCTACAGCGAGGAGCTCCTCAGGAGGATAGCGGAGAACGGGGGCTCGGTCCAGGGCCTAGAGGAGGTGCCTGAGGGGATGCGGGAGGTCTTCGTGACGGCGCGGGAGATCCCGTGGTGGGACCACCTGAGGGCGCAGTGGGAGATACAGAAGTGGGTGGACGCCGCGGTGAGCAAGACTATAAACATGCCCGCCTCGGCCAGCATTGAGGACGTGCTGAACGCCTACGTCGCGGCCGAGAGGATAGGGCTGAAGGGGATAACCGTCTTCAGGGACACCAGCAAGGGTGCGCAGGTCCTACACGCCAAGCCCTCCGTCTCAGTGGTGCGTAGGAGGAACAGGACCCCCGAGCTCCTAGGCATAGGGGGTGAGGCCGCGTGAGCGCCAGCAAAGACGAGCTCCTCCACTACGTCGAGGACAGGATACTACAGCTAAAGACGGAGCTAAGGTACCTCGAGCAGCTTAGGGAGCTCCTCATCGCGTCCTCCGCGGCGCCGGCCGTGGAGCCGAGCGAGGCCGACCTCGACAACCTTCCATGGAGGCCCTACTCCTCGGGTAGGGGAGAGTGGATCTATAGGGACGAGGCGCCCGAGGCCCTCGTCGCGAGGCTCGAGAGGGAGGGGAAGGGCGTGGTGATAGGCAAATATGTCTACAGCCTGAGGAGCGGCGCGACGGGCAAGGTCTTCGTCAGCAGGAGGGAGGTGGGATCGAAGTGAGGGTGGAGAGGTGCCCCGAGTGCGGGAGCGAGAGCCTAGTGAAGGAGGGGAGGTGCGTCACATGCGCGGACTGCGGGTGGAGCGCCTGCAGCGTCTGACCCCTGAGGAGCCGCCAACGCTTATTAGACCGCGCCGGCCAGCTGTATCCGGCATGTCTCCCGAGGGGGAGGCGGAGCTGGAGCTAGAGATTGTGAGGAGGGTTGTTGAGAGGGCCGCGGAATACGTCGCGGCCGTAAACACCCTCCACGAGGACCTGGAGATGCTGGAGCTGAGCGAGGTCCTCTCACTCACCCTCATGTACATGGACATCGACTCGGTCGACGACAGGAACCTTTGGACCGACTTCAGGCTCGACCCCGATGCGTCCCGGGTATTCATCATGAAGGTGGAGGAGGGTGGTGGGAGGCTCTACAGGAGCGGCAGGACCGGCTACTACTACCACATCTACCGCCGGGAGGGCGGCTCCTACGGGGTCAGGAGGCTCAGCCGCGGGGAGATGGGCGAATGGATACTCCGGGCCCTCGAGGGGGAGAGGGGGATGGGCTATGTCGCTTGAAGAGTCGCTGAGGAGGGTCCTGAACGAGGGGAGGGACTGGCAGAGGGTCCCGGTCAAGGGGGCGCCAGGCGTCTTCGTCCTGAAGGCGCCGGCATCAAAGAATAGGCCCGCCACCCTCATAGTGGAGTTGAACCCGGTAGGCCCGGACGGCTCTCCCAGGAAGAGGAGGGGGCTCATGCTCCGGAGCCCGGACGAGCTGGAGGAGTTCAGGAGGCTCCTCTCCAACCCGCGGCTCGACGAGCTCCTAAGGGCCGTAGAGAGGGTGAACCCGCAGGGCGTGGGAGGAGACCTTGAGGTTT
>AWOC01000028.1 GCA_000494185.1 Candidatus Calditenuaceae archaeon JGI OTU-3 | reverse complement strand
CTCCTATCTTCCTCTCCTCCACGAGGAAAAAATAGATGTATTAGGTAGATGTATAGTCATATAGTCCGACCCGCTTACGAAACAGCATAGGGGTGTGGGATGGGATACAGGTCGTCAGAGTTAGGGAGGCCGTTGCCGGGGTGCCCTAGCCCGGTAGGGGGGTGGCCTGCTAAGCCACTGGGCCGATGAGGCCCGCGCGGGTTCAAATCCCGCCCCCGGCGCATGCTAGTTTAGTTGACTTTGGGTAGGGGCAGAGATCGTGGCGCGGTCCGGCAATCAGTGGCTATCCCGTTATCCATCGCTCGACTTGTGGAATGAGCGAGAGTATGCCGATTGCTAGGAAGGTTAAGTTGGATAAAAGTTCGTAGTTTATCCAGATCCTTTTCAGGGTCTTGAGCCCGAGGAAGAGGAAAACTAGGATGGACATGAGGAGCATGGAGAGAAGCGCAGCAAAGTTATGGATCATGATTAGGGAGAGGGCTGGGGCTGCTGCCAGCTCTGGGGATCCCGTGGCGCTGCAGTATGAGGAGACTAGCGGAGCTATCGAGAGGGCCGATCCGTGAAATAGCGCGAAGAGAAAACCCATCGTCGCGAGCGAGGTGTAGCCTATCCTCAGACCGAGGTACCTGTGGCGGGGTCGGGCCAACCTGTAGGTGGCGAGGGCTATAAGGCCTGCAGAGGCGACTGGTGTGGCGTGGCCTGCGAGGGGGGAGAGAAGCCCGATGGGCGCCACTATGAGGGTCGAGGCGGCTATGTGGCCCAGCCCCACTACCGAGACTGAAGCTAGCAGGTCTTTGAGGCTCTTGGACCAGAGCGCCCTGTAAAGCGCGAACAGCCAACCGCTGGTTGGGTTGAGACCGTGAAGTATGCCTAGAGCCGCGGCGGCAGGCATTAATGCGTCGCCTAGCAATTCTCAGGGAGAGGGGTAGCAGAAGCTGTCGGAGCTCGAGTCTCCTCCCTCGAGGCGGACTTGATGGGCTTTCGCGTCGAACTTGACTAGGAATTCGCGCTCCACCTCAAGGACCCCGTCCTCAGATCTGTGCTTCACCATCCAGCCCGTCAGTCCCTCTGGATAGAATATCGGGTCCCAGCTACTGTACAGGGAGTTTGTCACGTAGACCCTCCTTCCGTCCCTACTCACCTCGACCATCTGTGGCCCTCCGACTAGCGTATCTCCACGTGGGTGGGCGGCCCTATGATAAATGCCTCCGAGCCTCGCGGCTGATCGGAGCCTCGGCTCAAAAGGATTGCTCACGTCATAGCATCTAAGCTCCCCCGTCCCCCAACAGGAAACGTAGAGGAACTTGTCGTCGAGTGAGAGGTTTATGTCGGTGACGAGTGGTGGCACGGCGCCGAAAGGTTTGAGCGCCTCTGGGAGGAGAGATTTCTCTAAGGGTTTAGCCTCTATCTCTATAACCTTCCTCGCCTCGATCCTCCCGTCCTCCTTGTACCAGATCCAGATGGCTGAGCTAAGGTCTTTCAGGTTTACTACGGTGTTAACAAACCCCATGACCCTCGAGGGCTCGTGGAATGGTCTAAGCTCGAGGACCATCCTGTCGCTCTCGCTGAGCTCTATGGATCTTAAGTGCCTTCGCTTCTTGAGGTCCCAGAAGTGGATCTTGTTCCCGTAATATCCCTTCTGGAGGGCGTCGAGGTCGAGGCCGTTTTCAAAGTACTTAGGCACCGTCCACTCACTTGTCACCATAAGGTCCTCGCCGAGGTGCCACCAGAAGTCGTATGAATAATATTGTGGCCCCCTGTAAACCTCGAATCTTCCAAGAGGCTCGAAACTTCTATGGTCAAGCAGGAGGACTCCCCCGGGGCCCTCGCCGCTAGGGCTTCCTAGCCCGCTCAAGTAGACCGCGTCTGGCCCGCAGTGTACCGTGTGCAGCCTCGTGTAGCCCGTAATCCGCGCTACCTTCTCTCCGCTAACGGTCTTGACCAAGGTCGGCCTCCGGGGATCCGGCTTTGTGTCTATTACGTAGATGTTTGACGACCTTAGCCCTGGGACTATGAGGTAGCGCCTCTCAATCGTAGGGTCGCCGTAAGGGCAGAGCATGGAGCTGCAGGCGTTCCAACCGAAGTGGTGAAGCTCGTCCCCCACGTGAGGCAGATCTACTCTGCCGACCACTTTGGAATACGTCGGCGATGATGGGTCAACGTCGACCACCGCTATGAAATCAGGCCTCGCTATCCCTGTGCCGACGTAGAGGCAGGCCACGTAAGCGGTCTTCTCTGGGGGTGCTCTTATTGCCTCCTGAGGAGTTGGGTAAAAGGTCGGGTCTGGTGTTAGTCCTCGCATACTTGTCTATTTCGCTCAGATGAGTGCTATATTAATCTGATCTTATTACACGATTATTATCCCCTTACAGGCTTAAAGGGTCCTCGGGACGTGTTATTAACCGGTTTGTAGGCGCCGCCAGCTTGAAGGCTTCTGGTCCTCCTCCATCTAAATCTGGTGTGGCGCGGGGTTTGGGCAACGGGAGGGGATGCTCGCCTAAAGCCCCCGGCCCATCGAGGGTGTGGCCGTCGGTGAGTCTCGCCCGACGGAGGGCGGCACCCCGAAAGAGGATTAGTGCCCGGCGTCGTTAGGCGCCGGGGAGCGTCCACCCGCCCGTACCTCGGATGAGTGGTCCAGGTCGGGGCTTAAAGGGGCATAGTCGACCAGCACTTTTATATTACGTGAGTAAGAGATAGTAATGCGATGGCGAGAACCGAGGTGGCTCCATACTTCTTCGAGAAGCGCGGAATCCGGGATGGCACGCCCCTCATCGAGGGCCTCCCCGAGGTTGGCTTAGTCGGCACAATAGTGTCATCGTATCTCGCTTCGAGGCTCGGCGGAGATGCGGTCGGATATATTGAGATCACGGACCTCCCGCCCATCCTGGCGGTTTACAACTCGAAGATTATGGAGCCATGCCGTATTCTCAGGGTTGACGCCGACAACAGGCAACTCATGGTCCTGTCCTCAGATGTCCCGATTCCGCCGCGTGGATTCTGGCCTGTCGCTAACTCGATAGTCGAGATAGCATCGTCTACGAAGTCGCCCGTCATATGCGTCAGCGGCATTCCCGAGCCTGAGCGTCTCGACATAGATCGACCGAAGGTCTATTACCTCTCTAACGACGAGGGCCTCGGCGAGATGGCCGCAGCCACCGGGACCGCTGAGAAGTTTGAGAATGGGTTCCTGACTGGTATTAAGGCTGCGATACTGAAGGGTGCGGAGCGTAGGGGTGTGAAGGTTCTGCTGGCACTCGCCCAGAGCCATCTAAACTATCCAGATCCTGGCGCAGCCGCCGAGGTCGTGATCTTTCTCAACAAGCTTCTCGGCTTCAATATTGCTGTAGAACCCCTTCTAGAGCAGGCGGAACAGATTAAGATGCATCTGAGGGACCTGATGAGGAGGACCGCGAGCAGCATGGCTCCGGTGCCTGTCGGGCTTGAGCTGGAACCCCCGCCTGGATACATCAGGTGAAAGACGATGTATAGGCGTCGGAGGAGCATTTTCGATTTAATGCGGGAACTCGAGGAAGAGATGGAGGCCGAGGTCGAGAGCATGCTGACGCGGATAAAGGAGCTAGAGCTTGCCTCAAGATGTCTAGAACCACTTTACGAGTTAACTGAGGGGCCAGAGGAGTATGTCCTTAGGGTAGACATGCCGGGAGCCGAGAAGGATAAGGTCGAGATCCAGGCCTCGGGGCGGATCGTGAGGATATACGCGCCTTGCAGCTACACCGTGCCCTTTAGGGAGGGGTTGAAGACATGCGCGACTTGCTACAGGCTCGAGGTTGAGATGCCGGCCCGCGTCTCTCTGGAATCCGCGAAGCGGCGGTTTAAGGGAGGAGTCCTCGAAATAAGGTTCCCGAAGTTATCCCGCGAATTCAGGATTCCAGTGGAGTAGGTTCCGCCTCTTCAATGATTCAAAAAGCCGAGAGTAGCGAGCGCCGCCGCTATAGCGCCGTTCTCGGCCTCCGCCCTGCTTTTTGCACCAACAATTATCACGACATCGTTCTCGCCTAGCTCCAGCTGTTCAAGCACCCGCCGGGCAAAGTCCGGATATTCAGAGGTGACGTCGCACGCTTCCGGCATTAGGAGCCTGCCGCCCCTATGTACCAGTGTCATCGCACCCCCCGCACCGGCTCTTATCGCCGAGTCCCTCTGCTCGATCCCCCTCCTAACGTTCCCTGCGGCGTTCTTCACTACTATGGCAACGTTTGATGGAAATGGCCAGGTCCCGCCCACGTCGATGGGTCTTGGAATACTCATGCTGGAGGCCAGCTCCTCGTAGATAGGCCGGGCCTTCTCGGTCAGATAGCAGCCACTCCTATCCGACTTCACTATCCCTGCCGCCTTAAGTCTCGATAGGAGGGTCCGGACAGCCCCCTCCCCTAGTCCCAGGGACTCCGCGAGTCTTTTCCTTCCAACGCCGGGGTTGGAGGCTATCAGAAAGACAGATCTAACTACATCGAAATAGCTAAAGCTAGTTTGGGGGCCTGTCGGCGAAGCGGTAAGCCGCCTTATCGCCTCTGTGGCCTTCATACCTCCAGCACTCTGCAGGCTGTGATGAATAAGTGTCAAGGTTAGATAAAAAAGGCTTGCTGCCGAGACGCTAAGGGTCCGAAAGACTTATTGCGCAGCCTCTTCCATCGCGCTTTAATGGTCTGCTTTTGGTGGGTGGGCTGGGGAGAGAGTGGAGGAGGGTCGTCGAGGGGATAGAGGAGATTGGTCCCATGTATCCATGGCTCAACAGGGTCATCTCCCTCGGGCTTGACCGGTTTGTCCGCCGACTCTCCGTACTCTCCGCAGGCAACCCAGTGGGGAGGATACTGGACGCGGGAGCCGGTGATGGGTCCCTATCAATTGTGATCCAGTCGCTGGCCCGAGGTGGTAGGAACTTCCTCGTCATGCTAGATCCTTCAGAGAGGATGCTGCGGCTCTCGCAAAGACGGATGAGCTCGGAGAATACCGACAGGGTGGCCGGCCTGCTCGAGCATCCTCCCTTTGCCCCAAGGACGATAGATAGGACCTACATGGCCTTCTCCCTGAGAGACGTCTACGACCTCGAGGAGGCCGTAAAATCTCTAGCGTCGGTGATGAGGGATGAGGGTCTTCTCACAGTGGTGGATATCGCAAAGCCCGATAACGCGGCGGCTGCGGCTATACACCACCTCTACTGGCGCTTTGTATCTCCCTTCCTCGCCGCCCTAACGTTTACGAGGTACTGGAGGCAAATACGTCTGATCCACACTACTTATAGGCTTTTACCTTCGGAATCTATTCTCCTATCCCTTCTGCGAAGACACTTCACACCGATAATTACGCGAAGACTACTTCTGGGCGGCCTACACATACTTGTTCTGAGGAGGCGTGGAGAGCTTCGACGAGGACACGATCCTAGCAGATTTCACGGGCCTGTGAGATAAGACAGCTCTAAAGCGCTATATACGGCGGCCCACCGCTCTACCCATAGTGATAATTAGTTGAAAGATACCTCCGAAATTCTTAGGGAGCTGGGATACGAGTTTTACAGCCTCGAGGAGCCCGCGGAGATGCCCGAGACCAGCGAGTTCACCTTCTCTGACCTGCTGCCCGCTCTGGCCCACAGCGGCCTCGAGATATCGAGTAAGCGCCTCTTCAAGCACCAATACGAGGCCTACCATGCGCTAAGTGAAGGGAAGAACCTCATACTCAGATCTGGGACAAGCTCGGGGAAGACAGAGGCGTGGTTCGCATATGCAGCCAAGCACGGCACAAAGACCCTCGCAGTCTATCCCACACTAGCGCTGTCGAACGACCAGATACTTAGGCTCAGAAGATACTGCGAGGCGCTCGGACTCAAAGCGGCCATCATTGATGCCCCGACGAGGAGCAAGTACGCTATGGAGGGAGGGGTCAGACGACTTAGAAGAGAGCTTGCCGAGGCGACACTAGTAATAACCAACCCGGCTTTTCTCCTCTCCGAGGTCAAGAAGATCGGTGGCGAAAGGCCACCCCTGCTTAGAGAGTTTCTGTCGTCGCTGGATCTCATGGTAGTGGATGACCTCGACTTCTACTCGCCCCGGAGCCTGGCGATACTGATGGCCATGTGTAGGATAATCAAAGCAAAGCTCGCCCCTTCTCTGAGGTTTTGCTTCCTCACAGCAATGCTCGAGAACCCGGAAGACCTTGCATCATTCCTCACGGGAATAAACGGGAGAGAAACAGTCGTCGTAGAGGGCAAGCCCTTCCATCCGAAGAATGTTACCTACGTCGTTTTGGGGCGTGACTTAAGGAAGGTTTGGGAGATGATACGCGGCAGGCGTGACGAGATACTGCGACTAGGAGTTGGGAGAGATGTTGTGGAGTCTCTCGAAAACTATGACCTATTTCTCAGAAACGTTTACAAGGTCCTCGAGACTGCGAGGGCTGCGGGGCTCGATCTAGAGGGTCTGAACCCGCGTCCCGACCCGGCTGAGCTGATAGCAAGATACGCCGACGACGATTCTGTAACAGTAGTCTTCACGAGGAGCATCGCGAAGGCTGAAGAGCTTAGGCGACGTGTAGCCGGGATCGTTGGAGAGGATCGGGTGGCGTCACATCACCATCTAGTGAGCAAGGAGGTGCGTGAGGTCATCGAGCGGAGGGCGAGGGCGGGGGAGCTGAAGCTCATCATATCTCCGAGAACCCTCTCACAGGGCATCGACATAGGGATGATAAAGAGGGTCGTGCATCTCGGGCTGCCCGAGACTTTAAGAGAGTTCCTCCAGAAAGAGGGCCGGAAAGGTAGGCGGGAGAGCATAGAGAGGACCGAGTCCGTAATAATTCCACAGTCAAGCTGGGACTATAACCTTCTCCGGAGAGGTACTGATGCATTCATCAACTGGCTCTCCATGGTCAGAGAGAAGGTTATCCTGAACCCGCGGAACAAGTACATCACCCTCGTGGAGGCCCTCTTCAAGGCCACCCGGCCTGGAGGCGTGAGAGAACTCTCCGCCGAGGAGGCCGGCCTCCTCTCTGCCCTAGGCCTCATGAGGGAATACGTCCTCACACCTCAGGGCAAGAGGGCATGGGTCAAGATGAACTTCTACGAGTTTGCGCCGAGCATCGGCGTCAAGAGGATAAGGAGGAGGCGTGATGGGTCGGAGTCCTATCTCGAGGATATCTCACACGTAGATCTAGTTGAGAGGTTTCAGATAGGCTGCATAGACTACGCGTCGGACGGCATGGTCACTCAGCACTTCAGGAGACCGGAATCCGGCCGCCTAGTCACAGCCATTATCGTCGAGGACCTCTCTGAGAGCGTCTTGAGGAAGTACGAGGCCTTGTCCCTCGCACTCGAGGAGTATGAATCAGTGAAGAGGCGCTGGGGGGAGCATGCCTCGGTCTACATGGACTATAGCTCTGGGAGGCTCCACACGGAGGTGGACTGCCTCGTCAAGCCTCCCGAAGGCTTCGGCATCTACGTCAAGCTTCCAAACCATATAGACTGGATAATGACGAGCAACAGGCTCGACGTCTTCACCGTCGAGGGCAAAACGATAGTTTCGCCTAGGAGACGCGTCATTCCCGTCCCTACACCAACTAACGGGGTTTACACAGACTACACCTACGGCACTTTGGTGGAGTCTGACCCGGGGGACGACCCGTCCATGCTGAGACTTGGTATGGCCCTGACGGAGATCGTTATGAGACGCAAGCTTGGAGTACCATTCGAGACAATCAAGTATGACGTTATTGTTGTTGGTGACAGGAAGTTCGTCTCGATCCACGAGCCGGAGGCTGCCGGGCTAGTTGAGGGGCTAGACTGGCTTAATCTAAAGAGGCTCGTTGAAGGGTATGAGCCCGACGAGCTAGACGACTATCTCCTAGAGTCCATCAACGAGATGGCCTACGCCGCGTTGATGAGCAGGGGGTTCGACTGGGGGGCGGCGAAGTTTTATGCCTGCAAGGTCCTCGAGAAGCTGCTTCTGAGGGAGAGGATCACTCTGAAGCTCCGCCTCGGAGAGATCCAGGTGCCTAGGCCGAGCCGAGGCCTGAAGCTGTGCTCTCTCGCCCTAAATTATTTCGACCTAGACCAGTCCGGCTCCTTCGCGATATACTGTCTGGGAGTCTTTGACGGCGAGAGGTTTAGGGGCTCCTATGGGCTGAAGACACCCGAAGGCCCCGATAATGCTTACATAGAATCATCTTCAATCCTCTCAAGCCTCATAGACGAGGGCTTCAAGATACTTGTCTACGGGGCCGACTCGTTCGGCTCGGTCGTAGAGAGGCTGGGCATGAAGTCGCTTAAGGCGAAGCTTGTCGGAGCGTCCTCGATGGGGATCATTAGTGACACAGCCGAGCTCGTCTCCGCTGTGATAGGCGAGAGGGTGCCCTTAATGGAGGCCTGCAGGTCGGTTGGGCTCGAAATAAAGTTTGGCCACCTCGACGTCGCAGTGAACGCAGCCTCCTTAGACGTCACGCCATCTAACCCTTACTGGCTTCAGCGCGCCATGGACAGGATAGGCCCAGTAATTGAGAGGGTCACTGAGGAGGATGCGAGGGCGACGTACATGCTCCACTTGATCAGCGAGGCTCTCACTGAAAGACAGAGCCGTGCTGAGGCTTCTCAAACCTCATCCGGCCGAGAGACTCCATAACGCTCGCGACGTAGCTGTCAACGCGCTCGGGAGCCACTCCTACGCGCCTCAGTTCCTCCTTAATGTACCGCTCCACCAGCCTATAATTCTTGAACAGCTCGTTTATGGTTCGCCACTTTACATCTTTTAGTGCCCTACCGACCTCTTCATCATAGGGCAAAACCCCCTTCACCATCATGAAGGCTAGTATCGGGTATCCGACGTAGTTCCTATAAGTTGTCCCGTTGTCGTCGGAGTCAGCAAGCATTCTATCAAGATCTAGGAAAACGTTATACACCCTATCGCCCTCTGATGCCTTGACCTCGGCTTGCTGGTCGCTGAGCACCCTGACACGATTTCCTGCTACGGCACCTGCGGCCTCCAAGACCTTAACCCTGGGTGGCATGGAGAGTGGCATCGAGCCTCAAGTCTCAACGCCTCACCGAGTTGATTAATTTTTGCAGCCCGCCTCCTAGGAGAGGCTTTTATACCATGCTCATGGTTGATCGTTTGATTTGGTGAGCCACAGCGCATCTGCTTTAAGGTTCAGGAGGGAGGATCTACAAGAGTTCGCCGAGAAATGCTTTATACGTGTTGGGCTGCGTCCCGATGAGGCGCGGCTGGTGGCTGACCACCTAGTGACCGCAAACCTTAGGGGCGTAGACTCGCATGGGGTTGTCAGGATCCCCTACTACATCGAAGGGATCGAGGCTGGCTACGTATCTATTAGCGCGTCGGTCAAAGTTGTCAGTGAGTCGCCGACAGCGGCCCTTCTTGACTGTGGAGGCGCCCTCGGGATTATCGGGGCGAAGAGGGCCGAGGAGCTGGCAGCTATGAAGACGAGAGACCAGGGCTTGGCGCTGGTCGGAGCGGTTAACCTCGGGCACGTGGGAATGCTCGCATACTATACCGGCAATCTGGCCGCGAGGGGCTTATTAGCGGTGGCCTTGGCAAACGGGCCGGCGGAGGTCGCACCCTGGGGAGGGGTAACCAAAGTCTTCGGAACCAACCCGATAAGCTTTGCTATTCCTCGTAGAGGCGCTCCACCAATCATAGCCGACATGGCTACTAGCGCTGTAGCCAAGTTCAAGGTTGTCCTAGCAGCCGCGACGGGCGCCCGCATACCGGAGGGGGTGGCTCTTGGAAGCGACGGGAAACCTACCACGGATCCTCAGGAAGCGCTTAAGGGAGCCCTCCTGCCCTTCGGGGGCTACAAGGGCTATTCCTTCTCACTTCTCGTCGAGGTCCTCACCTCAGCCCTCATAGGCGCTCCTCGCGGCATCGAGATCAAATCGCATCCGTCGACCCAAGGCGGGTTCATGATTCTGGCCATCGACCCGGGCCTATTCATCGGGCCGGAGAGTTTCTTTACGAGGATCGAGCGGATAGTCGAGGTTGTGAAGACCTCTGAGAGAATGGCGGGTGTTAGTGAGGTACTGCTGCCAGGCGAGCCGGAGGAGAAGAGCTACGCTGATAGGCTAGCCAAGGGAATACCGATAGATAGCGCGACGGCCAAGTCTCTGATGGAGCTGGCTGCGCGGCTTGGGGTTGAGTTTCCAAGGCCGCTGGCCTAGGCCTCTTCAACAAAGTCGCTCAGCTTAGGAAGCTGTAGAGGCATCCCCTTCCGCTTCCTGATCTCCATGATGACCTTCTCGGCGAGCGAAGCTGGGACAGGCTTCCACGCGTAGAACTCCGTACCCCAGAAGGCCTTCCCCATAGTGGCTCCCCTCATAAGCTCTGCGAGGTCGTAGCTCTCCGCCGCAGGTATCTCGCCCGTCACCACTGATACGAACTCGGACTGGCTCACGTCTATGATCCTGCCACGTTTCGAGCTTATGATGGATGTCACGGCGCCTATGAAGTCTGAGGGGACCTTCACCTCAACCTTGAGTATGGGCTCAAGGAGTGCTGGATCAGCGGTCAGTATGCTCGCATATATCGACCGCCAAGTGGCTGGGGCTATCTGTGCGTAGCCACGGTGGACCGGGTCTTCGTGGAGCTCCACATTGACAAGAACCGCCTTTACACCCCTCATCCTCTCACCCGCAAGGGGTCCCTCCTGCACGACGCGCTGGAAACCGCCGATAATCATCATCTTTGTCTCGTGCAGGTATTGTGCTCCCTTAGTCATGTCTACCAATATGTTTCCTGAAGGTTCTATGGTCCATACATTTCTTGCCTCGTCAGCGTCCCATCCATGATCCCTAAGGATCTTCGCCACCTGTTTCCTATCCATCTCGTCGAAGAGCTCACCCTTCCTGATCAGCTCAACGATCTCGTCATCAAGTTTCTCTACGTAGAAGTAGATCTTGTTGTGCCTGTTTGGCGACTTACCCTCGAAGACCCTGCCACGACTATTGACGGTCTCCCTATAGAGTATTATCGGCTTTCCGGCGACAACCTCGAGGCCCGCCTTCTGTATCCAGGTCAACGCTATCTCCAAGTGAAGAGTACCCATGCCGCTGATCAGATACTCACCTGTCTCCGGCCGCACGACGGTGACTAAAGTCGGGTCCTCAATCGTTAGCTTATTCAAGAAGTCGACGAGCTTGGGCAGATCTTTGCTGTGCTTTGGTTCGACCGCGACCGTCACGACAGGCTCAGAGACGTATTTTAGGGTCTCGAATGGCACCATTTCTACCGCCGCTAGCGTGTCTCCAGCCCTGGCGTCCTCTATACCGAGGAGAGCGGGTATGTTTCCAGCTGGGAGAGTGTGGATCAGCTCCCTGTTTGGGCCCATATAGACAGCTACTTGCTGGACTCTCGCCTCGATGTTTCTACCTACTATGAGTAGCTTGTCGCCGTCTGAGACCGTCCCGCTGAAGAGCCGGCCCGTGACCACGACGCCTGCGGCTGGATCAACCTTAACGTCCGTTACCGCCATGACGGGGATACCGTTCTCGTCGCATTCCAACATGTCCTGTCCAACCTCTGATTCTATGGGGCCTTTCCATATCTTAGGTATCCGATACTTCTGAGCCGCGTGAGGAGGCGGGTGATGGTTAATAACCATCTCAAGTATTGCCTCGTGGAGCGGGAAATTCTCCCTAAGCCAATCGATGTTGGAAGCTGCAAAGGCCTTAATCACGTCGCTAAACTTGAGTCCCTTCTTCTGCGCCTGCGGAAGCGTGAAGCCCCACCGATCCTTGGCTGAGCCCAGCGCGATGCTCCCATTCTGGAAACTTACCTTCCACTCACTCCTCATCCAAGGCTCGCCATACATATCGATGAGCCTATTGACCTCCGTGACGATCCTAGCCAAGGTTTCCTGAATTTTCTCGGGGGTCAGCTTGAGCTCCTTTATAAGCCTGTCAATCTTGTTGATGTATAGGACAGGCTTCACCCTCTCTGACAAGGCCTGTCTTATCACGGTCTCTGTCTGCGTCATGACGCCCTCGACGCTGTCGACGACTACTACTGCCCCATCGATCGCCCTCAAAGCGCGCGTAACTCTCCCTGAGAAGTCTACGTGTCCCGGTGTATCGATCATGTTGATGATGTATGGTTTATCCAGCTCATAGTAGAGGCTGACGTTCGCAGCCTTTATTGTCATCTGTCTTTGCTGCTCCT
>AWOC01000027.1 GCA_000494185.1 Candidatus Calditenuaceae archaeon JGI OTU-3 | reverse complement strand
ATGTATCCTGTCATGGTGAGGAACAAGATTTGGTTATCTCCTACAAAATCGTAAATGGTCCGTGCTATTGTCCCGGTAACTCCTACGTACTTGAGTGTACCAACGGTCGAGAAGAATAGGAGGAAAAAAAGTAGTGTCCACCAGTCCACTCTCCTCTCAACCAATTCGCGAGCGCGTTGCCCCTCAAGTATTAATGCTACCCCTGCGCCTAGCATAGGTGCTCCAAGCAACAGGGTATTCTTCTCTAGACCGAGAGCGACTTCGAGTGGTGTATGAGCGACTAATAACCCTATAGTGCCCAAAAAAAGCAGGAGCGCCACCCGGTCCAACTTCGCCTGACCATTATTGATCCTCTCCGCCACGTTAGCTTGAACCATTTTAGCCTCTTTCAACTTTCTATCCAGCTCCTGGAAGTATCCTCTAAAGTAGAAGTAGCCTATGGGGACAGTCATCAAAAGGGTAAGGAGCGATATTGGAGTTGCCCATCTAAGAAAGTCGCTGAATCCGAGGCCGGCCCTTAACGCTATCATGACGCCGACGGGATTTCCTACCACTGTTGCACTGCTACCGATATTGGTTGCAAATATAACCAAGATAAGAAGTGGGATGAAAGAGGCTCCGAGCGCACCAGCGATTCTGAGAACGAGTGCAGTCATGAACAGGATCGAGGTGACCTCGTCGACTAGAGCCGCCGAAAAGGCGGCCGCAGACATCAAAATGAATAACAATCTGATAGATGAGCTGCTGGTCCCCACGATCTTCTCCAATAGATACTCAAAAAAGTGGCGCTCCTCGAGAAATCCTATCACGATCATCATCCCTATCAGGAATGCTATTATGTCAAGTCCCGCAAACTCTATGAAGTGGGGTATATCGAGGAGGCCGGAGGCTAGGAGGACAAAGACGCCGAAGAGGGCGAAGGCCACTCTGAGTCTCCAGAACAGGAGAATGCTCAAGATTATACCAACAAAGACCGTCAGCGAAATAACCTGATTAGGGGCTAAGACGCCTGATAGTGACAGGGCTCCAACGACAACAGCAACCCCTGCGACAAGAGTGAATATTTTGCCCTTCAAGCTACTTTACCGCACTACTTTTACGCTTATTGGTCTAAATAAATAGCTTATCTCATGGATGTTAGTGTTGATATAGGTGGTTCAAGCAATTAGATAGATTCCGGGGCGGAGGGGAGTTGCTTGCATTGCCTTCTGCCTTGCAACGGGGTCATCCAGCTCTGACTCAGCTGCTCTAAGAGACACCTTCATGGCTAGCTCCTGCTCCAAGTAACGGAGATTTGCTCTATAGATCTCCTCCTCTTGGCTCGCGGCCTTCAGTATGGTATCTACACTGTATCTAGACGAGAGGTCCTGGGCCGTTTCAAGAATTTTTCTGGCAAGAATCTGTATGCTTGAGGCGGGCAGCCTTAGATGCCTCGCAAGGAGGCGGGCTATCATGCCCATTAAGGCTTGTTCTCGGCGCTCCGCACCGGTGAGGCACTCCTCTAGTATCTTCGTCATCCATGAGGGGGCAATAAATAACAGGGCTTCCCGCGGCTCCTGCTGCATCACCCTACGGATGCTCCTTACGTCGCTCAAGACCGTCTCAAGCAGCTCGTCCCGTAGGAGTAACTGCTGATCAAACTTCTCCGCGAAAGATGGCCAGCTCGCGAGTGAGGCGTATCCTCCCTTACCCATCTGGTGCCACGCCTCCTCTGCCGTAAATGGTGCGAGCGGGACAAGCATGAGGATCCATGCCTCGAGCAGCTCTTTTATTGCGGGGCCCAGCGTCCCCGTCTTTCTCCTCAGATATTTCTTCACCAGGTTTTCCATATCGTATAGCACCTTTGAGGCTGCTGTTCGCGTCTTCAGCTTTTCTAAGCTCTCCTCAACCTCCCTAATTATCTGCTGGCAGCGTGTGAGGGCCCATAGATCCGCCTCCTCCCACGAAGAGTCATGTTCACGCCTGTACAGGTCTAAAACAAGTTTCAGGAAGTTGTCAAGATACCTCCTGAGATCCTCGGCATTCTTCCATCTCCAGTCGGGGTCATCCATGTCCTCTGCGGCGAGGATTATTGCCAGCCTTGTAGCGTCGGCCCCAACTTTCGAGATCGCGTCCTTCAGCGATACGAAGTTTCCGCGGCTCTTATGCATCTCCTCCCCCTCGATTCTAACCATTCCGTTGACGCTGATGGCGCGGGGCCATTTTTGTCTAGGAAACAGCGCTGCGTGCTGGAAGATATAGAATGTCAAGTGGTTTGGTAGGAGGTCTTTTGCCGAGACCCGTAGGTCCACAGGGTACCAGTAGTCGAACTCGCTACGCATCGCCTCAAGAACGCTTCTCTCGATCTGGAGCTCTCTGGAGAGCTGGGCTGGATCTCCTTCCCCACGGAAAACAAAGTCTAGGAGCTGCGGTGTGAGTTGATGCGGATTGACCGTGCCATCGTTCAGATACTTACTCACGGTGTATAGTGCTGGGTAGACTGTTGAGTCGCTTAGAGTCTCGACGATCCATTTTTCGTCAAATGGGAACTTTGTCCCAAGGCCGGTCTTCCTTGTGCAGGGCCAGTTCTTTAGCCAGTCGATTACGTTTAGGAGCCACTGCCTAGCGTTCTCGGGGAAAACGTGGAGCTCCCGCGCGACGTACTCCCTCACCGTGTTCTTCCACTCCTCGTCGCTGTAGGCTATGAACCATTGATCCTCAACAATCTTAACGATGCATCTATCCCCACTCCTACAGATAACTGGTTCCGGGAGGTCGTAAAGCGTCCCTCCTAGACCCATCTCTAGTAGCCGGCTCCTAACCGTGTCGCGGGCATCCTTCACCGACAGGCCCGCGAACTCTCCGCACCGATCATTCAGGACACCCTCGTAAAACTCTTTTGAGTAAAGCTCCTTGGTGAGCCTCTCGAGGCGTGGATCAGTTGAGGAGGAGATCCCCTCTCTCTCAACCATCTCGATCGCGGGGCTTGGGCCGAGCCCCTCTGTATCTATGATGTTGATAGGCGTCAGACGCTCGAGGATCGCTGGGTCGACCCCGAACTCTCTAAGCCTGTCTACCCTACCCTTAAGCTCCTTAAGACCGGCATAGTCGTAGGGGGCGTGGCTGGGGACGCTGTATACGACGCCTGTGCCGGTCGCAGGGTCTACGAACTCTGCGGGCAATACTATTAGCCGCATGCCCGTGATAGGGGCCACGCAGTATCTTCCTATCAGCTCGCTTCCGCGGAGGTTGCGGAGATGCTTGATGTTCTTGGCCTGATTTATAAGCTTGTCGTAGGACTCGCTGCTCACGATAACCCGCGTGTTGTCCAGCACCACCTCCATATAGTTTGCCTCGGGCCTTATCCAGAGGTTGGTGGCTCCGAATATTGTCTCTGGCCTAAGAGTGGATGCGGCAAGATGTGCCTCGTCATCCTCCAGCTTGAAATAGACAAGCGTGAACTCGATAGGCGATACCCCCTCTCCGACCAGCCTGTCATGGTCGCCTGTGGGGCTCTCGCAGGCGGGGCACCAGACGACGGGGTGCGACCCCTTCCTCAGCTTACCTAGACGCTGGAGTGTCCTATACTGCCACTCAACGAACCTGCTGTAATATGGGTGGAGGTCTGAGGTATAGAACTCTCTTCGCCAATCGACCGAAAAACCCATCGCCTTTGCGACACTCCTGTTCTCCTCCGTATAGTATCTACAGATGTTTTCGGGCACGGTGAAGGTGGGAAGAACCTCTTCAGGCACCTTATCAACGTCCCTCAGGACTCTGATGACTGTCTGGTCGCCCTTTTTGAGTCTCTCCGACGTCCCTGCAACAGCCTCCCCAGTCCAGTGCCAAGCCCATGGGAATAGTACGTTGAAGCCCTTCATCCTCTTGTAGCGTGCATAGATGTCTCCACGTGTGGCCGTGAATCCGTGACCTATGTGGAGCGGCCCATTCTGGTAGGAATACGGGAAGGTTACAAAGACTTTCGGTCTCCGCGGGTCAGGGTCGGCGTAAAAGATTTTGTCCTCCTCCCATCTTCGGAGCCACTTCTCCTCATATGGGACCGACGAGGTTATCCGCATCTACAGGGTCAGCTAGAAGGCTTTGTAAAATATATGTTACTTCAGCCGCTCCTCGGATCATCGGGGGCGCCCCTTAAAATGTCTCCAGCCCCTCCCTCGAAGCTCCATCTCTGAGTTCCCCGACTTGATCATCACTATGCGGTCCTCTACGGCCTTGCCGACCGGTATAAGGCTACAGCCTAGCCCCTCTAGGAGCCCAGCTGCTTCTTCAAGCCTCGAGGATGGTACGGTGAGAACCAGCTCATACTCCTCGCCGCCCCGTAAAACAGCCTCGTAGAGGTCGAGGCCGTGTACGCACACATATTCCTCTGCAAGTGGGTCGAGTGGCAGCCTCTCAACTATGAAGCCGACGCCACTCATCTCGGAGAGCTCTCGTAAGCATGCCTCGAGACCGTCGCTAGAATCGATAGAGGAAGTTGCGAGGCCCGCCCTCGCCAGCTCGATCCCCTCTCTAAGCCTTGCCCTCGGCTCGTATACGGCGTCGAGTAGGGGGCGCCACTTTGGATCACGGTTACCGCTAAATGCCGCGTGGAGGCCCGCGTAGGTCTTCCCAAATAATCCCGTGACGGCGAGAATGTCGCCGGGCCTGGCTCCTTTCCGAGGGATGGGGTTGATGGCCCTGCCTATTGCTACGACACCCACCACGATCTCCTTCGCCTCGTTTGTATCGCCACCCACAACGACGCCGCCATACATCTTGGATGCCGAGAGGATGCCGCCCCACAGGTCGCGAAACTCCCGTCCCTTCATGGAGGCCGGCAGTCCTAGCTCCACGAAGAAGTATTGGGGCTCGGCCCCCTTGGCGGCGAAGTCGCTGACGACAGCCGTTACAGCCTTCATCCCTATCTGGCGGTGGGTCATCCCTAACGGGACGTCGGTCGACTCCACTAGCATGTCTCCAGCCACAACTATTTCCTCCGCGCCCCGAAGCTCTACAGCGTCATCACCTACCCCCAGCCTGAGTGCAGATACGTCTGAGAGGCTAGCAAGAATCTCCCTCAGAACCCACTCCTCCCCCAGCTCCCCGAGAGCTCTATCAAGTGTCTCCACGATAGCCAGCCCTCCTGGACTCCAACCCATGAACTAGGGCGGTTAGCACCTCATTAACACTCCACTCCAGCCCAACCTCCCTCAGGACACGCGCCACGGCTCCGTTGATATAGTCGATCTCGGTCGGCCGTCCTCTTTCAATGTCCTGAAGCATCGAGGACCTATTTCGAGCAGTAGCCCTCGCCACTTCGTCCACGATCTGCCGCAATTCCTCGATACTCATGACGGCTCCTAGCCTCTTAATCGCTATCACACACTCCTCAAGCACCCGCTCGACGATGGGTCTGATTGAAGGGTTCTCTGCAATCTCGCCGTTTCGTACGCGTAGTATGGCCGTTAACGGGTTTATCACGGCGTTAACCGCCAGCTTCCTGAGGAGCTCTGGATATATGTCGTCTACGTGTAGAGTCCTTATTCCATGCCTGGCAAGCTCCTCGGCGACCATGGATATGTCTGCTAAGCGTGTCTCTGTCAGGGGATGGCGACCGATGACTGTTAATCCTCTATAGGCTTGGTAGACTCTGTTTATGCCAACGAGCGTGGAGGCGTATGTAGTGTAGCCTCCTATGACCCTCTTCTTCCCAAAGATCTGTACAAGGCTCTCAACGTTGCCCAGACCATTCTGCACGGTGAGTATCAAAGAATGGTGGGGGAGATGCGGGTAGAGCATCCGTGCCACAGCCTCGGTGTCGTAGGACTTTACACATAAGATTGTGAGGGAGGCGTCGCCTAGCTGGGCAGGCTCCGTTGTGCATTGTGGACGAGCCTGCTGTACGCCGTCCTCACTCTCTAATAGGATGCCCTCCTTGGAGATGGCTTCGGCGGCTTCCCTTCTCCTCGTAAACAGGACAACGTTTCCCCCATTCAGCCACAATATTCCCCCAAATAGCAAACCTAATGCGCCAGCCCCAGCCACCACTATCCTCAACCGCTTCTCCTTCTTTCTAGACGGTCAAGGAATTCCTTAAGCTCTCCGGGCTCCATATGCCTCGTGTGCTCCTCCCCCGGGAAGACCCCTTCAATAACCTCCTGCCTATACTTTTCGATGGCAGCTCTGACCTGGGGCATGAGGTCGACATATCTCTTCGAGAATGGGGGCGAGTTCTCGTATAGGCCGAGCAGGTCGTGCAGCACTAGGACCTGCCCGTCGCAGGAAGGTCCGGAGCCTATGCCTATTGTCGGTATATCGAGCTGCCGAGTTATTTGTTCAGCCACCTCCGATGTCACGTATTCGAGGACTATGGCGAATGCCCCCGCCTCTTGAAGGGACTCGGCGTCCCTCACGAGTTTGAGCCCCTCTTCCGCCGTCTTTGCGGTGAGCCTATATCCCCTCGTCATCGCGGCGCTCTGTGGCGTCAAGCCTATGTGGCCCATCACGGGTATTCCTGCATTAACTATTGCTCTGACTTTGTCCGCCATCTCTTCCCCGCCCTCAAGCTTGACAGCGTCGACCATTCCCTTCTTAACTAGGAGCCCCGCGTTCTTCACCGCATCCTCCCTCGAAGACTGATACGACATAAATGGCATGTCGCCTACAACCATAGCCCTCTCAACGCCTCGCGAGACAGACTTGCAGAACGTTATCATCTCGCCCAGAGTTATAAATCTCGTGTCCTTATAGCCCATCATGACCATGGAGGCCGAGTCCCCGACAAGTATGATGTCGATTCCCGCCTGGTCGACTATCCTTGCGAACGCATAGTCGTATGCCGTCAGCATCGAGATCTTCTTGCCCTTCTTCTTCATCTGCACTATGTCCCTGGCGGTTAGGCGGCTCCCCATTTCAGCCCATCCAGCCCCGCTAACCTTTCAAGACGCCTCAATATGAGTTCTATCATCCTCGCCAAGTTCTCTTGGTTGTTGAACCCCTTATAAATAGCTTGGAGTGCTTCGTGGTCCAGCCCCTTCAGTTCTTCAACGGCTCGACACAGGCTGGGCATGGCTCGCACCACGTTGTCCACTATGGTTATGGTGGCCGCGCGAGACGTGCGCGAGAACGGGTTCAGATCTATCGCGATTATCTTCTTGCCCATAGAGACCAGTTTCTCAGCCCTATCCCCGTCCTCTAGGGGGACTAGGACACAGTCTGCAGCGAAGATGCCTCTCCTAGAGACGAGCCTCCTGAGGCTACTGAGTCCGGGAATCTCGACCAGCTCATCGTCTCCCAGCACATCAGCTGCTCCATGGCTCTCGAGGAGCTGTTTAATCTTTGAGATCCTTTCGCCGCTTCGGTGGAAAAGGTTCACCTCTATTTTGGCCGGAACTAGCTTGCTAAGCCTCACTATCTCGTCGACGGCTAAAGCTGCCGTGTTCCCGTTCACGGAGATAACGGGGTGTTGAGAAGAAAGCATGAGGGCCGCGGCAGCCTTAACGGCCTGCTGCGCAGGAGGCTGGGTCTCCTCTCCAAGAATATAGTCTAGGGCTTCACCCCTCCCATGGGCTAAGAGGCCCTCGGGCACTACGATCCCTGCCCTAAATCCTTCCACCAGTCTTTTCCTAATCATTAGCGAGACGTATCTCGGATGGTCTCGAGGGATTTCTTCCAACCTGCGCCACCGAGTCTAAACCATCTGGCCTTATTGATAGACTCTTCTATAGTCTTTGCTACGTCTACCGCCCACTCTTGTTCGGCCACCACGACTAGCACGCGTTTCTTCACGTACCACCCCAAGATGCGAGGCGAGAGTCTCCTTACCACGTCCAGAATCTTCTCATCTACAAGCCCGAGCTCCCTCGAGAAACTCTCGGAGAGCTCGAGAAAGAGGCTCAAGCTAGGGTCAGCGATGAATCTCTCATAAAGCCTTCGCCCCAGACTCATTATCCTGTCGAGGTGGTCGGAGAGGAACTGTCTGGTGGACATTGTGCCAAGCTCGGTCGTCAGAACAACCACCTTCTCCTCAGCCCCCACGCTCTCAGCGCTACCTACCCCCGGGGCCCCGGCCCTAGTCCTAATCGTGAGACCACCACCCTCCCAAATCGCTAAGATATCACCTAGGCCCGTTCCATGCTGGACTTCAATCACGTGCGCCATACGGGCCACCTCTAGGGGGGTTGCCATACCCGATGCAACTAGGGCCGAGCCTGCAGCGAGGGCCGAGGCGGCGCTAAAAGCATAGCCGGCTCCGGGGGCGCAGTCGCCTTGCAGCTCGATGCCTAGTGGTTGTCTAAGGTTCTTGTAAAGCTCGATCGCTGGGCCGGCCTTCAACGCCACGCCGTTGAAAGTGATTCCCCGATGATCTCTCCTTATGTTGCAGACGAGGCCGGGCGTGATGACGACTCCGGCTCCTATGGACCCCGTTGTGTGGGGGTCGCTTGTGTAGATGGGGTAGAAGAATCCCGTTAAATGTAGCGGCACCTCGATCGGCAACTCTACATCCATCTATAGGTGGGGTGGGCCGGCTACATAAGGACGTGCACGACATAATGCACTCCGTAGGCCAGAAACTACAGGGGCACACAAAACCTTATAATTAGTCAGTCATCTGTTGGTGCGTCATGGTAAGGCTGAGAAAGACGCGGGCTGAGATAGAAGGTAGATGGCGCGAGGAGTATGTCGCCGAAGAGGAGGAGCGCGTTAAGCCATGGAGGCGGGAACAACGCTTCAACTACGTCGGCGGTAGGGTGAGGGCTATTGACGGGCCAGCAAAGGTCACGGGTCGAGCAATCTATACCGTGGATGTCGCGCTTCCAGGCATGCTTGTCGGCAGGTTTCTCCGCTGCCCATACCCCCACGCGAGAATACTGAGCATCGATACGTCTCGTGCCGAGAGAATACCAGGCGTCAGGGCTGTTTACACGTATCTAAACACCCCAAAGATCCCCTGGCACGCCGGAATGAGCTATCTAATGGATACCACCCTCAGGTACCCAGGCGAGGAGGTCGCATTCGTGGTCGCAGAGGACGAGGCGATCGCGGAGGATGCGCTAGACTCTATTTATGTGGAGTACGAGCGCCTCCCTCACGTAGTCGACCCCTTGGAGGCGATGCGGGAGGAAGCGCCAAAAATTCATGAGGGTGGAAATGTCTTCGGGGGCGGCCCTTCACGACATAGTCGCGGATCCCCTGAGAAGGGGCTTCAGGAGGCCTCGGTAGTGATTGAGGACGAGTTCAGAACAAGTCCAGTGCTACACAACTCCTTAGAGACACACGGGTGTGTAGCTTATTGGCACTCGCAGGGTCTGACGGTCTGGGAGTCTACACAGGCTATTCACAACGTGAGGCAGAGGCTTAGCGAGATATTCTCCCTACCCCTATCGGCAGTGCGGGTAGTCTGCGAGTATATGGGGGGTGGCTTTGGTGCCAAGTTTGACCCAGGTAAACACACCGTAATGGCAGCGCTCGCGTCGAGGGCGACAGGCAGGCCCGTAAAGGTGATCCTTGACAGGACGGAGGAGAACCTCGTGTCGGGGTGCAGGGCGTCCTCTATTCAGAGGGTTAAGGCCGGTTTCAGGAGGGACGGGAGGCTCGTCGCTCTAAGACTCGAGGCGATAATCAACTTGGGTGCTTACGCCAGCTGGGTTCCCCTCGTAAGTGGGCCCTACCGGATGCTCTACAACATACCTAACCTCGAGACGGTTGAGTGGGGCGTCTTCACAAACACTATACCTCACACAGCCATGAGAGCGCCCGGCTTCACCGAGGGGGCATTTGGGTTGGAATCCGTCATGGATATGGGGGCTGAGGAGCTAGGGCTGGACCCGCTGGACATAAGGCTCACTAACTATGCAGAGACGGAGCCAGATACTGGAGTACCATACACCTCTAAGGCGTTAAGGGAGGCCTACATCGCTGGCGCTGAGGCCTTCGGGTGGAGCAAACTAAGGACGCCTGTGAGGAGCGGGAAGACTATGCGAGGCGTCGGGATGGCGAGCGTCGTATGGTGGGGCGGGGGAGGCCCTCCAGCCTACGCTGAGGTCAAGCTCAACCGAGACGGAACAGTAACAGTGCTAACAGCTACTCAAGACATAGGGACAGGCACTCGAACCATACTGGCCCAAATAGCTGCGGAGGAGTTGGGAATACCTGTTGAAAGGGTCAACGTCTTGCTCGGGGACACGGCCCTAGAACTGTTTTCACCCGGAAGCGGCGGAAGCGGCACCCTCGCCTCAATGGGGCCGGCGGTGAGGGCCGCGGCATTTGACGCCAAAATGCAGCTCCTTGAGATAGCCACACAGTTCTTGGACGCGCCCCTCGAGATACTGGAGATAAAGGATGGTCAGATTCAAACCATAGGGGGTGAGAGGTCTATGAAGGTTGATGAGCTGCTGCGGAGACTGGGCGACTTCGCGATCGTAGGTCGAGGCGCGCGGGGACCAAACCCCGATGGAAGGGCAATCGAGACTTTCGCCGCCCAGTTCGCCGAGGTTGAGGTCGACGTCGAGACTGGAAAGGTTAGGGTTCTGAGAATCGTTTCTGCCCACGACTCCGGCAGAATAATCAACAAGATGTTGGCGGAGGGCCAGGTAGCTGGAGGCGTAGTCCAAGCCCTTGGATACGCGCTGCTGGAGCAGAGAGTTGTGGAGCAGGACACGGGGGCCGTCCTAAACCCCAATCTAGCCGACTACCTCCTGCCGACAAGCCTCGAGACGCCTGAGATCGAGGCGATATTCGTCGAGCCTGAGGATCTGCTGGCCAACAATTTGGGAGCGAAGGGGCTTGGCGAGCCCCCAATCATAGGTGCTGCAGCAGCTATAGCAAACGCGATAGCACACGCGACGGGAGTGAGGATTAAAGAGCTCCCCATAACCCCAGAAAAGATCGTCAGAGAGCTCAAGAAAACTTCCGCCAGATAAGACTATACCCGGAGCCCAAAGGCTGCTGCAAACTCCTCGAACCTCTTGAACTCGGCGAGATACTTCATGCCTTTTTCAGTAATAACGTAAAGCCTCTCGCCTCCCTCTACCCTTTTGAGAAGACCCTTCTCGACAAGAGTCTCCAAATACCTCGAGAGGCGATCGTAAGAAAGGTTAGCGTCTAGCATTATTTTGGTGGGCTTCGCGTAAACCTGAGACGCCACCGAGGCCAAAATATCCGCGTAGATCCTTGCCTTAGATCTGTAGTCTTTTACCATGCAATAACACCGTCAACATTGAGGCGAGCAAGAGCAGGAAGGAGAACATCTGCAGTGTGTGGGCTGCTAAGTAGAAGAGTAGGGAGAGGGGCGTGGCGAGGAATAATAGGTGGCTCGCCAGCAACATTATGAACCCCAAAAACACATACCCGGTGTAGGGCGAGACTCCACTTCTGTTCACTCTCGAGAGCTGATAGACGATGTAGCCGAGGATNAGGGCGGCCGTCGCTTCGAAGAGCGGGCTGTATATCAGCCCTATCCCGGCCGGAGCCAAGCCCGCAACTATTCTTTCTCTGGTTAGGGGATAAGTGGCGTATAGATAGAGGAAAACAAGGTATCCGGATAGCCTAACTATAGAATAGACGAACTCCTGAAGCCGAATGAGTGAGATAGGGTAGAATCCTCCGAGTGGTCCTCGCCAGGGAAGCTCGGACAGCGCCCACGCAACTATTAGGACCCTGAACAGCATCGCGAAAGACGTGATGAAGAATCCGAGTGACAGCAGCAATAGAGTTCTTGACCCCACTCTCCTGTAGGCAACCAACGCTGTTGAGGCAATGGCGAGGCCTATAGCTAGGCTGACAGACTCGAACAGCACGTCAAGCCGTAGCAAAGCAGGGGCAAAGGTCATGGACGGGCACTGCTCCCGTTAAAAAATGTGGGAGATATAAAAATTGAGATTAGGTATGTGTTTAGATGCCCAACCGCAGAGCGTAGCCTGCCGAGCCTGTCTGTGGCTGCGTATCTTGAGAGCTAAGCCAGTTCGGCAAAACCGCATAAACCTCGACGCCTGTTGAGAGGTTGGTGATGGTCTTAGCAATCGACACAGTCGTTGTCATACCGTTAGGCCTCGTGGCCTGAACCGTCAAAACAGTGATTCGTACCCTGTCCCCAATATTCAGTAGGTCTTCGGCGAATAATCTGAAAAGGCTCACTCTTCCTCCTTGATAGATCCACATCGCGGGGGCGGCTAGCCTTACTTCACCTTCCGCAGTAGAGATAACCAGGTATCCCAGGTCTGCGTCAGATATTGTTCCCTCGACTACCGATTCTGAAGTAGCTACCTGTGTCTGGTNTAGTGCGAACCACCCCCAACCACGCCTCCAACCATGTGCGACGGCCGACGGGATAGCGAATACCGAGGTCAAGACCACCCCTAGTACGGCGAGGGAAGCGACGGAGAGAGTAATCCAAGCGTATTTCTTCATGGCTCCTCACCATTCGAGTAGGTGGGCCGTTATATATGCAAGATGTACGAATCGTACGCGTAATTGCCGCGTAGGGCCCCTAGCCCTCTTCAGCCTCAACGTTTTGCTCCCTCTTAGCCGCTGCTTGCGCGGTCTCGATAATTGTGAACTTCGACTCCAATATGCGCTGATAAAGTCTTTGGTCCAACCCGAATTCGGTGAAGAATCTCCTGAGAGGGCCTGTAACAAGCTTCAGATCCCAATCTCCTAGCCGCCTCTCCTCCACCTTCAGATCCTTGTGGTACTTTGATGTGAAGAGCTTTGAAATCCTTCTGAGCGGCTCGCTCGATAGATTCGCCCTTATGTCGTCAAGCGTTATCTCTCCTTTGGTTGATCCAAGTTTGTTGAGAGTATAGTAATCGATGAGTCCTTCGAGGTATAGGCCTTTTAGATAGCGTAATACGTCGAGTTTGGGTGGTGGTAAGCCAATCCTCCATCTCTCAACACGGCCCCGCACGTATATGCGTCCGCCAACCATACCCGTGGCAACGTATTTCCCGACTAGACACTCGTCTAGATCTAACGCATCTATCCCGAGCACCATTGCAACGCCGCCGGCCATGTATTCCCCGAGATAGTCGTCTGCCCTCCCACCTATTATGAGGAACGGTGTACTGTCTCTAAACTCTCTCATCTGTATCCCTGCACGGTTCCCCACACTACCCCTTACGAAGATCTCTCCGCCTTGGAGCGCTTGTGCAATCACGTCCCGCGCGTCTCCATGTATTACGACGCGGCCACCGTACATCGCGTCGCCTACGTCGTCTTGTGCACTCCCATAAACTATTATTTCGCCGCCCTTGTTGAAGTTTGCGAGGCAGTTTCCGGCCGTACCGTATATGTTGAGCCTGCATCCGGGGGGGACGTTTATGCCCAGATATCTGTGCCCATTCACATTCTTCACGGTAACCTCTCTTGCCCCGGACTGAAAGTACTCTCGGACTAGTCTGTTGATCTGGCTGTAGCTCCTGGCCGAGGCGTCTATGACCAGCCCCCTACTT
>AWOC01000026.1 GCA_000494185.1 Candidatus Calditenuaceae archaeon JGI OTU-3 | reverse complement strand
TGATGACCTGCTTCTTCACAACGACTGGCTCGAAGACGTTCTCAGCCCACATATCTCCGAGCGAATATCCGAGGACGTTTACTCCCTCCCACTTCATCCCTCAATAGTCATTGAGGGCTACAGGAAGGCTGCCCGCGAGGCTATCAAGATTCTAGACAACATTGCCGTCCCAGTTGACCCGACAAAGAAGGACGAGCTAGCCAAGATCGCCCGGACGGCCCTTGTGAGCAAGCTGGTTGGGGAGTACGCGGACTTCATCTCCAAGCTGGTAGTTGATGCCGTCCTGAAGGTCGCGGAGAAAGTGAACGGGCAGTGGAGGGTTGACCTCGACGACATCAAGCTCGAGAAGAAGGAGTATGGCTCGATCCTCGACTCTAGGCTAATCGAGGGCGTAGTCCTCGACAAGGAGATAGTGCACCCAGACATGCCGAAACTCGTGAGGAATCCGAAGATAGCGCTACTCGACGCCGGTCTCGAGATCGAGAAGACCGAGTTTGACGCAAAGCTCAACATAGAGTCTCCCGAGCAGATGAGGGCCTTCATGGAGCAAGAGGAGAAGATGCTGAAGGACATGGTGGAGAAGATAGCGGCTACAGGGGCTAACGTCGTCCTCTGCCAGAAAGGGATCGACGACCTAGCCCAGCACTTCCTCGCGAGGAAGGGGATCGTGGCTGTCCGAAGGATCAAGAAGAGCGACATGGACAAGCTCGCCAAGGCCACTGGCGGGAGGGTTGTCTCGAGGGTCGACGAGCTCTCGGCCGCGGATCTCGGAACGGCAGAGCTACTGGAGGAGAGGAGGGTCGGCGAGGACAAGATGGTCTTCATAGAGGGGTGCAAGAATCCCAAATCGGTCTCGATCCTCATACATGGCGGGACTCAGAGGATTGTGGACGAGGCGGAGAGATCCTTTAAGGACGCCATAAATGTGGTGAAGGACATCCTCCTTGAGCCGAAGATCGTGGCGGGTGGAGGAGCCCCCGAGGTAGAGCTGGCGCTCAGGCTCCGGGACTACGCCAAGTCTTTGCCGGGCAAAGAGCAGCTTGCCGTCGAGAAGTTTGCGGACGCGCTCGAGAGGATACCCATGCAGCTTGCCGAGAACGCTGGCCTAGACCCCATAGAGAGCATCGTGAGTCTCAGGGCTGCCCATGAGGACGGCAAGAAGTGGGAGGGAGTAAACGTCCTCGGATATTCGCTCGGAGATATGTGGGCTGAGAACGTCTTCGAGCCAGTCGTTGTGAAGAAGCAGGTCATCAAGTCGGCGGTGGAGGCAGCCTGCATGATACTGAAGATCGACGACATAATCGCGGCCTCCAAGCTCTCGGAGAAGGAGTCGAAGAAGGAGAAGAAGGAGGAAGAGGAGGAGTCATCTTCTTCACCATCCCTAGACTGAGCCGCTCAATATGTGGCTTCATAAGAGGCTGACGAAGTACGAGATTACAAAGATTATTGGGGGTAGGGCGCTTCAGCTCTCCCTAGGCGCCTTCCCGCTAGTCGAGCCTAGGCCGACTGACACCGCCTTTGATATAGCCAAGCGCGAGCTTGAGCTCGGGGTCCTTCCAGTGATAGTTAGGCGGCACCTGCCCGGTGGCGGGTACGTCGACATCTCTCTCAGGGAGATTGCCCGTGAGGAGAGGATAGTGGTTTAGGGGGCCCGCGGATAATCTCAACATATTTGTTGCGTTATAGCTGTAAACTCTTCTAGCAATATTATTTATAACCGTCCTCTTTGGCCATAGTCGTATCAGGCATGTTCAGGTCGGGAGCTATCGCGCTCGCCTCGGGGAACGTCAGCCTCAGCAGGCAGCTTTACCAAGAGGTCTCGGCGCGGCTACCCCTCATAGTCGACTCTTTTATAGGCTACTTCGGCTGCTCAGAGTTTGTAGAGCTAGTCGGCCACCCCTGGTCCTTCAGCGTCCTGTGCGAGTCGGTGGACCTGAGGAGCAGCGACGCCGGAAACATCGCCATCCTCGTCTCAGCCCTTATGGATAACCTGAGGAGGGAGTGGCAGATTTTCATAGCCGGCGGCCTCTATACGAGACGCTTCACCGTCCCGCAGATGGTTGAGAGGGCGGCCATAGAGATGGGCCTCTCCGAGGCTCAGGTCGAGTGGCTGAAGTACTCGAGTAGGATGGCGGCGAAGGTCGACGACGTGGCCGTGCAGGACGGCTACAAGTTGTGGCTCCACGTGATAGTCTTCAGCGAGGTCAACTGGTCTGTCCTACAGCTCGCCTCCAAGGCCGGATTCCACAGGCTCTACCAGTGGCACTCAGGTCGGCTCCAGGAGAAAAGGTTTACCCTAGAGCCCCACACAGGCGTACTTTCGGCGGCTAGGAGCACCTACGCCCTCGACTTCACGGCGCGCGAGAACCTGGAGCTTCAGAAGGGGTGCGTCGAGGTCCTCACCTACCCGGTCTCGAGGCTGAGGGCCCTTGGGGCTAGGCTCTCGAGGGGGCAGACGACGCTCACAGACTTTAAGGACGGCGCCTACGCGGGCGACGTTAACCCCCTCGAGGCGCCTGTCAGGATCAGATGGTCGAGCATCGCCAAGGTCTCTGGAACCAAGTTCTCAAGCTTCGAAGAACTTTTGGCCGTCAAGGGCATCGGCTCCGAGACCCTCAGGTTCCTAGCCATCTGCAGCCACAGGTACCTCGGGATACTGCCCCACCTACAAGACAAGGCCATACTGTTCGACGCGGTGCCAAGCCAGGCGCCTAGAGATAGGAGGGCGGTGGAGATCGCGTGGGACCTCTTGGAGGCAGTAAGGTACTCGCAGATGCCCCCAGAGTTGAGGCGCTCGACGGCGAGTAGGCTCGAGGCCCTCTTGGAAGAGTACTCCTAAGCGCGGCTGGGTCGGAACTCTAGAGTAGCCCTAACATCTCGCGGGCCTCCTCCGTCATCCTGTCGGGAGTCCAAGGCGGGTCGAAGACTAGGTCTACGTCGACCCTCGTTACGCCGGGGACCATCGTCTTGACCGCCTCCTTGACTTGCTCAATTAGGAAGAATCCCACGGGGCAGCCTGGAGCCGTGAGCGTCATCTTGATGTAGACCGAGTTGTCCTCCCTTATCTGGAGGTCATATATGAGGCCGAGGTCGACTATGTTCACCGGTATCTCCGGGTCGTAGCACATCCTGAGCGCCTTCAGCACCTCCTCCTCACTAGGCCTCTCCAACCCCTTCACCACCGTGCAAATAGTGTCGAGCGACTTTTATATCTGCCCACTCTACGCAGCGGGCGGTAGAGGCCTGGGGGAGAACCTGCCTGATGATAGAGCCCATCTCAATAGCCGCGGCTATCGTGGGTTTCTTGCTAACGGCCGGCTCGGCGGCCTGGACGTGGATCGCTATGCGGTCAAGGGCGACGTACAGCCTGCTCGAGAAGCTAGAGAGAAGGGGCGTCCAAACCTCTGAGCTCGTCTCGGTGATAATTCCGGGGCGGAACGTCGAGAAGTGGGTGAGGGGCTGCCTTGGGCGGGTACTCAGCCAGAAAAACGTCTTGACTGAGGTGATCTTCGTTGACGACTCGTCGAGCGATGGTACGGGGCGCATAGTCCAGTCGGAGTTTGTTGGCCGTGGTGTCCGGTACCTTAGGCTTGAGGAGGTGCCCGAGGGCTGGAGGGGGAAGACGTGGGCCGTCAGCAAGGGGTATGAGGTATCGAGAGGGGACGTCCTGCTATTCCTCGACGCCGACACGCGGCTTCATGACGATTTCGTCGTAGCAGACTCGGTCGCCACACTCATGGAGAGGGGTTTAGACGCGCTCTCGCTTATGCCCCGTCTGGACCGCTCGAGCATATCCTCCAAGCTTATGCTGCCGCTTCTATGGAACATATTCCTAGCACTCTTCCCACCCACGAGGGGTAACGATCCCAGAGACCCCTTCGCCGTCCTATTCGGAGCGTTCATCCTCGTACGTCGGGAGGCCTATGAGAGGGTCGGAGGCCACTACGCCGTGAGGGACAGGTTGCTGGAGGACAGGGCCCTTGCCCAGCTGCTCAAGGGCCGGGGCTTCAGAATAATGGTGCTGAGGGGCTCTCAGCGGGTGACCGCCGAGTACGCCGGAAGCCTAGTAGGCTACTTCAACGCGATACAGAGGATAGCCGCCGACTATGCCGCGACGAGAGACGCGGGGAGGCTGCCAATCTACACGGCGGGCTCCATCCTCTTCCTCCTTCTCCCACAAGCAACCCTTCTTCTCTCCCTAATCGTGGCAAGCATCCCCCTCCTCCTGCTCAGCCTGGTAAACATAGGGGCGAACCTGGCGGCCAACCTCTTAGAGATGCTTAGGGATGATGCGAGGAGGGAGGTGGTCTATCTGCCTCTGACGCTGCTGGCTAACTGGGTTCTCGCCGCAGCCCTACTGAAGTCGTGCCTAGCTTTAAGGAGGGGTGGTGTTACCCTCACGTGGCGCGGGAGAAGGCTAACCATCGGGCTTCCTCAAGTATAGTATGCTCTCCCTGGCCGCCCCTATCCTGCGCGTCCTCCCGCTTGTCGCAACCCTCTTCCCCACCACCCTGATCTTCTCCACCTCGAACCCCACCTCCGACGCGAGCTCCGCGAGGATGATGTCGCTCTCAACGACCATCTCTGGATATACCCCACCTGCGACGACTATTGCGGCCCTCCCGCCGGGCCTCAGGACGCGGAACATCTCACGGAATGACGCCTCCATGTCCCTAAAGTATAGCACCGCCGAGTCTGGGAGGCCCTCGCGGCCGGGGATCGGCATGGGTGGCCGCCTAGGCGTCAAGCCTATGTATGACCTCACGAGGTCCACGGTCTTCTTACCGAAAAAAAGCTCGAGCTCTACGGCATAGACCTGTGTGTACTCTATCTTGTTTAGGTAGGGTGGTGAGGTTATTATGTGGTCGACGGAGCTGTCCTCAATCGTGTCAAGCTGTCTGGCGTCTCCGAGGACTATTGTCGCCGGCTCAGACTTAAAGGATATCTTCCTCAAGTCGTCTATCATGGCTCTCGCTGCCCTCCTGAAGCAGGGCCGGAGGGGCGGAACAGGTCTCCTTACCAGCTTGAGCACTCCGCCCTCGCGATAGATGTAGGAGGCCCTGCTGGACGCGCATATCAGAGCCATGAGTAGAAATGTCTTGGCGTCGGAGGACTCCATGGACTCGATCACTTCTTTGAGGCTCAGCAACTCCAAGAGGTTTGCTCGTGGGAAAGCCTTCATGACGAGGCTGCTCAGCCCCTCGGGGGCGATCTTCGGAGCCCTCGCGCCGAGGCACCTATTCAGTGCGTCTGAAAGCTCTTCCGGGTTGTAGATCCTTGTCTTGGCGTAGGAAACAAAAACCGCAAGGGGCGAGGCATCCACCCCCACCCCCCTATACCCGGTCTCCATACATGTGAGAGGCGTCGTCCCAGACCCCACGAAGGGGTCGAGGATAACCTCGCCCTCTCGGGCTCCAAGCTCCCTCAGGAGCATTAGGACCAGCTCCCTCGAGAACCCCTCCTTGAAGTAAAACCACCTATGGACAGGCAGGCCCTTATTAGGCACGAAGGTCGCCAGCCTCCAGAGGTCGTACCTCTCTTCGACCGGAAACGCCCTGCCGAGCAACCCTCCAACACGTTATACATACGCCCCCGTTAAAAATCGAGTCGGCGGCGGCCAGACGCCCATGTGGGTCCGGACCCCCTCTACTGTGCGGTGGTAGACGGATACTTAAATAATGGTGAGGGTAAACATAGATCCGAACTAAATGTCTAAGGATAGTGGAAGCAGGTTTTTGCTTAGCTGGATGATAGGTGGTGCCCAAGGCTCGGGAGTCGACTCTTCCGCGAACCTCTTCGCATACTCAATCTCGTCAGCCGGATACTACATCTTTGGGAAGAGGGAGTACTACTCCAACATCAAGGGCGAGCACTCATACTTCAACGTCGTAGCCTCGGACAGGCCCGTAAGGAGCACAATCGACCCAGTGCACATACTGGCGAGCTTCGACGCAGAGACCGTCTTCAGGCACGCCCACGAGGTAGTCAATGGCGGGGCGATAATATATGACGCGAGCCAGGAGGGCGAGTCTCTCAAGAATATTCCGACAATCGAGGAGAGGGTGAAGACAGACCTAAGCAGATGGCTGAGAGACGAGGGGGTGGGCGAAACCCTCAAGGACGTCCTTACTCTGGCGAAGAGGCGGGGGGTCAAGCTTTACCCAATACCCTACATGGACCTCATCAAGAAGACAGGCGAGATACTCGGAGAACAGCAGCTTACACTCCTGATGAGGATGGTGAACACGATGGCTGTGGCCGCCTCCTTCGCCCTCCTCAAGGCCGACATAAACAGGCTACACAGGGGCCTCACATACGCCTTCAGGGCAAAGAAGGCCGTGGTCGAGATGAACTTCGCCGGGTGCAAGGTCGTCTATGATTACGTGAAGAGCAACTTTTCAGACGACTTCCCAATCAGCCTCCCCAACCGTCCGCTTCCCCAAGACCTAGTCTTGGTGAACGGGACATCCATAGTGGGGATCGCTAAGGTTGTGGCCGGATGCCGCTTCCAGACCTACTACCCCATAACACCTGCGGCCGACGAGAGCGTCTACCTCGAGGACAAGCAGGTCTTCGACCTGAACATGGTTGACGGTGGCGACTATGAGTACCCGCACCTAGCGGAGAATAGGCAGCTCTCAGGGAAGGGCCACATATTGGTCGTCCAGACGGAGGACGAGCTGGCCGCGATAGATATGGCTGTGGGTGCGAGCCTCGCGGGGGTGAGGGCCGCCACGTCAACCTCAGGCCCAGGATTCTCGCTCATGGTGGAGGGACTGGGCTGGGCAGGCATGAACGAGGTGCCGGTAGTGATAACTATCTACCAGAGGGGCGGCCCAAGCACCGGCCTCCCGACCAGGCATGAGCAGGGAGACCTATTATTCACGGTCTTCGCAGGGCACGGCGAGTTTCCACGCATAGTCATGGCCTCCGGCGACATGGAAGAGGCCTTCTACGACACGATCAAGGCATTCAACTACGCCGAGAAGTTCCAACTACCCGTCATACACCTCCTCGACAAGTCCCTGGCCAACTCCACCCAGAGCATACATATCCCCAATATAGGCGACGTCGTACTTGACAGAGGCCTGTTAATCAATGAGCACCTCGACGGCAAGTCCGGCTATAAGAGGTTCCAGTTCACGGACAACAACATCTCCCCTAGGGCTCCAATAGGCACGCGGGGGGCCATTTTCTGGAACACTGGCGACGAGCACGACGAGCTGGGCCACATCAGCGAGGACCCGGTCATAAGGACGAGGATGATGGACAAGAGGATGTCGAAGCTTGAGCTCGTGAAGGAGAGCATACCTACTGAGGAGAAGGTTGTTATACATGGTGGTCATGACTCCGATACTTGGATCGTCAGCTGGGGCTCGACCAAGGGGCCGATCCTAGACGCCCTCGAGATGCTCCGGGAGGAGGGCATTGACTCGATCTCCTTCCTCCAGCTCAAGATCCTCCACCCATTCCCCGCCGAGGCCTGCTCCGAGATACTCTCCGGCGCCAAGAGAATAATCGATATAGAGCAGAACTATTCCGGCCAGATGGCGAAGCTCCTAGCGATGGAGGCTGGGATCAGGCCGACGAACTGGATCCTCAAGTATAACGGCAGGCCGTTCAGCTCGACGGAGGTCGCCGACGCCGTGAAGGATGTGTTGTCGAGAAATACTAAAAGGGTGGTAACGAACAGGGGTGGGTAGGAATGACGGTCACTCAGAAGCTCACAGCCGCGCATTTCAGGACCCCCCTCTTCAACGATTGGTGCCCGGGCTGCGGGGACTTCGGGATCCTTGCCTCCATCCAGATGGCGCTTGCAGAGCTCCAGATCGAGCCCCACAGGGCCGTTGTCTTCTCGGGCATAGGCTGCTCAAGCAAGACTCCACACTACATCAACGTTTACGGGATTCACACCGTCCATGGGAGGCCGCTCCCCTTCGCGATAGGGGCCAAACTCGCTAACCCCGACCTCACCGTCATAGCGGTCGGCGGTGATGGGGACGGTCTTGGGATAGGCGCTGGACACTTCGTGAACGCTGGGAGGAGGAATGTCGACATAACGTACATCCTTTATGACAATGGTGTCTACGGCCTGACTAAGGGCCAGGCCTCGCCGACCCTGAGGCGCGGACTCAAAACCAAGGCGCTTCCCAGACCAAACATTAACGACGCCGTCAACCCGATAGCACTCGCGATAGTCTCGGGCTACACCTTCGTCGCGCGAGGATACGCCTACGACACGCGGCATCTTAAGGAGCTGATCAAGCAGGGCATACAGCACAAGGGCACGTCCTTCATCCAGGTTCTCCAGCCCTGCCCCACCTACAACGACATACACACAAAGGAGTGGTTTGCCGGCGAGGACAAGATCGATCCAGTGAGTAAGAGGCCCACGCCCCGGCTTTACAAGCTTGAGGAGATAGGGTACGTTGCCGAGGTCCAGAGCGACAGCGAGGAGGAGAGAGTCAAGAGACGTGTAGAGGCGATAAGACTCTCCTACGAGTGGGGCGACAGGATACCCATTGGAGTCTTCTACAACGACCCCTTCACGCCCACCTACGAGGAGAGGATAGCAGGCATAGCGCCCGTATATCTCGAGGCTGCTCCCGCGTGGCAGCCCATCAGAACAAAATCCCTCAGACCGGTGGCGGACGTCACAAATATCTTCAACGAGCTCAAAGTAGTCCAGTAGCGCTCCTAGGCCTGGGCTCCCCCCTCCCCGCCCCCCTTTTCTCCGGCCTCCTCCTTTCTCTCCACCCTGCGAGAACTCATGAGGCCGTCCCGGAGAATGACCGCAACGGCTATCAGGGCGAGGGATAGAACCGACCATCCTAGGAGGGACTGGCTCTGGTCGGTAGGCTGCTGCGAGTAGACTGTCACGGTCCTCAATACCTCCTTGGTGGCTTGGACCACCACGTTTCTAACCTCATGCTCGGTGACGGTGACGTAGGCGACCAATGTCCGTGTTGCGGTGACCGTGGCTGTCCTAGGCTTCGTAACCTCGATCAGGAGGTTGTAGGAGCCGGCTGAGCCCCCGAATGGGAAGACGACGATGTAGTAGTCGCCGCTGCTGAAGGCCCTGTAGACTATTCTTTCCGAGAAGCCGGCCGGTCGGAGAGAGAGCTCGAGGGCCTCCCTGTCGGGGGAGACGAGTGCGACGTCGAAGTCGAGCTGTGGGGCTGAGCGTAGGGTTAGGTAGAGCGTGTCCTCCTTCTCAAGCCTGACGTAGAAGAAGTGCGTCTCGCCAGCATCCATGCTGAAGCTGTGCTCACCTGGCGTTAGCTCGAGAGCAGTCGAGTAGCTTGTCCCTGGCGTCCTGGCCTCCTGGCCGAGGGCTGCCTGTATGCATAAGAGTGTGGCTATCGCAGCTGAAACCGCTATGAGCAGGGCTCGCATGCATATTACCTCGTGGCAGGGCTTATTTATCTGCTCCTCTGGCCAGGCCGGACCCCCCCGCGACTGGCGAGTCTCGGGTTGATGTATGGCTCGAGGCTGAGCGAGAGTAGTATGAAGGAGACGGAGGTGGCGGCGAGTAGGGCGCCGGGCGGGATGACCCACCACCAGTAGCCCACGAAGACGGCGCCTGTCCTGAAGGCCAGCTCGAGTATGCTGCCCCAAGTGGGTATCTGGGGATCTCCGAGGCCGATAAAGCTTAGAGCAGCCTCCGTCAGGATTGCCGAGGGCACGGCCAGTATCACTTGCCCAAGGACGTAGGGAGCCACGTGAGGCGCTATGTGTCTCAGCATGATCCTCCATCCTGGCGCGCCGAGAGCCCTAGCCGACTCGACCAGCTGGGACTCTCTCAGTTGAAGCACCATAGACCTGACAAGTATTGTGAGGCCGGGCCAGCTGAAGAGTGTGAGGAGGAGTATGATCGTGATGAGGCCGGGCCTAAAGGTATATGCGAGGAGAATTAGTAAGGGTAGAAGGGGGACGTTCGCCGTTACGTCCGCAGCTCTCTGGACAAGGATGTCCGCCCTGCCTCCGAGGTATCCGCTCAGCAGCCCAAGCCCGCTCCCAATCAGCGTGACGATGCCCGCGGCGACGAGCCCTACGAAAAGGGATACGGGGAATCCGAATAGAAGGCCCTCGGCAAGGTCCCTGCCGAGTATATCGGTCCCCATTGCCCCGAAGACCGATCCTCCAAGAACCACCCGGGCTTCCGCGACGGAGTCTCCAGGCTCGTTTCCATACAGCTCGAGCCTAAAGAGGTAGCGGCCGCGCAAGATCTCGTAGCCGCCGCCGGCTAATGGGCGGCTGAAGAGGTAGAGCTCCGGTCTCTTGGAGACCTCCTCCACAGAGATTGGGTTACCGTAGGTCTTGGAGAGGGCTTCCGCCAGGCCCCTGACAACCTGCGGCGAGGCCGTGGGGAAAAAGCGGAACGGCTCCACAAAATACCTCCTATAGGGCGGGTCCTCGCCGGATCTCCCCGACGGCGGCACATGCTCCAGTAGTGTGACCACCAAGCCGTCCGGACGGTACATGTTCAGCACTATGAGGGGCGCGCGACCACTGAACTCCACACCTCTCAAGGTGATCGTTACCGAGTTCGGCGGCACCTTGGCGGCGAGGTCCAGCGCGGCCTCATAGAGGATTAACTGGCCAGGAGCCTCCGAAGCCCTCTCGAGGCGTAGTATTGTGTGGGGGAAGGCGTCTGGCGGGCCACTCCAGGCGGGTGGGACGGCCTTGGGATACTCAGCCCAGTGGGAGGGGTTATTCCAGAAGCGGGAGCCGTAGTCTAGTGGGAAGACGAGTACGACGTAAACGGAAAGACCCAGCATGACGGCGAGGGCCCCCACAGCGGCCCTTCCCTGCCACGTATTTAGGATCACAGCACCCGCGCCCTTCACGCCGCACCTGATCCTCCGTCAGCAGCCCGCTAAGGCTTTACCCTCGGGCCCTCATTAACCCTCCCCGGTGACGCAATAGGGAAAGGAAGAGGTAGGAGAGCTGAACCCCCAGCATCACCATAAGCGCCAGGGTCTCCTGTGTGAGGACCCGCAGCACCAGAACCACTTCGCCCTCCTCCGAGATATCGGCGACGCGCGAGACGGCGCCATAGCTCGTCATAGCCGAGAAGTTGTAGAGCCCGATAGGAAGCCTGAGCCTCAGCATGCCACCCACACCGGCAAAGCTACCGTTCACGTAGACCGCCGCGTCGGCCACGGGGTACCCGGCCGCAAACCTCACCGAGACGCTCACCTCTCGGCCGCGAATCCTCAGAACCGTGCGCGAGTCTGGCTCAAAGACTACTGGCCCGACAGCGCCTGAGAGCTTAATCTTGTAGACGGTGAGTTCTGGGACGACCTTGAGTGTCTGGGGGTCAAGGCTGGCGACGGGGACCGATGTGGGTATGAGGATGGTCTCCGAGTCGTTGCGGATCGAGAGGTATCCTGGAACGGCTAGTGAGTAGTCTGTCACGTATTCCCCGAGCCCCTCGTCATACACCACTACTCTGTAGTGCGGGGGTCTGACAACCCTCTTCTCGAAGGACTGCTTCGAGAGGTTGACCACGACAACCTCGACCCCCTCGCGTAGGAGCCGGGACAGGCTGACCCTCGTCGTCTCAGAGACGGTCGGTATCTCCTCGAGAAATGGCGACACCAGAATCTCCCAGCTCTGCTCACGCCTTGGGGCACCCTGAACGACGTATTGAGCTATAACCACCAGCACCCCATATCTTAGGGGCACTAAGCCCCCAGGCCCCGGTCTCCCAATCTCGGGGATTCTTACACTAACGCTGCCGGCTAAAGGACTATCTATCGTTCCAGTATAGTTGTATTCCGCCACTATGGACTCGGCGCTGTAGGTCAGGTATAGGTCCGAGACGTATCCGCTCAGAGAGACATCCTCCTTATACTTGAGAAGGACGCGGGCATAGAGCGTTCTAGGTGGGAGGGATACGGTTAAGGTCGAGTTAGGCGATACTATTATGCGGGCCGGAGCGGGGGTCGCCTCCTGGGTTTCAAAGCCTGAGAGTGATGTTCCGATTATGCTAAGCTCCAGCAAATCATCATCCACCTTGGAGACTCTTATCCAACCCGCCGTGGCCTCCTCGACCCCCAGTACCCTAAGGCTAGCGGATCCGAGGCCGTGGATGTTGAGTATCGCTGTGCCGACGTCCTCTCCCCTGAACTCCCATATAAGTTGCGGCTCACCATGCGTCGCGAGGAATGCGTAGCTCCCCCCACTCCCGAGTGTGAGCGTGACCGAGAGGTCCCTGTCGACGGCTAAAACATAGAGTCTCTCTCCCACTAGAAAGGTGTATACGGCCCCATCCAGAAAGGGCATGTACTTATCTCCGCCATAGCCTATGAGTATGTGGCCCCCGACCTCCGAGTTAGAGGGCGCCGGCATATTGAGGAAGAGGGCGGCAAGCAGCAGCGTTGCCGCTAGTCTTTCCATCTCGCCGAGGCACCGGAGTAGCCAACAACTAAAAAGGTTAGGGCAGCCGTCACTAGCAGTGCGAGTGGAGTGGAATCAGTGAAGACTACTGAGTATAGCACGAGCAGGGCCGTGGTTATGCTTGCGGCGGTGAGCGAATAGATTAGGGTCCTCGAGAACTCTCGTGAGGACGCTAAACCATGTGCCCTGCCTAGGTGTACTATGAGCGCTAGCGTCGACATAGCCGTGAGGACAGCGTAGGTCTGGGGCAGGATCGGGGCCTCCCAGCTCTCTCTCCCGACGAGCATGTTGATCAGCGCTACAAAGATCTCTGGGCGTCCAGAGGTGGAGTGGTGGGCCAGCATCCAGAGCAAGGTAGCGGATGTCAGTGCCGAAATGTAGTTTGAGATGGCTGAGCGGGGCGTAGATGCGCGCAGCATCCCGACGGTGGTGAGGAGGGGTATACTGATGAGGTAGCCGCTCGCTAGCTCGATCAGTGGGCCCGGCTGCTTGTCCGCTACAAGCGTGTAGAGGCTGAAGAGGGCCGGAACATAGATAAGGGGGATAATCCAGATGTGTGTCTTCTCCGGCAGGTAGATTGAGACGAGTGAGAGGAAGCCGAGGACGAGGAAGAGTGTGGGCGAGGCCGTGAGGAATGCATCGCCACCTATCGCCAGGGGGGCTAGCGCCGGCGCAAGAAGAAGCAGCTTATCCAGCCACTTCAAAGCCCCGTCACCTTTGCCTCAGAATCCTCTCAGAGATATCGTACGCCTCTCCGCGCCTCAGCTCTATCACAGCCTCGACCCCCCCCGGCCCGCCTCAGCCAAGAGTCCTTAAAGAACCTGTCTATGCGGAGCAGGGCACGCCAAGTGGGGTCATCCTCCACGTAGCTCGAGGTGTCTGGCAGCACGAGAAGACATGTGGCTCCCGCGTCTCGGCACGCAGCTATAATCTTCTCGACGGTTCTGAGGTTAGGAGTGGGTGGATTGGTAAGGAGTATGACTATTGAGTATCTCGAGACCCTGCCCGCGAAGAGCTCGGCAACCTCGTCGTCGCGGCCATCTGCCGGTATAAGGAGTGAGAGATACCTCTCAAGCTCCGCCCTCGAGATCGTCTTTCTTGAGGGGACCTTAGCCTCAAGAGGGAGCCTTGGATTGATGAGCCAGAGCTGGACGGGGTTACCCTCCCTATCGGCGCTGTGGAATATCTGCCTCAAAAAAGTCGCGACATCGTCTATCAGCTTATAGTCTTTCCCGAGATTGATCGTGGGTGAGCAGTCAACAACAACGTGTACGCTCACCTCCCCCCGCTTACGATACTTCTTTGCGACAGGCTGCTCGTCCTCGACCTGCCTAGCGTATCTGAGCCAGTGGATATCGCGGATCTTGTCACCAACCTCGTACTGCTTAACCCCT
>AWOC01000025.1 GCA_000494185.1 Candidatus Calditenuaceae archaeon JGI OTU-3 | reverse complement strand
AGTAATAGAGTGCGCCAAAAAGGCCGTGGAGCGGGGGGTCGTCCCATGCGTCGTGTGCTCCGGAGGCAGCCTTGAGCGGCTCGCGATCGAAAAGAATCTGCCTATGGTAAAGGTGAGGGGTGGGCTGACGCCGAGAATGGCTGTCCCAGAGATGCTAGGCGCCGTCTGTTCGCTACTAGAGGCATCTAACGCTGTCAGGAATGCGACGAAACTCCTAGAGAACGCCCTGCCAGCCCTTCGAGAGACAAATGCCTACTACTCGCCGCGGAGTGATCCACCCACCAATACTGCGAAATTAGCGGCCATACATCTTCATAGCCACCTTCCGGTAGTAGTATGCTCCAGCCCCCTTTATCCCGTCGCGTTAAGGCTGAAAAACCAGCTAAACGAGAACGCCAAGACACCATGCATCGTCGTAGAGGCGCCCGAGGCTATGCACAACACGTTAGAAGCACTCCCTTTCACCCCCCAGGATAGGTATCTCATTCTCAGATGGGCTGGCGAAGACGTGGGTTTAGCGTTCCAGATGGATTACCTTAAGAGTCTCCTAAGTGATAAGATGCTCGAACAACGCTTCGGCGGCTCCATTATAGAGGCGTCGCTCTCGGCGCTCGCGTGGAGCGACTACACGAGCATATACCTTGCCGCCCTAAGAAAGGTCGACCCAGTTCCCGTCCAGAATATTTCAAGATTTCGCGGTGAGTTGGATAAGTTAATGAGATAGTTGTCTACAAAACAGCTAGATGCAACCAGATGTTAGGAAGAGGCTGATATTGAGCGTGGCCGTCGCGATCCTGCTTTACGCCGTTTTCGGGGCTGGGGCTCATACGAGTCTCAGCGAGAGCGAGGCAGAGGCGCTCTCAAAACAACTAGAAAGCCTCACATCACAGCTCGACTCGCCGCTGGATATATTTCTAAACAACTTCGGGATCTCTCTAATAATGGCCATACCCTTCGCAGGGCCCTTATTCGCTGGGTGGGTAGCGTATGAGACAGGCAGATATGTGGCAGCCCTAGCTACGTTACAGAGCATTAGCGTGCTTTTCCTGCTCGCAGTACCAATAATTCTGGTGTACGGATTATTAGAATTTATAGGATACGGAGGCATGGTGATGGGTGGCTCAATATTTGCCTACAAAATACTAAAGCGTAGAGCGAGGGAGGAGGTCAAGTGGTACCTTCTAACAATATTGACCAGCGCCACACTCATTCTAGTTGCAGCACTCATTGAATACGCTATTATCGTGACTTTTCAAAATCTTTTCCAAGAAGTCGGACAGTATATTTGATTACCTCGTTGCTGAATAATTTTATATACTCCTCCTACACTCTATATCACCGAGTTGAAGAGACTACCTAAGGGCTCGTCAGAGCCCCTAATACTTAAGGCACTGTTGACTGGCAATAAATCAGTCACAGATATCGAAAGGAAGACGAGGTTGAAGAAGCCGACACTATACCTTTCCCTGAATCGTTTGAAGAGAAAAGGGCTAGTTAAGCCGTTAGGCACGCGGAGGAGGAGATTGTGGGCGCTTACAGGCAAGGGCCGCCGCACGATTAGTAACAGGATTGAGGCTGAAAAGATTGTTCAGAAGATTATTGGTCCCTTAAAGCGTGCGATACGGCTGGGCCTGACTTATAGGCAGATACAGTCTATGCTCACTAAGTAGATAGGGCTCTGAGGATAAGTGCCGATAGGTCTCCGAGGGCATAGTCTACTATGGCCCCTGCAGTTATGAAGACGAGTAAGGGTATTGAGGGTGTTGCCCACCCCTCAGCCCGCAGCGGTTTCCAGAAATCCTCTATGTCCGGAGAGAACCTGAAGGTCCAACCATCCCTATATTCCTCCATGGGGGCCCAAAATCTATGCTTCTCCGGATTCCTTAACAATGTGCCTAAAAAGACGGCAGCTATCTTCCTATACGTCTTCTCGGCCCTGAAGTCGGAGAAGAGGTCTTCCCTCCTCACTACTATACGATAGAAGTTGATTAATGACATAGTTAGCGGTATGGCCAGCGAGAGTATCAGAGCGTTGAGCAGGATTGAGATTGGTGCGAACGGGTGATACCTCAAGCCACTGTAGGCTATCGGCAATGTTAGTCCAACCACTATCACCCCCTTGGCGTCAGCACCACCGTAGAGCCCTGCTCTGTAGAAAATGTATGATAGAATGCTGGTTATGATGATTGAGAATGCTGTCAGCATGGGGTTTAGCTTCCCGACTAGCAACTGATAGACTGTTACGGGCGTAGTTACTGAAGCGCAGGTCAGCCACACCCAGTCATCCACGAGCCTGTCTACTAAGTCCCTGTATGAGGCGTAGGCAAGAGTGGCAAAAATGGCGGCGGTATTAAATAGCGAAAGCAGCTCCCCCGCGGCTAAGGCCATATCCCCATGGTCTGGAGAGCTAGCGAGACCCTCATTGAGGCTACGGCCAGGGCTGCGGTTCTGGTACTAACTTCAAGCCTCTTACTAGTGGCTGCTACTTCTTGGAATGCCTTCACCATCTTTGCATCAAGCTTTGTCAAGACCTCCTGCCTCTCCCAGTGCTCTCTTTTAAGGTTTTGGACCCACTCGAAGTAGCTGGCTGTGACACCGCCGGCGTTCGCTAGGATGTCTGGAATCACGAAGACTCCCTTCTCGTCAAGTACCTTGGCTCCCTCCCTCGTGGTCGGCCCGTTTGCCGCCTCGCCGACTATTTTTGCTTTTACCCCCTCAGCCACCTTCTCGTTGATAACGTTCTCCAGCGACGCAGGTATGAGGATCTCTACGTCCAGCGCGAGTAGCTCCTCGGGAGTTATGCGTTTCGCTTCGGGGAATGTGGTGACTGTTCCGTGGGCCTTCTTGTGTGCCACTATCTTTTCCACGTTGAAGCCTGCAGCGTTGTATATTGCCCCCTTTGAATCGCAGACCGCGACGATCTTAGCGCCAAGGCTACTCAGGTGTAGCGCAGCGTAGGTGCCCGCATTTCCGAATCCATGTATCGCTACTCTCGTATCCTTGATCGGTAATCCAAGGTATTTGCAGGCCTCTCTCACTGTTACGCAAACGCCGAAACCTGTGGCCTCCTCCCTACCCTCGCAGCCTCCGAGATAGACAGGTTTCCCTGTAACGACCTCGGGCACCTGATAGCCTTTCAGCTGGCTGTAGGTGTCCATTATCCACGCCATAACCTGCGCGTCTGTGTAGACGTCGGGCGCGGGTATGTCGACATAAGGCCCGATGACGTCGCTGATCATGTATGTGTATCTTCTCGTAATCTTTTCGAGCGTCTCCTTAGAGAGTGTTTTTGGGTCGCATGCCACGCCCCCCTTCGCTCCTCCAAAGGGAAGCGATAGGAGGGCGCACTTGTAGGTCATTAGCATAGCTAGAGCGGTGACCTCGTCTAGATCAACAGTGGGGTAATACCTGATACCGCCTTTATAGGGGCCCAGTGCGTTAGAATGCTGGACTCGGTATCCCATGAAGACCTTTACTTCACCACCATTCATAACGACGGGTATAGATACTGTAACGACGCGTTTCGGTACCTTCAGCACCTCGTAGATACTCTTTGGCAGGTTCGCCGCCTCGAAAGCTTCTCTCACACTTCTCAGTACGTCCTCCAGAAACTTCTCTCCGCTCGACGGCTGGGACATTTCGCCCACTCTCGTCGACGAGACTACACTTTGCACTAACTCATATATTTTGTTTTGTCGAAGAATCTCTCGGGAGAGAAGCTAAGCAGCTCCTCATCAAACTTTTCAAGTAGGAGTAGCTCAGCAGCCCTCGCTCCCAGCGCCGGCCCCCTCATAAGGCCGTAGCCTCCTAGGCCATCCACTATAACCGAGTTGCTGTGGTGTGGTAAGAGACCGAAGACAGGTAGGCCATCGGGATAGAAGCTGCAAGGCCCCCTAAGATGTTCAATAAGGATGGGCTCCGTTTCTATGGNCAGCGTGCGTTTAATCATCCTATACGCTCCCTTCACGGAGCTCGATGGTGGCGGTGCGTTAGAGAGATCTGGCTCCTTGGAAAATGTCCCATCGTATCTTCCTCCAACAAGGTAACGACCCCAAGGCCTCCAATNGGTGTGGAGAGCCTCGTTCGAGAAGCTCGGGATCTGAAGCTCTGTACCCACGTCGAACTTGTATGCATAGCACGTAATTAGGAATTGCTCGATCCTTAGACCAAGTCTTTCGAGAAGCCTTCCAGTCCAGGCCCCTGCTGCGAAGACATAGCTTGAGCCCCGCAGGGTCTCCCCCGTGCTCAGCCTTAATTCTCTAACTTCCCCATCGATTGCCCTAATGTCTACGACTTCAGCATTTTCCAGAAGTGTAACTGATGCTCTACTAAGCGCGCTCTTTAGCTCCTCACCGAGTATCCTAGGCTCTGTCGAGAGGTCCAGCTCCGTATAAAGGCCTACCAGCCCCTGATCGATCCTGAAGGGCTTCCATCTCTCTAATATCTCCTCAACGCCTAGCATCTTGTAGCCGATCCCCACAATTCTCAGCGACTCCAAGGTGTCGGCTATATCGGACTCGCGTCCTATCTGGAGGAAGCCAGTCCTCTTCCAAGCCCTCTTGGTGTATTTTGTTACAAGCTCGATGCTTTGGGCCACTAGCTTAACATCGAGTGGGGTGTCGAGCTGGACTGTAAAACAGCCGGCAGACCTGCTAGAGGCTCCGCCAAAAACGCCGCGGGGATCGACTTGCGCCGTCTTAGCGCCCAACTCGGCAGCCCTTAAGGCGGCAAAAACCCCTACAGCTCCGCCCCCCACTACGACCAAGTCATACATCTGGGGTTATCCTGCTGCGCGTTGTACTAGGCCATTAAAATACGTGCTCCCTTCACAGGGGCAAGGTTATGTGTTTCCACATGGTCTGAGTGTATGATGGCAAGGGAGCTTACGCTGCTCGGACGAAGCTTCCTCCTCCTAGCGTGGGAGGATATCATGGAGCAGGTTGAACAGCTCGCCTCAAAGATCGAGAAGACGTATTCCCCCGACATGATCGTGGGGATACTCAGAGGGGGACTCTTCGTGGCAAACCTTCTCTCCGATATACTCGGGATCGACGAGGTCCATCCCCTAGGACTGAAGAGCTACCGTGGGGTAGGTGAGAGGGGGGAGGTCAAGATATACCACTGGCCAAGGCTACCTCCTCTCGAGTCTCGCTCGGTGTTGCTGGTCGATGACGTTTCAGACGAGGGGAAAACCCTCCAGACAGCCATCAACAGGATTATCCTCCCTCTAGGGGCTAAGATGGTTAAGACCGCCGTACTCCACATAAAGCCCTGGACCACGTTTCACCCCAACTACTATGTCGTGGTTACAAGTAGCTGGATACTCTATCCATGGAGCAGGTATGAAAGCTGGAGACAGCTCTCCAAGATGCATGCCGAGCTTACCAGAGAGAGTGAAGCAGCCCAGACGTTGCTCTCAGTCCTCGGGATATCGAGGGAAAGGGCGGCAAGGCTCGTGAGAGATGGGGCGGTGTAGACTAATATTGGTGGGGGGTCTGGGGCTAGACTGGGTGTGAGGAGAGTCTACATAGAGAGCTACGGATGCGCGTCAAATATGGAGGACGCCCAGATAATGGTGGGCCTGCTGAAAGAGGCAGGCTACCAGCTTGTCGACAATCCGCATGAGGCGGATGTGAACGTGATCAACACATGTGTCGTGAAGACACCTACTGAGCATAGAATGATATACAGGATCAGGAAACTCAACGAGACTGGAAAGCCCCTCGTCGTCGCTGGTTGCATGGCCAAGGCTGAGCCACAGGTTGTCGAGAGACTATCACCTTCAGCCTCTCTCCTCTCGCCGAGAGCCGTCTCAAAGATTGTGGAGGCAGTCGAGGCTGCAGCGGGGGGGAACAGGAGAGTCTTCCTCGATGACGACGGAGTATCTAAAGTTCTTCTACCACACGTCAGGTCTAACGGGGTAGTATCCATAGTTGGTATAAGCACAGGCTGCCTCTCCAGCTGCACCTTCTGTCAGACAAAGCTGGCGAGAGGCGACCTAAAGAGTTACCGGCCCAGCGATATCCGCCTCGCTGTCTCCAAAGCAGTAAGCGAAGGCTGTAGGGAGATATGGCTAACATCTCAGGACTGCTCTGCCTACGGAAGAGATATAAAAACAAACCTGCCAGCCCTCCTCAAGTCCATACTAGATCATGTTTATGGAAAGTATTTCATCAGAGTTGGCATGATGAATCCTCTGCACTTCAAGAGAGTCGAGCTTGAGAGCCTCGCTCAAGTGTACTCCGACCCGAGGATCTTCAAGTTCCTACACCTGTGNGTGCAGAGTGGCAGCGATAGGGTTCTGAGGGATATGCGCCGCGGCTATACCGTCTCCGACTTCTTAAAAATAGTGAGCATTTTCCGAAGCGCCCATCCTAGACTTACCCTAATGACCGACGTTATCGTGGGTTACCCGACCGAGAGCTGGGAAGACTTCGAGGATACTTGTCGTCTTATTGAGAAGGTGAAGCCCGACTTTGTTAATATCTCGAGATTCTATCCGCGGCCCGGAACACCTGCTGCTAAGCTTAAGCAACTTCCCGCCGATGAGCTTAACAGGAGGAGCAAGATTTTGACTGATCTCTGTGGAGAGATCTCGAGGCGGAAAATGATGGACTGGGTTGGATGGGTCGGAGAGGTACTAATCGATGAGGCTGGCAGCCATGGCGAGGCTATTGGCCGGAACTTCGCTTACGTCCCAGTCGCCTTCCCCGGAACAGACTCCAAGAAGCTTATGGGAAAGTTCGTGGAGGCCGAGATCGTCGCGGCCAAGAAGCACTGTGTAATCGCCGTAGTAAAACGGGAGCTGGGCTAGCCAACTAGCCAATATAAGTCGTGTTGTCGGTGTCGAAGTCTTTCACGATTATGGGCCTGCTTGGGCTACCTGTAAAGAAGGCCTGACGAGCCTCAATACCTCTGAGGTAATCTCCCTCAGCTATCTTTGTGGCTGCGTGTTCGGCGCCTAAGTACTCGGTCGACAACAATCGGACCAGCCTCCTAACCTCCCCCTCATCAAGTATTCCGAGGCTGTGCAAATACTCGTGGAGCAGAAGTATGAAGATGTAGGAGTTCGCCTCTTCCCGCGACCTGCTTCTGAGCCATGGCTCGAGATGCCGCCGGTTCACGACTATCGCGTTCGAGCCAACCTCATGGTAGGCCAGGACTCCGGCCGGTGCGTCGGCTATGATGAGCATCAAGCCCACCCTTCTAATCCCCAGCCTCTCCTCTACCACCCTCTTCACGAGCCGAAAGATGGACTCGTAGTCCCGCGCCGCGGACAGAGCCTCGGCCAGTTTTCCCGCCACAGAATGAGAATTGAGCGGCGAGGATAAAACTGTTTAGCTTCTTTGCATTTCTGTAACGCTTTTGTTGCTTTGAGTGTAGAAACCTATGCTTATATATCGGTCGCTAACAGCTAGGCTTAGTCTCTCATTAAAAGGTGATGGTGCTTGACAGCCTCGACATGGGAGCAGAAGAGGCAGCAGATTGTCCAGATACTGGAGACGGTGGCCAGTGACCTCACTATGCCGCGGAACGTAAGGCGTATCGTGAAGGAGGCATCTCAGGAGCTCTTTAACGAAAAATACTCGCCCGCGGTGAGGGCGGTGAACGCCATCGAAAAGATTGAGGAAATTATCTCCGACAGCAACATCCCCAGTTTTGCGCGGACACAGCTCTGGCTGGCCATCTCACTCCTCGAGACGATAAAGTCGGGTCAGGTTTAGGACCCGTGGGTGGAGTCACACCACCAGTTTAGGGATCAATAAGTGCTTTAGGTGCGGGACTCCGACCCTCCCTTGAGGAATGCCGAGAGGAAGAGTGGGATTGTGGATAGGAGCAGGATCGTGACTCCCAAGTAGACGTAGAGGTTCTGCCCGGTCAGGTAGCCGCTCACTAGGAGTCCGATCCCGACCCCGAAGACGCTGAAAAAGAGCAGGACCAAGAATCCGAACATGGCCATGTTCCCGCTCACCATCCTTAGCCTCGTGCAGCACGGTCATGTTGTAGGCTGTTCTTTAATGTATTCCTCTATGAAGACGACCTTCTCCACGCCCTCTATGTTCTCGAGGGTCTCCCTAGCTATGGCTTGTTTCGCCGTGCTGATGCCGGCGGTTGAATAAACCTCTTTACCGAGCCTCACCGTAACCTCGGGCTTAGCTACCTCAACTTTGGTGTTCTCCCTACTCGCTTCAGGTAAGAAGGCCCGGATAAGTGAATAGACCTTTTCCACGTCGTCAAGGATTATTCTTCTCAGGTGCACCTCGGCGACGAGTGTTTTTCCCGCCAGTCTATGGTTAAAGTCCACCTGTACCCTGCCAGACTCGATGCTCCTGATATAGCCCTCACGCCCATCCACCATGACCCGCATCCCGACCGTGAGAGGCTGATCTACGTCCTTAAACCTCCTAAGCGGTATTACCTTCACCTTTGATGGGTCCCGGGGCCCGAAGGCCCGCTCTGGAGGTATTTCGATCACCTTGGTCTCATTCTCCGCCATGCCCGTAAGGGCTTCCTCTATAGCTCTCAGGAGGTACCCCCTACCAACCACGGCGACTCGGGGGCCATAGACTCTGCCCGTCCATCCGGCGCTGACACCCACCTCTTCGATGGTCGTGTCAACAAGCTCGCCTGTATCCTTCAACCTAATGGTGTAGTCGAGCTCGACAAAATGGCCCTCCGCAACCCTCACCGCCGCCTCCCTGACGCCCGTTCCTGTATCCTGNGTTTTCTCCTCGGCCACGCCGAATAGGGTCTCGCCTCAGAATTTAAATTAGTCGGGCCGGACACCTCCTCCTCTGCGTGGATGTGGTCCCGGAGTCTTGACTGGTCCTATGCCCGGTATATTGTCCGTCTTAGATGCGGATTAAACTATATAAAAGGGGGCAAGGATAGAAATTAGTGATGGTTAAGCATGTATTAGTTACTTTGACGGATGAGCAGCACCGGTGCCTAAGCTCTCTGAGAGGAAAGATGGGGAGCAGCGACGCCGAGGTTCTCCGGAACATATTTCTTGCCTGGCTAAGCGAGAAGACGGCGATGGGTTGCTGGAGAGAGACGGAGGAGGCTCAGGCCAAGGCCCAAGAGAGGGATTAGAGCCATCCGATGAAGTATTTAGCCAGCCAGGTCTAGGCATAGTGAGGATAGCCCGGTCGTCTAGCGGCCAAACCCTGGCCAGAAGGGGCTATGGATGCGGGGCTTTGGATCCCCCCGTTTAGGGAGAAGAGACCCCGTGACGCCGGTTCGAATCCGGCCCGGGCTACAGAGGCTTGACGCGACCCACCTGTCCTAACTGCAGCCATGCTTTAGTGTGTGGCTCGCCCAGATCTGGCTCTATGCCAGAAGTCTTCACTTGAAGGTAGATGAGCCCCGGGCGGGGTTTGAACCCGCGGCCTGCCGCTTACAAGGCGGCCGCTCTACCGGGCTGAGCTACCGGGGCGCGCAATTCTACTTGTGCCCGGAAATTTAGGGGTTTCTAGGCGGTATCTCGAGGGCGGCCTCGAACGCCTTCTCGAGCTCCTCATCATACGCTACAAGGTAAACCGTCTCGATGGTGCTGCCCGGCTTCACAGCGTCTAGGATGGCCCTGACCATCTGTCTCGCTGCGACTTCGGGTCTGAGTCCGCCGACCCCTGTTCCCATCCCGGGGAAGGCGACCTTGTTATACCCGTTCCTCTCAGCCTCCCTTACCGCTGCGCGGGTCGCTAAGTATACAACCTCTGGGCTCGTCTCTCCTGCGGGCCGCTCCATGGTGGGGGCGTGTATAATGCCCTTCACGGGGAGTCTGCCGGGGCCTGTAGTTATGGCGTCGCCCAGCCTAACCGGCGCCCTACTCCTAGCCTCCTTCTCGACCTCTTCACCTCCCTTTCGCTTCACCGCTCCAGCCACTCCACCCCCCATCAGCATCAGTGAGTTAGCCGGAACAACGATAGCGTCGGCAGAGACCTGGGTTATGTCGCCCCGCATTACCACGAATCTTATCCCGCCTAGCAAAACCTCCCTCATGCCATAAACTTCCAACATGCTCGCGGTGATAAGTTTCACTCGCTAGGGCGCGGGGAAAGCCTTGGCTAGCTCAAGGAGATGGCCCCATCTCTCCTCCACCGATCTCTTAAACTCCTCTAGCAGGTGCCGGTTCTCGGGTCTGAGGAGGTGTGCGAGGCGGGCCTGAGCCGCGACATACTCCTCTATAGGCCTAGGCCTCGCCGTCATGTAGTTTATCCTATACCTGCCGTTCTCGACCTCGTAGATCGGGAAGACCCTCGTCTCAACGGCTAGCTTGGCCAGCTTTATCGTGAGTCTCGGCTCATAATTCCATCCCCGCGGGCATGGCGCAATGATGTGTAAGAACGTGGGGGCCTCGAAGCTCAGCGCTTTTCTGACCTTATTGGTCAGGTCCTTCCAGAGGTGGGGAGAGGCTGTTGCGCAGTAGGGCGAGCCGTGTGCAACCAGAATTGACACGATGTCCTTCTTCGGCTCGGTCTTGCCTATCGGGGTCGTCGTTGTCCGCGCACCAACAGGTGTCGCGGCAGATCTCTGGATCCCCGTATTCATGTAGGCCTCGTTGTCATAACACACGTAGAGCAGGGAGTGCCTCCTCTCGAAGGCGCCGGAGAGAGCCTGTAAACCGATGTCAAAGGTTCCACCGTCACCCCCTATAACTATTATCTTATGCCGCCTCCCCCGGCCCTTCTTCTCAAGAACCTTAAGTGCAGCCTCGATCCCGGAGGCCACAGCCGCCGCGTTCTCAAAGGCCACGTGGACCCATGGCACCCTCCAGGCGGTGAAGGGGTACTGGGACGTGACTACCTCGAGGCAGCCGGTTGGGCTTACGACTATGTATGGCGGCTCTGCAGCCATGAGCACCTGTCGGACAGCGATCATGGCTCCACATCCTTGGCAGGCCGTGTGTCCGGGGCTGATGCCCTCGCGGCCATAAAGCTCGTCAAGCCTGGTGACCTGCATCATCACGCCCCACCTCCATATCCAAGATAGAGGCTACGGGTGCTAACGCCGCCCGACTTCACCTCACCCCCCAGCTTCTCCAAAAGGCTCCTAACCATCCCGANTGTTGGCTCTCTGCCGCCGAGCCCATAGACCACGCTTACCAGCGGAACCCTCACCCCCTCGTCGTAGAGAAGGCTCTTGATGTTTGAGGAGATTGGTGGCGAAGGCATGCCTGGCGAGACTGCCCTGTCCATGACGACGACCGCCTCGGCGCGCGACAATATCTCCACGAGCTCGTCTCGGGGAAATGGGCAGAAGACCCTGAGCGAAACGAGGGCGTAGCCACGCCATCCCATGCTTCTTAAAACGTACCTAACAGTCCCCATCGTGCCACCCATTCCGACCACTACCAACCCGTCAGGCTCGCCGTCAACGGTCATTTTCTTGAGCGCCCCCGAAGGCTCTGGGTAGCTATTAGAAACCTCGCCGATCGTTCGGCTGGCCTCCTCAAGCGCCTGCACCTGCTCAACCTTAAACTCGTAGTAGTACGTCGGCAACGCGAAGACGCCGAAGGATATGGGGTTGTCATAGTCAAGCACGGGTCTCTCCCTGCGTGGAAGATATTCCTGAACGGCCTCGCTTGGGAGGACCTCCACCGGCTCGCTGCTATGAGAGACTGTGAAGCCGTCGAGATTTACCGCAACTGGGAGGAGGACGTTGGGGCTCTCCGCGAGCCTGAAGGCCTGTATGGTGTAATGGTATGCCTCCTGTGGATTCTCGCAGAACAGCTGTATCCAGCCAGAGTCCCTAGACCCCATCATGTCAGAGTGGTCCCCGTGGATGTTGAGTGGCGCCGATAACGCCCTGTTAACGACCGCCATGACGATTGGGCACCTCATCCCCGCGGCTATATAGAGGACCTCGTGCATGAGGGCGAGGCCCTGGCTTGAGGTGGATGTAAAAACACGCGCGCCGCAGAGCGAGGCGCCTATGCAGGCGCTTAAGGCTGAGTGCTCCGACTCGACTGGAACGAAGGCCGCGTTAAGCTCTCCAGACTCCACAAACTCGCTGAGCCTCTCCACTATGATTGTCTGAGGCGTAATAGGGTAGGCGGAGATAAAGTCGACGTCAGCCTGCTTCACTGCATAGGCGACGGCGTCATTTCCAGTCATGAGCCGGAGCCGTTTGAGGCTACTCATGCTCCAACACCATCCGGATAGCCTTCCGGGGGCATTCCTCGGCGCATATCCCGCAGCCCTTACAATGCATGTAGTCTATCTCAACCTGCCCAAGAGAGTTCTTGAAGATCGCGGGCTCGGGGCAGAATATCCAGCATATTAGGCAGTCGGTACACTTTTCTCGCTCGATGACCGGTCGAAGGGTGCGCCAGCTCGTCATATCCCTGCTAGCCGTGTTGCCGGGCTCGGAAACTAGGGGTATGAGGATCCTAGGTGGCATGCTTCACCATCACCACCCTGCGAGATGCGAGACGGACAACATCCGCGTCCTTCNCGCCGAACCTAGCAGATACAATCCGGGCTATGGTTTCAAGCGGTACGATCTGTATGACCGCGCACGAGGCGCCAAGCATCGCGAGGTTTAGGCTTCTCGGCCTACCAAGCTCCTCAACAATACCTGCGGCGTCAACGTAGTAGATACTAAGGTTACCACCGTCGAGCTCAGGGGGAGAAGATGAACCTACCACCAACGTCCCACCCTCCCTGACCTGTCCAGCTATCCCTGTCCTAAGGAGCCTAGCCTCGAAGACTATGGCGTGGTCAGCTTGATCCATCGGAGCCCTAAGCGTTAAAGGCTGATCAGAGATTCTTACATAAGTCCTCACGGGTGCCCCAGACCTCTCCGGACCAAACTCGGGGAAGCTCTGCGCGTAGTACCCCGTGTCGAGAGCCGCCTCCGCCAGTATCCTCCCAGCTGTTACAACCCCCTGCCCGCCACGGCCCAGCAAAATTACCTCAAACAATTTTTCTCCCCCAGAGGTCATAACATCAAGCCCTCTAATAAAGTAATCAACTAAATGAATGACTAAAGGGCTCGACAGTCATACATTATACAAAAGAGCGCAAATTTATGAAAAAGCTATAAAGAATCCATTGAACGATGACGGACAACCGGCTCCTCTACAATAGGGGGCCGACATCGCATTCACGGACCAACTCAACGGAGAGGCGTGCTCCTCGCAGAAGAACACGCTGTGGAGTTGCTTAGCAGTCTTCAAGCTATATAAGTGGCGGATGAGACATGTGTTTGGATGAGTGTCGAACTCCCGAAGCAGCCCGAGGTGAACATCGGCACGCTGGGGCACGTCGATAATGGCAAGAGCACACTGGTGCAGGCTATCAGCGGTATATGGACTGCTAGGCACAGCGAGGAGATCAAGCGTGGAATCACCATCAGGATTGGCTATGCGGATGCAGCCCAGTACAGGTGCGGGCTCTGTGAGGAACCATATAACTACTATTCAGTACCCATCTGCCCAGTACATAGGAAAGAGTGCGAATTCATAAGGGCAATATCGTTCATCGACTGCCCTGGTCATCACTCACTTATGATTACCATGCTTAGCGGCGCTGCACTCTTTGACGGCGCCATACTCGTAGCAGACGCTAGAGTGAAGTTTCCCCAAGCTCAGGATAGGGAGCACCTCGAGGCCGCAGTCATTATGGGGGTTAAGAGGCTAGTCGTCGCGCAGAACAAGATAGATGTCGTTGATAAGTCGAGGGCAGTGGAGAATTATAGAGAAATAAAGGACTATCTGAGTAGCCTAGGGCTCGGGGCTATCCCGATAGTCCCGCTATCCGCCCAGCAGGGGGTCGGGATAGAGGCGCTGGAGTACGCCATACACAAGTATCTACCTACCCCCCCGAGGGAGCTTGATAAGCCCTTTCTCATGCCGGTACTTAGATCCTTCAACACAAACCTCCCAGGAACCAACGCGCTGATGATACGGGGTGGTGTAATTGGTGGCTCGATCATTCAGGGGAAGATCCGGGTGGGCGACGAGATAGAGCTGGCGCCAGGACTACCCGTGAAGGAGGATGACCCCCGC
>AWOC01000024.1 GCA_000494185.1 Candidatus Calditenuaceae archaeon JGI OTU-3 | reverse complement strand
TCGATAGGGATCTCCTTAAGGCAGTACCAGCAGAACTTCATGTTGGGATCCTCGGGAACGATTTCTTCCCTTTTCTCAGAGAAGATGCCCCATAAGACCATGCCCATGCCTGCGGCGGTTATGGTCCAGAAAGCTAGAAAGCCCGCGAGCATCAGAACTAGGCCTACGAGCAGGACGATGATGCCGGAGAGAACAAGGGGAGGATTCACGTATAGATTAACGTAAGTTGATCCTTTTAGATTCTTCGCATCATCAACTGGGCTCTGTTAACTTTGGGCCATCTCTGTCACTCCCATGGTCCCCTTAAATGTCGGAAGGAAATGACTACTCACGGATTTAATAACGCTTCAGAAAATTTTTACATAACATAATAGGGGGAGTTTATTGATAATGGCATGAGGGCGTATCTGTGTACTCGCGTTGGGGATATTGAAAGTGGCGTTATGAGCTATGATGACGTCCCCGACCCCAGGCCGGGGGATAGTCAGGTGCTTATCAGGAATAAGGCTTGCGGCGTATGCCATTCTAACCTACACATGATAGAGGGTGAGTTCAAGGTTTTCGGCATACCGGCAAAGTTGCCGATTATTCCTGGACATGAGATTGCTGGCGTCGTTGAGGAGGTCGGGAGAGATGTTAGGGGCTTTGAGCGCGGTGAAAGGGTCGGTGTGCAAGTGTTGTACGAGAGCTGTAGGACATGTGAGTATTGTTTGACTGGAAACGAAAATCTTTGCCTCGAGCGAAAGACTACAGGTGAGAGTGTCGATGGGGGTTATGCGGAGTACATTGTCGCGCCGCACGATTTCATATACAAGCTTCCAGACAACATAGGTTTTGAGGAGGCTGCACCACTATTCTGTCCAGGAGTAACAGCATACCGCGCTGTGAGGAGGGCTGGGATAAGGTTAGGGCAGAAAGTTGCAATAATAGGAGTGGGAGGGGTTGGACACATGAGCCTACAGTTTGCGAGACTTGCCGGAGCAGAAATAGTCGCCGTGGATAGGGCGGAGGCCCAACTAAGCTTGGCGAGGGAGCTTGGAGCGGAACACGCACTACTTTCAGAAGAGGTTGAAGATTTCGTTAAAAATAATGGAAAATTTGATGTTGTGATGGTTCATGCACCGTCCCAAAAAGCCGTCGACCAGGCAACGAGGATAGTAAAGCGTGGAGGGACGATACTCATGGCAGTCCTAGGGCGGGTGGAAGTTATTTTCCCAGAAGAGGTAAAAATCGTGCCGAGCGTAATAGGTTCAAGACAGGACATGAAAGAGACGCTGAAAATAGCCTCGACCGGGAAGATAAAGGTAAAATACGTAACGTACAAACTCAACGAGGCAGAACAAGTTCTAACAAAACTCAAAAAAGGGGAAATTATAGGAAGAGCGGTACTGACACCGTAAACTAAACAAAGCTGTACAGACATCCGACTTGAGTCCTTCCATGACTTTCCCCACCTCTCCGCAGGCAAGCAGAAACCTTTTTCCGCCACGCCCATTCCACCATCACCTTAACCCTTACTGAGGACCGTGCATGATGTTTTTTCCTAGTGATGGGAAGGCTTACTGGCTTTTGGAGCCAAAACTTTTAGCGGTGTTCACAGAATCTTTAGGCGAGGTGGTCAGTGGTGGAGGCGTTGATGAGGTTCTGTTTTGGCTTAGGTAGTTTGCCACTTTTGCTTGATGCGGAGACTCGCTCTATCTCTGCTGAGAACCCGACGGGTGAGAAAGGTGGCGGAGCAAAAGCTGAACCGACGCCTGACAGCCCCGCTTCTGAGTTGGGACGCGGTTGGAAGGTCCGTCCATGTATCACCTTAAAGTCGGGCGAAACTGTGACTCTTGCAGACATCGAAGGATGCGGCATCATACAGCATATTTGGATCACCGTCAACGAGAAAGCCTATCGCGACTGCGTCCTACAAATGCGTTGGGACGGCGAGGGAACGCCTTCCGTCGAGGTCCCGCTGGGCGATTTCTTCTGCAACGGACATGGATTGCGATACGAGGTTAACGCCCTGCCAATCGTCGTTAACCCTGTCGGCGGTTTCAATTGCTACTTCCCGATGCCTTTCCGGAGGCGGGCGCTCATCACTATTGAGAACCAGAGCGAGGGAGATATTCACGGCTTTTTCTACCAGATCACTTATGCCCTCGTTCCAGATATGCCCGACTCTATCGGCTACTTTCACGCTCAATGGCGCCGCTCGATGACAACCCGCGAACGACCTGAGCATACGATTTTAGATGGAGTTAAGGGACGCGGTCACTATATCGGGACTTTCCTTGCTTGGACGCAGCTTTCAAACGGTTGGTGGGGCGAGGGCGAGGTCAAGTTCTACATTGACGGCGACACCGAGTTCCCGACGATCTGTGGGACGGGTACAGAAGATTATGTCGGCGGGGCATGGTGCTTCGGCGGCAAAACCTATTCAACGGCTTTTCTCGGTTATCCATTCAGAAAAGCCGACCCTGGCGAAGTCCCGAGACACTGTCTATACCGCTTCCACATCTACGACCCAATTCGCTTCCGAAGAGACTTGAAAGTGACGATTCAAGCCCTCGGTTGGTATCCAAACGGCAAGTTCCAACCCCTAACTGATGACATCGCGTCGGTGGCTTACTGGTACCAGACTGAGCCACACGCCCAGTTCCCGCCCTTACCGACCGCGAAGGAGAGGCGCCCTAGGTAGGTGTGGGTCGATGAGGGAGTGGGGGAGGTAAGCTATGCCGAGGTTCACGCTCTGTTAGATCGTGTTCTTGTGCCCCGAGGTCATCCTCCGCGCTCTCCGGCAGGCCATCGACTCGAGAAACTGCTTCGTCATCCTGGATGGGGAGTCTCTGACTCCAACTAAGCGCGTAGCTCTGCCAAAATAATCTCATACGTTTGCTAAATCTGTACTGCTAGATGTCGAAGTAGAGGTAGAACTCGTAGGGATGAGGCCTGGCCGCGACCTGCGTGTATTCGCGGAGACCGTTCTCTATGATGGTGTCTATCAGCTCCCTCGTGAATATCGGTCGCAGGAACTCGTTGTCAGACTCAAGCTCCTCTATCGCTTCCTTCAAACTGCCGGGAAGCTCTCTTATGCCAAGCTGCCTCCTCTTCTCAGGAGTGAGCTTGTATATGTCCTCGTCGACTGGGCCCCCCATGTCTATCTTCTTTTTGATTCCATCCAGCCCCGCGGCCATCATCGCTGCGAAGCATAGATATGGGTTGCATGATGGGTCCGGCGTTCTAAACTCTATCCTCTTCTTAGCTGCCCCCGAGGGGCCCTTGTGGTAGACAGGTATCCTTATGTTGGCCGACCTGTTGCTTCTGCTCCAGGCGATGAAGACGGGAGCCTCGTATCCGGGGACGAGTCTTCTGTAACTGTTGACCGTCGGGGCGACTATCGCGCAGAGCGCCCTACTGTGCTCCATCAGACCCCCACCGAAGTACCTTCCGAGCTGGCTGAGCTCGGCATACTCATCGTCCGGGTCATAGAATAGGTTCTCGTAGTAAGACGGCTCTAAGACTGTGTGTCCTGGGTTCGACTTACCGTTATACCTCCATAGGCTCACGTGGGTGTGCATTCCTGAGGCGTTGTCCCCAAATATGGGCTTTGGCATGAAGGTGGCAATCATACCGTTCTTGGCGGCCAGGTTCTTTACGACAAACTTGTAAGTCATCACGTTGTCGCCCATGTTTGTTAGCGTATCCCTGTACATGTCTATTTCACATTGTCCAGCTGTCGCGACTTCGTGATGATGAGCGTCGCACGGAATATTGAAGTATTCAGCAAGGATCTCTACGCACTCGCTTCTAAAGATCATTAAGGTGTCGTGCGGCGGCACGGGGTAATAGCCCTCCTTGAACCTGATTGGGTAGTTCCGGCCCCCATGACTCCACGCAGCCTCTCTAGACTCGATGCTGTATGATTGCCCCCGGAAAGGGTTCATGACGTCCCAAGAGACGCTGTCGAAGACGAAGAACTCGACCTCGGGCCCCCAGTAGGAGAGGTGGTAGCCAAGCTCAGCCGCATACATCTCAGCCCTCTGCGCAACGTAGCGGGGATCCTTCTCGAACCTGCCCCTACTCATCCCCCAACCTACGTTACAGAGCATGCGTGCAGTCTTGACATGGTCAGGTATCCAAGGGACAAGGCCGTATGTCGATGGGTCAGGGTATAGAACCATGTCTGATTCATGGATCTCGGCAAAGCCCCTTATCGAGGAGCCGTCAAGCTTTGGGACGCCAGACTTGAAGGCGTCTTCATCAAGGAATCGGGCGGGGATGGTTACGTGTTGTAGCCTCCCGGGAACGTCCGTGAATTGTAGATCGATGTACTTTACCCCATCCCTCTTTATCCTCTCTAGAACCTGGTCTATGGTCATTTTAAGCGGCTTAAACTTTCCATCCTCAGCAATAAAGGGCATCTTTTCCTAACACCTCCCACCCACGCATGGAGCGGCGGAGAGCCTGCTGGCTGTGGCATCCATTTCGACTGCATATGGCGACAATCCTCGTCTATTTAACGGGTCTTCCATACTTAACTGAGTTGGTGCTCCACTCATTTTCTTGCGGGATTACATTATGGGCCATATTTAAGGGTGATTTGTCGAGGCGGCCGATATAAATACCGTGATTAGACGATTGTTCAAATGATCGAAGAATGGCTTAAAAATCCCAGTCATCAGGGAAGGGTTGAGCGCAGAAGCCACTGTGCAGGGAGATTAACAAAAGCTCGAGGTCGGCTCCTAGATTTTGCAGCATTGTTTTTAAAGAGGTTTGGAAGGACTATCAGTTGTGCAGCGTTACGTCGGTAGGCCGGTCCATAGAAAGGAGGACCCGCGTTTAATTACGGGGCGCGGCCGTTTCATCGAAGATATAGACCTGCCCGGTATGCTTTACGCAGCGTTCGTCAGGAGCCCCTATGCCCACGCAAAAATTCTGAGCATAGATGTGTCAGAGGCTTTGTCGAGCGGCGCTATGGCAGCCTTCGTCGGTAGCGAGCTGAACAAGATGTGTGGTGGTCTCCACATAGATACGCCGGAAAGAGGTGGAATCGTGGTGAAGCCTTTTGCTGAGGGCAAGGTGAGGTTTGTCGGTGAGCCGGTAGCGGTAGTCTTGGCGATTGACCCATACCTCGCCCGGGACGCAGCAGACGCGGTGAAAGTCGAGTACGAGCCTCTGCCCCCAGTCGTCGACCCGCTTGAAGCCTCCAAGCCTGAGGCACCTGTAATACACGACGGGTTCCCCGGAAACGTATGCTTCACCATGAAGAGGGTTTACGGTGACGTCGAGGCAGTTTTCAGGGAGGCTGATCGGGTGATTAATGTAGAGCTGAGGATTCAGAGGCTTGTCCCGCTCGCCATGGAGTGCAGGGGGGTGATCGCCTACTACGACGAAGGTCTCGGAAACCTGAGAATATGGTCCGTGAACCAGTTCCCGTTTGACTATCGGTCTTGGACGGCTGAGGCGCTCGGCCTCCCCGAGTCGAAGATACAGATCCTCTCACCCGACATTGGAGGCGCCTTTGGCTCCAAGATCGCCCACTACCCGGAGGATCTGGCTGTCCCGCTGCTCGCTAAGCAGGTTAAGAGGCCCGTAAAGTGGATTGAGAGCCGGACCGAGAATTTCCACGCGACGACGCATGGCAGGGGGAGTATGGCTTGGGTCCAGGCCGCGCTTAAGAATGACGGTACGCTGCTCGGGCTTAGGGCTAGGATAGTGACGGACCTCGGCGCTTATCCATACTTCTCGACGATCCAAGTTCCTCAGGGTATCGTAGGTATGCTGCCGGGCTGCTACAAGATTAGGGCCCTGGAGGCTGAGGTTACTGGCGTCTTCACGAACAAGGTGCCGACCGCAGCCTACCGCGGAGCCGGGAGGCCGGAGGCATCATACATCATAGAGAGGACGATAGAGAGAGCTGCCCGCGAGCTCGGAATGGACCCGGCCGAGATAAGGAGACGCAACTTCATAAGACCCGACGAGTTCCCGTACAAAACGATCACAGGCCACACCTATGACTCGGGAAACTATGAAGGAGCCCTTAACAAGGCTTTAGAACTAATTGGGTATCGTGAGCTTCGGGAGAGGCAGGAGGAGCTGAGGAGGCAGGGTAGACTGCTTGGGATAGGAATCTCGAGCTATATCGAGGTGTGCAACTTTGCTCCCACGACGGCCATAGTGAGTGTTGAGCGTGATGGGCGCGTCAGGGTCATATCAGGCACCTTGCCGCACGGCCAGGGTGAGGGGACAGCCTTCGCACAGATAGCTGCCGACACACTCGGGGTCGACATGGAAAGCGTTGATGTTATCTTTGGTGATACTAACCTGGTGGGCTGGGGCCCGGGAACCGCGGGGAGCTGGACACTCGCTTCGGGAGGGAACGCGATACTTACGGCGGCAAAGATTGTCAGAGAAAAGCTTCTCCGCCTAGCAGCCCATATGCTTGAGGCCAGGCCCGAAGACCTCGAGATAAGTGAAGGACGTATACTCGTTAAGGGAGCGCCAGACAAGGGGGTCACGATCAAAGAGGTTGCGGCGCTAGCCTACGACCCGTCTAGGCTGCCCCAGGGATTCGAGTATGGACTCACAGCTTCAACCTCCTATACCCCAACCCTCACATACCCCTTCGGGACCCACGTAGCTGTCGTTGAGGTCGATAGGGAGACAGGACGTGTAGATGTGAAGAAGCTCGTTCTAGTCGACGACTGTGGGAGGGTTGTTAACCCGCTTCTCGTTGAGGGACAGATCTTGGGAGGAGCTGTCCAGGCCCTAGCCCAAGCTCTATATGAGGAGGCTGTCTATGACCAGTCAGGAAACTTGCTCACGTCAAACTTCGGCGACTATCTTTTCCCGACCGCGGTCGAGATACCAGATATCGTCGTCGATAGGACCGAGACTCCCGCCCCTAACCCCATAGGAGCGAAAGGCGTGGGAGAGGCGGCGACGATCGGCCTCGCCCAAGCCGTCGCAAACGCGGTTGAGGACGCCCTGGCACCGCTAGGAATAAGAGTGGATAAGACGCCTCTAACCCCCTTCGGTGTCTGGTCCCTAGTCAACGCCAACCGCCAAGGATGAGCGTATTACCGCCGTATTGTTTAAAAATCATTATTAAGAAAACTTATATACCAGCCGATACGCTACTAAGTGGGCGCCCGGGACAGGGGAATTCCCGGCGACACTTGGGAAACCAAGTGCCGCGGGGAAATCTCCAGCACCGTGGACCCATCGGGAGACCGTGGGCAAAGGTGTTGGAGAGGACGCATGGTGGGTGTGGGGCCTAGGGGTCTAACACACCCATGCGTGGCCTCCCCGAAAGGCGCCCAAAATTTTGTTATCCAGTTCCGAATACCTGTTTTAGTATCTTCTCGTAGTAGATTTCGGGCGGGACCTCGATCATGGATAGGTCGTCTATGCTTAGAATGATTACTGAGTGTATCCTGGAGTTGCGGATCTCCTCCTCCTGTATTGGAGGACGCTTGTAGTAGATATCGCACATGGATTTTAGCATCCTTATCTCCTCCGGCGTCCTACTTCTAGGAGGCTTGATCAGGGGCTCGGGTATCTCGAGAATGTTGTATCTCGGCGTTGCTAGACTGAATTTGTCAGAGAATTTGCTGTAGCGGGCCACTTTGCTGACCACCCTCGCCATCAGATACCTCTGCGGGTCGAGAGCGTTCTCAGGCGGAGCGAAGCCCGTCTCGATCTCGACTATGTGCCCTCCCCCGGCCCTCTCACCGTAAACATCGCATACTAGGTTGTCCCCCAAATATCTCTCCACGTCTACCATGTATCCAAGCCTGACGAGGTGTGCAGCGCAGACGACCTCCATCACTGAATGGTTGATCTTCACTAGGCCGCGTTCATGGAGCCCGATCAGCTTCTCAGCAATCTTGAGGAGCGGCTCCCTGAGCGACTCCCCCAGAGAAGCACATATCCTCTCGACGAGGTCCAGAATATCCCTCGCAAAATCATCCGAGCCCCCTGTGCCTCCGTTCATGGCGCCATACCCCTAATGCTCTGTGAGCGTCTCCACAAGGGCCGGCTTATTTCTTTCGCGCCTACTGTATCTCTTCCTCGACCGCGGGCTGGGTCGTGAATTGCTCTATCGTGAGGGAGGATAGAAGCTCGGGGGTCGCCTCCCCTCTCTCTATGAGGTAGCGCCTAGCTAGGTACCAGAAGCCGAACGGTAGGGAAGTTCTACCCCTGTTGTTCATGGGGATTATCAGGTCGATGTCTCTACAGACATTGTCGGTGCTGCACATGGCTATGACGGGCTTTCTGGCTATCGAGGCCTCTATTACTGCCTGGAGGTCGTACCGTGGGTCGGACACGAGCACTATATCTGGCTCGATATAGTATTTCAGGGTCCTGTTTGTGAGTATTCCAGCAGGGATCTTCCCCGTTATAGGAATGCATCCAGTCACTTCGCAGAACCTCTGCACAGCCCTTATCCCATACACGTGTGTAGAGACTACGAGGATCTTAGAGGGCTCAAAAAGGGCCATGAAGCGGGCGGCCGTGTTAAGCCTCTCAAGAATCTTTTTCACCTCGAAGAGGTAGACTCCATCGGGCCTCTGTCTATAGATGAATCTGGCCATGTCGGCGACCTTCACCTTTGCGCCTATATGGACGCTGCTTTTCACCAGCAGCTCCTGAAGCTCTACGTCTGGGGTAAGATGGCTCTCAGACTCCAAGGCTAGATCACCCTCCTCAGGGACTCCGCACCGATCTCCTCCCCTATCCTAATCAGCTCGTTGGCCTTCGCCAACCTCTCACCACCCATTATACCCGACTTAATAACTCTGCACCCCATCCCCACGGCTAGGTGAGACAGGTAAGCGTCGGTCGTCTCTCCGGACCTGTGTGATGCGACTGGTACGACGCCCCGGCTCAGGCACGACCGAGCCGCCAGCCAAGTCAGATAGAGCGTACCGACCTGATTCGGCTTGATGATCGCCGCGTTGATCGCCCCTTTTTCTGCGTACTCTTCTATCAAGCTGTGTCTGGTGACCACTAAGTCGTCCCCACATATGAGGGTGTTGGGCAGTTGTTTTCGGAGGGCCGCGAAGGAGTCCGGGTCGTCCTCGACGAAGGGGTCTTCCACGTAGACTAGGCCGGCTCTGTCGCACAGCTCGGCCAGGTAGCTTAGGAAGCCGTCTCTGGATAAATACAGACCCTGGCTCTTGATCTCATACCTCCGAGTCTCCTCGTTATAGATGCTTCCGGCGGCGACATCAAGCCCCACACCTATACGTATGCCCATCTCGTCCGAGACCGATTCGGCGGCCTCCCTCACGCACTCGAGAGCCGCCTCAACAGAAATTGGTGGTGCGTATCCGCCCTCGTCGCCCTTTCCGAGCGGGTAGCCCGCCACGCTCTTAGCCAGTATCGAGCCGAGCCTCTTATGCACAGTTATGTTGGCCTCGATCGCCTGGAAGATGTTCCGCGCTCCGAGAGGTATCACGAGGAATTCCTGTATCTCCGGTGCGCCGGCCCCCGCATGCTTCCCGCCGCCAAGCGCGTTGCCCAGGGGGAGGGGCAGACCAGCATCCAGCCCCGTCTCCCTCAGGATCTGTCTATAGAGCGGCACCCCCTGAGCAGAGGAGTAGGCCTGGGCCGCGGCCACCGAGACGGCGAGGGCCGTGTTACCCCCTATTCTAGAGAAGTTCTCGGTCCCATCCATCTCCTGGAGGAGCTGGTCCAGGTCACTGAAGCCCGTGTATTCCGCCCCGACTAGCTTCTCACTAATCTCTCTACGCAGGATTCTGACGGCCTCCTCGGGGCCTCCGCGGGGGTATGGCTCTGCCTCCCTCCTCCCCCTGCTCTTGCCTGCAGGTGCCCCCGCCCTACCGACGCGGCCATCAATCACCACCTCGGCCTCGATTGTCTTGTCGCCCCGCGAGTCGAATACGACGCGGCCGCGGACGGATTCTATCTTGCTCAACCCATACCACCCTGCCTGAGCTGTGTATGGAATTCTATGAAGCTGTCGATTGTCTCGACGTGCGAGATGAACATCCTCCTGCAGCAGTATCTCCTGACACCGAGCGAGTCGAGGGCCTCTGCTGGACTCTTCCCTGAGTCTAGGAGCTTCTTATACTTCTCCCAAAGGTGCCCGATAGGCTTGCCGCAGCTGAAGCATCTGATCGGGAACAGCATCCCTAGCGAGATGGGGGGGAAGCTTCAATAAAAATTAAGGCCCCCCTCCCGGCTTCCCAACCGCACATTTTTATTGCTCTGAGGCCGATACTCTGCAGAATGCCAGCCGAGCGGGTTTCGACCGGGATACCAACCCTCGACAGGATCACGGGGGGTGGACTCATACCGGGTAAGACGTATTTGGTCACCGGCGAGACGGGGGTTGGGAAGACTATCCTGAGCCTCCACTTCTTGATGGATGGGATTAGGAGGGGCGAGAAGGTGGCGTATGTCTCCCTCGACGAGCGGATCAACGGCGTGTTAGACGGCGCTATGACGCTTGGATGGGACTTCTGGACGCCGTACAGGGAGGGCAGGTTCTTCCCTTTCGAGATCCGGATCTATTCGGAGGACTTAGGCCGATATAGGAAGGACAGCAAGGCCTATATAGACACGATAATCAAGATGACGAGGGGCGGCGACGTCTCGAGGATAGTTCTTGACCCGATCTCTGCCATGGCTTTCGGGGCCGCCGACGAGTTCGCTGTCAGAGAATATATACGCGAGATAATAATATTCCTCGAGGAGAAGATCGGCGCCACGACGATGCTTACGTGCGACATACCCTCCGGCTCCACCCAGTTAAGCAGGTTTGGCTACGAGGAGTTCCTCTCCTCGGGAGTCATAGTTCTGGGGCTGACAAGCATGGAGGGAAGACTCATAAGGACTCTGTTGGTGAGGAAGATGAGGTGGTCTCCAGCCGACCACTCCGTATATACGTTTGAGATACTTCGGGGGCGGGGAATAGTTATCGGGTCGACGCTTAGGGCCCTACTCTCCAGACAGCCAGGTATAGGTGTTCCGGGCGCAGCAGGCCCAGGGGCTCAAGGAGTCTCAACGAGCGATAGAATGTAAGAAGACTCTGAGAGAGACAGCTCCCTCTCCCCCCAAGGGTTCTTCGTAACCTGGGCGAAGGCTATCGCGACCCTATCCCCCTCGGCGATCCTGTCCGCCTCGAGGGCCGCCCTCCCCCACGCCTTGCAGAAGATCGCCCCAGTCTCGTCCCTCAGCCAGAAGCTTAAGAGCCCCACCTCGCCCCGCCTCGTCTCGACGCTAGTCCTTGGCGACTTGGAGGCCACCTCTCCCTCGAGATACACCTCGGTCATGCCTGGGGCTAAGTCAACTATCCTGCGGGGCGTGGGCCCGCTAACAGCCCCTTCAGCCTCGCTGTACTCGTCGGGAACCATGATCCATGCCCTTCCACGCTTCTCGAAGTGGAACGCCTCGACTCGATACGATCTGCCGATTTTGAGGTTCTTCGACGGGACCCTGAAGACCCAGCTTCCACAGGACGCCAAGGAATCCTCGGGCGACAGCTGGCGGGAGACGTATAGGAGGGGGAATGATAACCTCTCCCCGTCTCCCGGGATGTGGATGCTGGTCCTAGCGGAGCTGGTGATCTTGTCTGACGACCAGCGGGCGCCTGCGACAAGTCCCTTCGCACCCACTATGAGGGGGCTGAAGGACTCGGCCAGCTCCCTCCAAAGGTCCATCTCGACCAGCACGCCATCCCAGCCAAGAAGTATCTCCCTGACCGCGCTCTCCTCCCCCTTAACTCGTGTGGTCCTCAAGTTTGAGTATCCCAAGATGTAGGCCTTGAAGTCGAGAACCCCGCCAGAGCCTATCATAGCGGTCATCTCGCTGAAGAAGGACTCGAGGGCCGGAGGGCCGTGCCCACCTATCTCCAACTCTGCCTGTTCGCCTATGTGGAGCTCCACAGAGCCATCGGACTTCTCTCTCGTATAGGCGTTCTTAACCAGTATCGCGGAGCCGACCTTCACGCCGAGCTCTGTCAGCATCTCGGCAGCCTTCCCCCACGCGGTCGCGAACACCTTGCCGGTGGAGTCCCCCAAGCGTAGATAGATCGCCCGCCCCTTACGGGGGGGTGAGAGCCCTATCACCCGCGCCTCCACGTTCACGGAGCTCAGGCCGCCGACTAGCTTCCCCAGAGGGACCACAGGCGGCGACTGCCTTGTCTCGCTGAAGACCCCCAGGTCGCTGGCCACTATGTAGAGGGCTCCGAGCCTCGTGAGCCTCGGATCCTCTGCCATCCTTCTCCCCACCTCCTCCTCAATCTCAGCCCTCCGCTCATCACCCACAATCCTCAAAACCCTCCTCAGGAGCTCCTCGTAGTCCTGCATCAATAGACAGAGCAGGCGGAGCTCCTTAAAGGCATAAACCTCGCGCCGCGCGCCGACGTGCTGACCAACGACCGGTACAAACCTTTAAGTATAAGCCACCTCAAAAAGGGTTGATGTCTACAAAAACTAGACCAACAGGAGTAACCGTTTTAGCGATCCTAGAGATCATCGGCGGCATATTCTCTCTACTAGCGGCCGCCGCACTCTTTGCGCTCGGCGCACTAGTCGGCGGGGTAGGGATGGAGATGGGGGAGGAGTTGCCGGGCTTAGGATTTCTGGCAGGTGCGTTGGCGGCGCTTCTTGGAGGAGTCTTCATCATAACGGGCCTGGTTGCTTTCCTGCTGGCCTATGGTTTCTGGACGGGGAAAGGGTGGGCCTGGATCCTCGGCATAGTCTTCTCGATAATTGGGATAGTGCTGGGAGTCGTGAGCCTGATCGGAAACCCCGCCAGCATAGTGGGGATATTGATAAACATCGTGATCATCTACTATCTTACCAGGCCGCACGTCAAGGAGTGGTTCGGGCGCGCATAACCTCGGCTGATACAATCACACCGTCCACCGCCACCCCCTATTTTTTCGCAGTAAACTCAAGAACCTCTAGTGGGTGCAGCACCTCCAGCCCGGTGCCCTCGCGGAGGTGTATTGCGCAGACGCTGCTCTCCGTCAGTATGGCATCCACGCGGCTTTTGGTGAAGAGGTTGAAGAGCCTCTCGCCCATGGCTAGCGCGAGGCCCCTTCCCACCGGCCCCCGCTTCATCCCGAAGGTCCCGCCCATTCCGCAGCACATGCCATCCTCGATGACCTCGACCTCCAATCCGGCCGCACTTGCAAGCGCTGCTATGTGGTCAGCCCCCGAGAGGCCTCGCTGATGGCACGGGACGTGGATGCCATACCTCACCCTCCGCCCGCACCCCACCACTAAATCACCCTTGTCAACCAGCTCTCTCAGAACCCCGAGCGCCTCGCGGGTGTGGCTCGCCAGCTCCTCCGCTCTCCTGTCTCCCCGGAGCAGGTAGGGGTATACGTGGCGGAGGGTGTAGGTCGCCGTGGGCTCTATAGAGACCACCTCATACCCTCGGCTCACGTAGGGCCAGAGCAGAGCGACGTTGCGCTCCGCGTAGCGGCGGGCGCCCTCCAAGTCCCCGTAGGCTACGAGCGGGTAGCCGGAGGAGAGCTGCTCGGGAATCTCAACCTCGAAGCCGGCCGAGTAGAGGGCCTCGATCAGCGCCTCCCCGATCTCGGGCCTTGAGTAGTTTGCGAAGATGTCGGTAAAGATTACGGCACGGCCCCTAGGCTGGGGGACAGGCCTCCTCATCCTCTTGAATCTGTGGGTCAGGCAGTCCCTCCTGAACTCCGGAATGGTCACGTGCCTGTCGAGGCCGACCACCTTCTCCAGCAGATACCTTATGGCCCGCGAGCGGAGGCTCCAGTTGCTCAGGGGTGCGAGACGCGAAGCTACCTTCGCGAACCGCTCATACATCATCATGGCCCTATTCACGCGAGGATGCCCCACACTCTCGGCGAGAAGCTCCTTCACACGCGAGATCATCAGAGGAATGTTTATCAGCGCGGGGCAGACCTCCCTACATAGCCCGCACGAGATGCAGAGATGGGCGAACATAGAGTTCTCGACTCCGTGAACATTCGCCGTCCAGGGTATGCCTATGGGGCCCGGATAAATGTGGCCGAATAGGTGACCACCAACAACGCTGTAAGGAGCGCATACATTCATGCAAGCCCCACACCTTATACAGTACAGAGCCTCGCGGAAATACGCGTCCTCAAGCATCCTCATTCTCCCATTGTCGAGCAGAATTATGTGGAGCTCCCTGCCTCCCACCTCACCTGACAGTGGAGCCCGCCCAGCCATCAAAGAGACATACGTCGTTACACGCTGACCCGTCGCCGAGACAGCATGGGCCCTAGCAAGAAGCAGGGCCTCCTCGAGCGTCTCAACTATCTTCTCGACACCGATGAGCACTATCTGGATCTTAGGTATGCTTGCTACGAGCCTGCCGTTCCCCTCGTTAGTCTCCAAAACTACGGCCCCCATCTCGGCTATTCCGACGTTAGCCCCGTTGAGGCCTACATCCGCCTCGAGGAAGTATCTGCGGAGCCTGAGTCTGATGTATCTCAGCAGCTCGCGTATGTCGTCCCCCACGGGGCTTCCGGCCTCCCTAGAGAAGAGCTCTGCAAGGTCTCTCCGCGACCAGTGTATCGCGGGGAAGACCAGATGGCTCGGCCTTTCGCGGGCGAGCTGCACGATCCTCTCACCCAGGTCAGTCTCCACGACCTCCGCGCCCCTCTTCTCGAGCGCCTCGTTCATCATTATCTCCTCACTGGTCAGCGACTTGGACTTGACGATTCTCTTCGCGCCCGCCGCCTCGACAATCCTCCATATTATCTCGTTGGCCTCGGCAGCGTCTCGCGCGTAGTGCACCTTCGCACCCTGGCGCTCCGC
>AWOC01000023.1 GCA_000494185.1 Candidatus Calditenuaceae archaeon JGI OTU-3 | reverse complement strand
ACCGAACGCCGGTCTGACTGGCCTCGAGACAGCGATAATCCTGATAAGCTTCGTGATCGTCGCGGCGGCCTTCTCGTTCGCGGTGCTGAACCTAGGCCTCTTCACGACCCAGAAGAGCGGCGAGGTCGTCCAAGCCGGTNTAGACGAGGCTACATCGGCGATCGAGACGGTCGGGTCGGTAATAGCTAGGAGCGACCTAGACGGTGGCACGAGGAAGGTTTCCAACGTGACGGTGTTCTTCAAGGTGGCGGTAGGTAAGCGGCCGATCGATCTGAGAGTAGGCTCCCTCGTGGTCACGTACCACGACTCAAGAACAAGCATCCAAAACGTCTATACGAGTAACGCCACCGCACCGGTCATCTCCTTCTCGTCGCCAGGCGTCATAGTGAAGCAGATCGTGGGCGACGGCGACCACCTGATCGAGTTCGGCGAGCTCTGGTCGATAACGGTCGGTATCGAGGAGATGGAAAACCTTCAACCCACAGAGGTCCTAACGATACAGCTGAAGCCTGTCGTAGGCTCGGTCCTGAAGGTCGAGAGGCGGCTGCCGCCCTCACTCGACCCCGTGATGGACCTGGCGTAGATGGCTAGGCTGAGCAGGGATTCACCCCCAAACCTCCCCCATTTTTTCTCTCTCACTCTCTCCTGAACCACACTACATACTTTTTAACGATCTCTCTTAACGGGGTCTCAGGCCTCCATCCCAGCAGCGACTTTGCCTTTGTTATGTCGGCAAAGCTAGTGAGAGGTTCTTGTGGTAGAAGGGCCCGTCTCTCCGGCTGGACATCGCTTCCCATCTCCTCCGCGACAATTCTCGCCAGCTCCTCGACACTCCTAGGCTCTCCACTTCCAATGTTAATTATCTCGTACCCGGGGCTGATTTTGAGGGAGGCGATGGTAACCTTGGCCGCGTCCTCGACATAGATGAAGTCGCGTGATGCGGGGACGAATTCTCCGCCTCTCCAGACCCCTCTGACTATCGGGGGCCTGCCTGAGGCTACGCGGCTCACGAACTCCCTCAAGACGTTCCGCCCACCCTCGCCGAGGATGTTGAAATACCTCAAAACGACGCCGCGGACACCGTAGATTCGGTAGTATGCGTCGCCAAGTATCTCGCAGGCAAGCTTACTTACGCCATAGGGGTTGAGTGGCCTCACAGCCCCGTCCTCCCGGTGAGGTGGCTTCAGATCCCCATAGACCGCGGCGCTAGAGGCCAGTACCACAAGCCCTGTTCCAAGCCTCCGCGCAGCTTCAAGAACGTTCATATGTATTCTGACGTTGTCGTCTAGATACGTACGCGGCTGCTCCACCGACTCAGGGGCACTTGTGAGGGCGGCCAGATTCACCACCACTTCGACGCCCTGCATACACGAGTAGACCGCGTCGAACGCTCTCGCATCGGCCACGACATACCCAGCCCTCCGGGCGCCCTCCGATACGCTGGGCCTAACACGATCTAATACCCTGACGTCCTCCCCGGCGTCAAGCAGGCGCCGCACCACTCGCCGGCCGAGGAAGCCAGCACCACCGACGACCAGGACAGTCAATATCCTGCCATATAGTCGAGCCTCACGGCTTGAATACCTATATCTTTATCTTTGCGCAATAGACTGTAAATCCTTATAAGAAACACCTATCCTAACTTCTTAGTGGGCCAGAGCTCTAGGCGGCGGCACCACCGAGGCAGGTGGACCCACCTTAGCGATGGGGTGGTGCTCTCCGGCTCTGGCTATAGGGGTGAAGGCCTGAGGGAGCATGAAAGGATCCTCGGGCCTAATGTGGGTTGTTCCGTGGAGTTCCCCGCCAAGTGTTGGCCGGACTCCGGTTGATCCTGCCGGACCCCACTGCTCTCGGGGTAAGGCTAAGCCATGCAAGTCGGAGGTCTCCGGGAATCCGGGGGCCTGGCGTACGGCTGAGTAACACGTGGCTAACCTGCCCTGCGGAGGAGGATAACCCCGGGAAACTGGGGATAAACCTCCATAGGTGAGTGGTTCTGGAACGACCACTCGCCGAAATCCCTGCACGGGGATCCTCCGTGCCGGGGCCGCAGGATGGGGCCGCGTCCTATCAGGTAGTTGGTGGGGTAACGGCCCACCAAGCCTAAGACGGGTAGGGGCCCTGAGAGGGGGAGCCCCCAGATGGACTCTGAGACAAGAGTCCAGGCCCTACGGGGCGCAGCAGGCGCGAAAACTCCGCAATGGGCGGAAGCCCGACGGGGTTACCCCGAGTGCCACCCTCGTGGTGGCTTTTGCCCGCTGTAAAAAGGCGGGCGAATAAGGGGAGGGCAAGTCGGGTGTCAGCCGCCGCGGTAATACCCGCTCCCCGAGTGGTGGGGACTATTACTGGGCCTAAAGCGCCCGTAGCCGGCTCGGCGTGTCTCTCGTTAAATCCACAGGCCTAACCTGTGGGCTGCGGGAGATACTGCCGGGCTTGGGGGTGGGAGAGGCGCCCGGTATTCCCGGGGTAGGGGTAAAATCCTCTGATCCCGGGAGGACCACCAGTGGCGAAGGCGGGGCGCCAGAACACGCCCGACGGTGAGGGGCGAAAGCTGGGGGAGCAAACGGGATTAGATACCCCGGTAGTCCCAGCTGTAAACGATGCGGGCTAGGTGCCGGGACGGCTACGAGCCGCCCCGGTGCCGAAGGGAAGCCATTAAGCCCGCCGCCTGGGGAGTACGGCCGCAAGGCTGAAACTTAAAGGAATTGGCGGGGGAGCACCACAAGGGGTGGACGTTGCGGCTTAATCGGATTCAACGCCGGAAACCTTACCGGGGGCGACGGCAGGATGATGGTCAGGCTGACGACCTTACCGGACGAGCCGAGAGGAGGTGCATGGCCGTCGCCGGTGCGTGCCGTGAGGTGTCCTGTTAATTCAGGCAACGGACGAGACCCGCGCCCCCTGTTGCCATCGGCCGAGAGGCGCTGGGCACTCAGGGGGGACCGCCCCCGAAAGGGGGAGGAAGGAGCGGGCTACGGCAGGTCGGTATGCCCCGAATCCCCCGGGCCGCACGCGACGTTCAATGGCGGAGACAGTGGGATGCCACCCCGAAAGGGGGAGCCAATCCCTAAACTCCGCCTTAGTTGGAATCGAGGGTTGCAACTCGCCCTCGTGAACGCGGAATCCCTAGTAACCGCCCGTTACCACCGGGCGGTGAATACGTCCCCGCTCCTTGCACACACTGCCCATCGCTCCACCCGAGCTGGGAATGGGCGAGAGCCACTCGAGTTGGGTGGCCCGAGCCCAGGCCTGGTGAGGGGGGAGAAGTTGTAACAAGGTGGCCGCACGGGAACGTGTGGCCGGATCACCTCCAGAAAACTCCACGGAACAACCCACAAACCCCCTACTCTCCAGTAACCCTCCTAAGCCGTGGATTGAAAAGTTCGTCTAAACCCATGTTTATCAAGTTAAGTGAATCGAAAATACACACCAAAACTAGGACGGGCCCGACTATGAAGTGGTAGTATCCTTGCACTATGAGGCCGCTCGTCATATAGAGATGTAACAACAACCCTAGCGTGATGATCTCGGCTGCTCCAAGCCCGATTAGTCTTAACCCAGTCTCAGCAAGGATCCCCCCAATGACAGAATACGCGAAACCAACGACAATATATGGGAAAAGGTTAGGCAGTAATTCAAAAAATAATATCTCAAAGTCTCTCTCACCTATCATTCTCGCAAGCTCAACATACGGACGTGACTTAAGTGATAGAACCTGTGCCCTTATCGACCTAGCTGGACCTGCCCAGGCGAAGGCCGATATTACTAGCGCTATATACAGTAAATCGAGCCTTTGGATGTACGCAACGGCCGCAGCCGCGATAGCCCATGCCGGTAAAATTAATATAATGTTAGTTAACGAGTTTAATAGATTGTCAATTACACCACCCTTGTTAGCCGCAAAAAACACCTTAGAACGGAATTTAGAGACGAGTTCTAAATTAAAATACGATACTCGGAGTCCGGCATATAAGGGCGTTCTTCAGAGGGCGAGTTCTTTTGGGCTTAGGTTTATTCTGGTGAGGTAGAGGTTGTCGTCCGGTCCTGGGACTAGGTATATCTTGTCTGGGTAGAGGACTGAGAGTTTGTTTATGGTTTCGCGGATTTGGGACGGCGTCGCTACCTGGTTATTCTCTAGCAGTCTTATGCAGACGGCGAGTTCTAGGAGCCTTATTTTTACTGGGCCGCCGAGGTATGTGGAGATTGCGTTGAACGTGTTTATGAGCTCCTTGTTCAAAGCTTCCCTAGAGGCTTTGCCGGCGTACTGGATCATTACGGGAGCAAGCGTCGAGAAGATCTGCTCCGTGATCTTTGAGGGCGGGTAGGAGAGGGTTTTGATGAAAAGGGCCTTATGACCCAGCACTTGGTCTGAGACTTCGTAGCGCCCCCTCTTGACACGCCTTAACAGTCCTAGGTCGACGAGCCACTCCAGCCTCGGTGGCACGATGTGCCTATACTTGGCGTAGAGGCTGCTTCTGATCCACTCAGCCTTCCTCGAATATTTGAGCCGTTCCTCCCTATACCTCTGAGCCGCCTCAAGCTTTGGTAGCAGCTCACTCTGAGCCCTCTTGCCAGCTGCCGCGAGTATGGACCGGAGGGCCTGCGGGTAAAGCTCCTCCATGACATAGTTCATGGCCTCCAGCCTGGAGAAGCTCTCGGTCTCCAAGACCCATCTAATTATACTGGGTAAGACGAGGTAGTCGTTTACTACTAGGAGCCAGAAGAAGAATAGGCGTTCAACCGGCTTCAGTGTTATCACGTCTAGGAGTGACAGCTCGGCCTCGCCCCTAAGAAAGGCTTCGCTGTGCGCTATGCTTCTGGTAAAGGCGTAGACGATGCCGTTCTCGCCGAGGGTTGGTGACTTCTTGCTGAGCAGGTTAAGGTCTGCCGCGAGGGATACGTAGTTTCGCGCGGCAACGGTGCTCCTTACCAATCCTACAACGTCGACTTGAGAGGCGGGGGGCGCCTTCAGCTTTTTAACAGATTCCTCGAGGATAGATGCTAAGAAGCTCTGAGACGCTTGGTCCCGAGCAGACTCCGACTTGGCGGCGGCCACGATCAGTCGGAGGTATCCAAGCCTGCATACCTCGCCGTGGCTCTCAATCATCAAGCAGTAACCATCCTCCCAGATAATTGCCGAGTCTTTAGCGGAGTATGCACCGGTCTCTCAGACGCCTCTCCCTTCTCCAGCTCCAGCACAGCTTCTCTGCTAACCCCCTGCTTGTCTCCTATATACATGAGGTATTTGCTCTCCTTGGGGATGTTGTCGTAGACGACCCGCCTCACGTTGAAGCCGACACGCTCGGCTATCGGCCTTACGAACTCGGCGAGATCTATCAGGACGCCCCTTTTCCTGACTATGCCGAGCACTATGACGCAGGCCCTGTCGCGCTTTAGTAGTCGATACATTTCTCGGAGCGACTGCTCCATGAACTCGGCGAACCTGGATAAGGACTGGGAGTGAAAGAGGCGCCGCCCCACCTCTCTATAATCGTATCCTAGGAACCAGAGCCTCAGCCAATTATCCCAGGCGTATGTCTGCATGTTGAGGTATGGTGGAGAGGTTATGATGAAGTCGGCTATCGATGAGGGAAGCGGCAGGCCCCGGGCGTCGCAATTATAGGCCAGGCCCTCTACCGCGGGCAGCCTCCCAGAGAGTATGCTGGCAGCCCTTTCTAGAATGCATCTCGTCACGTCTCTACGAGGCTTGGATAACCCCAGTCTCCTCCGGGATCGGGCGACGTAGCTAGGAGACATTGAGAACGAGTGGGAGCATTTGATGGAGAGGCTGCAGCTGCTAGAGCCGTGGAGTATCCCTAAGACAAGCCCCTTGAGGAAGATGCCGAGCCTCGTGTCGTCATGCATCAGCAGCTCCCTCAGAGCCATGAGCTGTCTAAGAGTCGACCTGTGGTAAAACGCCTGAACCTCCTCAGGAGCATCCGGGTCTACGCCCCTAGCAATAATTACGCGGTTCCTCCTCACCCAGTCCTCAACCTCCTCATACGTTGCGGGCCTAACCTTTGCGTGTGTCAGTACGAATGCCTCAGGGGCCAGGTCGTTGCCTACACCGATCCTCCCGTTGAGGCATGCCTCGAGCGGCGCTGTTCCCTTCCCAGCGAAGGGGTCCAGCACGAGCCACCCTGGCTCTGTGTACATCGTGATGTAGTAGTGCGCCATGGCTGGCGGAAAGGAGCCGGTACGTGAGCAGAGCCTGTGAAGGCTGCTCTCCCACCCGCGCGGGTAGTACTTCCAGCATCCCTCGAGATCCCAGCTAGAAACCCTTGCGACGGTGAACATCTGTCTTGACGCATGCCTTGCTCAGCAACGCCTATAACAGTTGACCACTCGAAAGGCTCGGAGATTCTTCTACTATATCCGCCGACAATATACTGAGAATATGTTGACCGAGGCCTCGAGGTGTTGCTTAGCGAATACCTTAGCGGTTCCCCTTGAATATGGGGAGAATACCTAGATAGTCCACGTCGTCGAAGATGGCACCCTCGAGGAGGATCGCCGCCTTCTTATAGACCCGGCCGCCCGCGAGTCTGACGAGCCTCTCGAGGGCGGCCATCGTCTCCCTCGTGCTGACTATGTCATCCACTATCCCGACGTTCTTGTCTTCGAGGTACTTCCTGTAGCGCCCGTCTATGCTGAGCCTAATTACCTCCTTACTGGTCACGGGCTTACACTCCGTGACGATTGGGTTAACCATGAAGGGCTTGACCTCTTTTCGAGCCACGATGTATCTTTGGTGGCCTAGGATGGAGGCTATCTCGTGTACGAGTGGGATTCCCTTGCTTTCTGACGTGAGGAGTATGTCGCACCCCTTAAGCCTCTCAGAGAGGAGTGCGGCGCACCTAGATATGAACTCGCGGTCACCTAGGCTGTCGAAGTAGGCGATCCAGGTGTCTTCGGAGACCCTGAGGAGGGGCAGAACCCTCCTCATCCCAGCGACCTCAATCTCGTAGAACTCCCTACCCTCGTAAGGCAGGATGACCTCCTTCACGCCAGTAGGGTGGTTTGGGCGCGCTTAAAAGTTTAGCATTCCCAAGCCGCTACTCTCGATGCCGAGGGCCTCNGCTAGATACCTTATGGTGTGATAAACTCGGAGTCCGGTNAATTGCCGTANCTGCAACGCGCAGACACTACTCTCGGTCGCCACCTCGGAGCAGTTTGTCCCCAGCACCTCTCGGGCGACGCGTCTCCCGACCTCAGAGCTCACGCTATATCCCTCGTGCCCCCGCCTCATCCCCCAAGTCCCCGCGATTCCGCAGCAACCATAGTCCCTCGACTTAACCTCAAGCCCGAGGGAGGATAGGAGTTTTATGGAGGGCGCCCCGGGCGCGACTAGCCTGGAGTGGCACGGATAGTGATAGAAGATCATTCTCCCCCCTCCAGAGGCTTGGGCCTGCGCTGGGAGTCTTGCCTCAGAGGCTACGAAGTACAGTAGCTCCCTAGTCGATTCTGCAACCCTCGCCGAGCTGCTCGTCTTCAACAGCTTTGGATATGCATTTGCTAAGCAGTAGGCCGCCGTGGGCTCGCTACAAACTATCCATGCGCCTCGCCTCGCGTACTCTGAGAGACTCGCCACGTTTCTCTCCGCTATCCTCTTGGCCACCTGGAGTAGCCCGTATTGGATGGCGGGCATCCCCGAGCCCCGCGTCCTCACAACGGCGACCCTGAACCCCAGCCGCTCCAGCACCCTGACCGATAAGACCCCAACGCTCCAGTCGATGTAGGCTGCATAGGTATCTGGGAAATACACGACGTCGGCGTCAGACCTTTTGAGATACTCGAGCCCAAGCACCCTATACAGGTCCCCGCCCCTGAATCTATGCATCAGTCTCCTTCTGTCTAGGCCTAGGACGAGCTCCAACGCTTTCCGTACGGACCTGTTTTCCTGCAGCCAGTTGAAGAGGTGGGCCATCCTAGACCCCAGCAACGCATAGTATTCATACATCGTGAGCATTCTTTCGCGGAGTGTATAGCTGCGGCCACGATGCTTGACCCACGATATAGCGAGCGGCAAGTCTATCCGCGCGGGACAGACGTCGTGGCACAGGCTACAAGAGACGCAGTACCTTGCTATCTCCGCGGCACGTTGGACTGAATTCGTTATGGCGGTCCACAACACACCCATCGCCCCCACATAAGTGTCTCCGAAGACTCCGCCGCCGAGGATACGGTAGGTGGGGCAGACGTCAAGACAGGCCGCACATCTGATGCATCTGAGGGTCTGCCCCAGCCATTCGTCTCCGAGGGCGCCGATCCTCCCATTGTCTATCAGGACCAGGTGAAACTCTCTCCCCCCTCTCGACGCAGAAGGCCCCCTCGGTCCAAGCACCGTTATGTAGCTGGTCGACGACCTACCTATCGCTCTGGCGGGAAGGACGCGGAGGATTCTCGCCGCGTCTTCCCACTTCTCCACGACCTTCTCCACACCAGCGACGGAGACTATTATGCGCGGCATAGTCGCTACTAGTCTCCCGTTGCCCTCGTTTGTAACAAGGACCACGTGCCCCGTCTCTGCAACAACGATGTTGGCTCCTGTTACCCCCATATCTGCCGACTTGAAGAACTGCCAGAGATGCTTCCTGAAGAAAACGGTTATCTTTGTGGGGTCTTCCTCAACCTCAGCCCCCAATTTCCGTTTTATAAGGGAGGATATCTCCCCCCTGCTGAGGTGGACCGCAGGAGCTATAATGTGGGTGGGCTTGTGCCCCGCAAGCTGCACCACACGCTCCCCCAGATCCGTCTCGACGACCTCTACTCCCAATGACTCTAAGGCCTGGTTTATCCCGATCTCTTCTCCAGTCATCGTCTTAGACTTTACGACCAGCCTCACGTTCCTGCTTGCTGCTATTTGGGCTATGTAGCGCCTCGCATCCTCCGCCGTCTTCGCAATATAGAGATGGCCGCCGGCCCTAGATATAGATGCTGAAAGAACTTCTAGGAGCTCGGGAAGCCTCTCGAGCGACCTGCTGCGCGCCTCAAAGAGTTCGCGGAGATGTTTGTCCAATAGCGCACCTACTGCCTCCCTTGACTTCTCCGCCATCGCAAGGAGGCTTCGCCACCTAGTCTCGACCTCTTCCCGTCGCGCTAGTGCCGCCTCTACCTGTCTCCTACTCATCTGGATCGAACCCCGACACGATGCAGCCTATCTCTACTGGGCCGTGCACGCCCTTCACGTGGGTTAGTTCTATATCGGATGTGCCGCTCGGGCCAGATATTATCACAAGCCCCCCAACACTGCCCGACCCGAGAATGGCTGAGAGAGCCTCATAATTCTCCACTATCTCTCCCTCCCCAAGTATGCCGACGGAGAATCTTGGGATGAGGGAGGCGAGGTTTGACTGCTCGTCGAGGACTACTAGGCCGCCCGTCTCCGCTATGCCGAGACGGGCCCTGAAGATCCCTAGACCGTCCTCCCTAATCCTATCTATCCAGCCGGCCTCGGATAATTCGTCCCACCCGCCGATCCTGCCGACCCTCCCCAGAAGCCCCCTGATCGCCGCCTCCAGCCTGCCGCCGAGGCCACCAATTAAGAAGTTCTTTGCGCCCCAATCCCTCGCCCACCTCAGAATCCACGAGCAGGCCTCGTCTAGACTGCTGGCATAGGCGGTCTCGAAGCCATTTTTGACCAAAATCTCCATCAGGCGGAGGGTATTGTTCCTCAGACCTCCCACCACCTCCTATGGCGCGCCGTGGTTCTTGATAAATTAAAACATTATAAGCGGGTCGATGATTCTATAATCTGCTATGAAGATTGGAATTTTTACGGTGCTGTTTAATGAGGAGCCTCTGGAGAAGGTTCTGAGGTATGTCTCCGGTCTGGGTTACGAGGCTGTGGAGCTTGCTGCCTGGAGGGGAAGCAATCATCTTAACATTGAGAGGGTCTTAAACGGGGGCGCCCAAGAGCTAAAGAGGCTGGTCGAGAATTATAACCTCACGATCTCGGGCATCTCGAACCACCTAGAGGGCCAGCTCGTCCTCGGCCCCCATGACTCTTCGACCGACGTCTTCTTCAAGGGCACGCCCGAGGAGAAGGTTCGGTACGGGATTGAGAGGATGAAGAAGACTGCAGAGGCCGCCAAGCTCCTAGACGTCCCCGTCGTCAACGGATTCATAGGGTGCCCCAACTGGGGGGCCTGGTACATATTCCCGGCCGAATACGAGAGGATCTACGAGAGCTACTTCACACTCTTCGCGGAGCGCTGGGGAGAGATTCTCGACCACTTCGCTGCCAACGGCGTGAAGTTCGCCCACGAGGTTCATCCGCAGGAGGTGGTATACAACATCGAGACTGCCGAGCAGGCGATAAAGGCCATAAACGGCAAGAGAGAGTTCGGCTTCAACTTTGACCCCAGCCACCTGGTCTGGCAACTCATAGACCCGGTCGTCTTCATCAAGAGGCTGGGGGACAGGATCTACCACAGCCATGCCAAGGACGGCGAGCTCGTCAAAGAGAATCTGCCCGTCTCCGGCTCCATACCCACAGGATCGTGGATGAGGCCGACGCGAGGGTTCAGGTTCAGGATACCCGGCTGGGGCGATGTTCCCTGGAAGAGGGTGATTACGGCGCTAGCCGAGGTCGGTTATGACCACGTCCTCAGCTATGAGCATGAGGACCCAGTCATGAGTCGAGAGGATGGTGTCGAGAAGACGGTCGCCTTCCTCAAACCCTTGATAATCAAGAAGCGGCTGGAGAGGGTCTGGTGGTAGAGCTAGGAGGGGTGTGGCCTGCCATGCCGCGGGAGATAGGTGTAGGGATGCTGGGCTACGCCTTCATGGGTAAGGCCCACAGCAACGCCTTCATCAAGATGCCTCGAATGATGCATCCAGCTCCCGCGATACCTAGGCTCGTAGCGATCTACGGGAGGACAGAGGCCTCCGTGAGGGAGGCGGCGGAGAGGTTCGGCTACAAGAGGTACTACACCGACTGGAGGGCCCTCGTCAAGGATAACGAGGTCGAGCTCATAGACAATGGCTTGCCGAACAACATGCATAGGGAGCCCTGCGTCGAGGCGGCTGAGGCCGGGAAGCACCTGCTCTGCGAGAAGCCTCTCGCGATGAATAGTGTGGAGGCGGAGGAGATGTATAGGGCCGCAGAGCGGGCCCGGGTCAAGCACATGGTCGCCTTCAACTATAGGTTCGTGCCCGCGATAGTTCTCGCGAAAAGGCTTATCGAGCAGGGCCTCATAGGAAAGGTCCTACAGTTCCGCGGAGCATATCTCCAGGACTGGATAATGGATCCGTCCTTCCCGCTCGTCTGGAGGCTTAGGAGGGAGGTCGCGGGGAGCGGCGCCTTAGGAGACCTCGGGTCACACGTCTTCGACCTCGCAAGGTACCTCGTGGGGGAGGTGGACTCCGTGATGGGGATGGCGAAGACGTTTATCGAGGAGAGGCCCCTCCCCGAGGACCCGACGCGTAAGGGGAGAGTAACCGTGGACGACGCCTTCATCTCGCTCGTCAAGTTCAGGAATGGGGCAATCGGGTCTGTAGAGGCGACACGCTTCGCGGCAGGATGCAAGAACCTCCTAAGGATCGAGATACATGGATCAGAGGGCACGCTTGTCTTTGACCTGGAGAGGCTGAACGAGCTCGAGTTATACGAGGCTCGGGGAGACACCACGACGCGGGGCTACAGGAGGATACTGGTCACGGAGCCGGAGCATCCATATATAAAGAGTTGGTGGCCGCCGGGCCACATTATAGGCTGGGAGCACACTTTTGTCCACGAGATACACCATTTCCTGGACTGCATCGTGAACGACAAGCCGGTCGCGCCGCAGGGAGCGACATTTTACGACGGCCTGAAGAATAACCAGATACTCGACGCGGTGCTCAGGTCTGCCGAGACAGGCAAGTGGGAGAAGATCCCAGGGCCGCTTCAATAGACCCATCCTTTATTTTATTCATCCGGATAGACCGAGCACGGGCCCTAGAGTCTCGGGTCTTCTCCTCGCATCCTCAGCGTCTATGGTCCATGGGATCCTTCCTCCGTCCATCAGGGCTACCTTGTCAACGACTCCCAATACTGCGTGGGGGTTCTGCTCGACGATCAGTATGGCTGCCCCCTCCTCCTTGAGGCGGGCGAGGGACTCCACGATCCGACGGATCACGAGCGGCATGAGGCCTGTCAAAGGTTCATCAAGTAGCAGAATCCTCGGCCGAGAGGCGAGGGCCCGCGCCACGGCGAGCATTCTCTGCTCTCCGCCGCTCATCTGTCCGGCCCTCCTCCACCTGAGGGCCTCCAACTCCGGGATCAGCTTGAAGGCTTCGCGAGACAGGTCCCAGCCTTCGCCCCCCACCGCCGCCAGCCTCAGGTTCTCCTCGACGGTCAGTTGGGGGAAGACTATGAGGTCTTGGGGCACATACGCAACTCCAAGCCTCGCTACCCTGTGGGGCTTCCATCCCGTCACGTCAACGCCGTCTAGCAGGATTCTGCCTGTCAGTGGTCTCAGGTACCCCATGATGGACCGCAGGAGGGTTGTCTTACCGGCTCCGTTCCGGCCAATAAGGGCTAGGGCGTTTCCCCGATCCACCCTCAGCGAAACCCCCTTGAGGACCTCAAGCCCCTCGTATCCCGCCCTCAACTCCTCGACCAGAATCATGTCTCCTCCCTCAGGTAGGCCCGCTTTATCGCGGCGGAGACGGCCTCCTCTCGCGGCCTACCCAGAGCAATTACGCGCCCCGAGTTCATGACGGCCACACTGTTGGAGATCCTTGAGACAAAGTCGACTCGGTGATCGATCAGCAGGACACCGACATCCCTCAGGCCCATTATGACTGACTCGAGCCTCCCCGTCTCCTCCGTCGAAAGCCCTTGGCTCGGCTCGTCCAGCACTAGGAGTCTGGGGCTTGATGCGAGAGCCATAGCGAGTTCTAGGAGCCTCCTATGTCCAAAGGAGAGGGACGAGGCACGTTGATGTAGCTTGCTTGTTAGGTCAAGCTTCTCCGCCACCTCCCGGATCATATCCTCCCCCCTCTTTCCGGCGGCGAGCTCAATGTTCTCTTGCACCGTGAGCGAGGTGAAGACCCTCGGCGTTTGATGGGTGGCCGCTATCCCTAGTAGGGCCCTCATCCTTACCGGGAGCGCCGTGATTTCCTTTCCGCCGAGCAACACCCTGCCCGAGCTGGGGGCTATCCAGCCGGCCACTATCCCGGCCAAGGTCGACTTGCCCGCTCCGTTCGGACCTATGATGCCTAGGACCTCGCCCGCCCGGACCGCGAGCGAGACGCCATTTAGGGCCCTGACCCCGTCGAAGCTCTTCGAGACCCTCTCGACCCTGAGCAGAGGCTCAGCGACCAACGCCTTCCAGCCTCCCGAGCAGCCTAGACATCCATACGAGCCTTCTAGTGGCAAAGGCTATCGCGACCAGTCCCAGCCCCACCACCAGCACGTGCCCCCTCACCAGGCCGCTCGCCAGGTCGGAGAGGATGCCCACCGCAAGGCACCCGATAAAGGGGCTCAGCTCTATGACGGGGCCACCGACTAGGACCCAGAGTATCGGCTGGACAGAGTACATGACTCCTGCGAAGCCGGCTCCCATGTAGCCGTAGGTGAGGGCGTAGAGGGAGCCTGAGAGGCCTGAAAGGAGGCCTGAGACGCTGAAGCCTATGAACCTGTAGAGCCTCCTATCGTATCCGAGCGACTCAAGCTTATCCTCATCGTCCCTCAGCGCCAGCAGTATCCTGCCCAGCCGGGATCTTTGGAGAAGGAGGACGGAGAGCACCGCGGCGGTGAGGCCGGCGAGGGCGATAAAGTAGCGCGAACCCGCCTCGCCCAGCACACCCTCGAGCTGCCAGGCCACCGTCGCCTGTCTCGGAAGCACGATCCCCTGCTCCCCACCCGTAACCTCGTTGAAGTGGAGCATCAGCAGGTATAGGGCTTGGGAGAGGAGTAGGGTGGCGATCATCGTGTAGGGACCCCTGGTGCGCAGAGTCACGAGGCACAGGATTACCGAGACGATCAGAGATGATGCGAGACCCGCCGCAAGGGCCGCAGGGGGGCCTCCGACCGGCGAGCGCAACGCGTAGAGTCCAGCGCCGTACATCCCAGAAGCGAAGAGCGCCGCGTGCCCGAGACTCATAACTCCAAGCAAGTGGAACGACACCGCGAAACCGTATGAGTAGATGGACAGGACCATGATTCGGGCTAAGAGCGTCCTTCCGTAGTCGGGGAGCAGGGTGTAGAGTAGGGCGAGGGCTGTTATCACGATGGCCGAGAGGACAGGGGTCCCCACGCTGTTGTGACTCCTCCCCGCCAAGCTACACCAGCCTCCTGACCGCTACGTATGCCAGAACTAAGGCTAGAGAGAGGACGCGAGAGAGGGTTGGTGGCAGTAGTAGCGCCGTGAAGCTCTCTAGCAGGCCGATGCCTACCGCAGCAGCCACAGTCCCGCCAACCCTCCCAACCCCACCGACAACGACGACTAGGAAGGACCAGATGAGGGCGTCGAGGCCCATGAGGAAGTGTACCTGCCTGATGGGAGCCGTCATCGCGCCTGCCAATCCTGCGAGCACTCCGGAGACTACGAATCCGACAGTCATGACGCGCCCGCTATCTATCCCCAGCGCCTCGGCCAGCCCCCTGTTCTGCTGGACCGCCCTCATCTTCAGCCCCAGCTCGGAGCTCCGTATCATGAGCCATACGGCTAGGGCAGCCCCAAGCGAGGCGGCCGCGACGAGGAGCTTGTACCCGGAGTAGCTGATGCCCCAGAGGCTTAGCAGGAAGCTCAGAGGCGGCTCTACAGAGCTTGGCGCAGGCCCTATCACCGCGAGCGCTACCTGCTGGAGCACGAGGAGGATGCC
>AWOC01000022.1 GCA_000494185.1 Candidatus Calditenuaceae archaeon JGI OTU-3 | reverse complement strand
TGAAGAGTAAAAGCATCAGCCACTTTTCCTCCCCAAGTAATGCTCCAACTATCTTCATCATGGTTAGCAGGTAAAGCCAGGGGGGTGGATAGGCGTAAAAGCCCCACGGAAATCCCTCGATGGAGGGGTAGCTGTAGATGTCTAGCCGCTCTTGCAGGAAGAGTTCACTCGTCTTTATCCAAACATACATGTCCCAGCCGTGTCCCGAGAAGGCCGCCGGCGCTAATCTCATAACTAGGGCTAATGCTATCAGCACCGCGGCATTCCTGCCTCGCCACAACGGATTTAACAACTGACTCAGCCAAGATTAATCCCTTCCCGCAGAGGAGAGGACCGGAAGAGGTTTATCAGGCGGGCAAACGCTGCACCTATTTTTAAGGTGGTTCTGCCCTCATGGGGAGAAAGGCTTATACTAAATGTGGCCTCTCAAGCGTGGGATGCAGGACAGGCTTGACACTCACATAACCGGCGGAGAAGTCCCGTTACTGTTGCTGTCGTCCAGCTATGACGGTGAGAAAGGGAGGGCGTATCTGAAGCTATACAACCCTAAAAGCCAGAGAGTAGAGATCGTGTATGATGAGTCGGGGCATCTCCCATACTGTTACACAAATCTGCGGCCAGAGGAGGCCGCCGAGGCCCTAAAAGATCTCTCCCCGAGCATCGTGGCTTTAACTGAGACGGAGAAGTTCGACGCTCTCAGACTCGAGACGGTTAAGGTCACGAAGGTGACTGTCAGAGACCCACTTACTATTGGGGGGAGAAGTGGCTCCGTGAGGGAGAGGATCAGTACGTGGGAGTCAGACATTCCGTATCACATAAATTATCTCTACGACATGGGGCTAATCTGTGGCTTGCCATACTGCATGGAGGACGGGAAGCTTAAGCCCTTGACACTTTCACGGGAGGAAGCTATCGCCAAGGCTAAGAAGATATGGAAGCTGAGAAGCGAGGACGTGGAGGAGGTGGCGAATTGGATAGCCATATTGGAGGCAGAGCAGATAGAACCACCCTTCTGCGCATTAGATATAGAGGTCCTTAGCGCGGTGCCGACCCGCGTGCCTGACGCATCCAAGGCAGAAGATCCAATAGTGGCCGCGGCGATACATGGCTCTGACGGGAAAAAACAGGTCTTCCTACTTAAGCGCGGAGGAGAAAAGATGGAGACAGAAGGCTTCAGCTTCCTCGTCGCGACATACGACTCTGAAAAAAGGATGCTTGAGGAGATCTTTGACGCCCTATCAAGCTACGCAATAATTGTTACCTTCAACGGAGACGACTTCGACCTCCCATACCTCTACAACAGAGCCAAGAGGCTAGGAGTAGCGAGGGAGAAAAACAGCATAGTAATAAGCAGGGAGGGTGCGACATTCATCAACGCGGTCCATATAGATCTCTACAGGTTTTTCCTAAACAAGTCTATCCAGATATACGCCTTTGACAACAAGTATAGGGAAAACACCCTCGAGGGCATATCTCAGGCCCTACTGGGGAGGGGTAAGGTGCCGATAGAGAAGCCAATATCAGAGCTCTCAGACAGGGAGCTCGCCGCGTACGTCTTTGGCGACGCCTCACTCGTTTACGAGCTCATGTCTATGAACGAAAAACTAGTGCTGCGGCTCATCCTCGTCTTGTGCAGGATCAGTAAGCAGCCAATCGAAGATCTATGCAGACACGGCGTCTCAGGCTGGATCAAAAACCTCCTCTACTTTGAGCATAGAAGGCGTGGATGGTTGATCCCGAGATCGGAGGACCTGCTCAGAGAGAAGGGCACCACAACGACGAAGGCCATCATCGAGGGGAAGAAATACCGAGGAGCGATCGTCGTCGACCCAATACCTGGCATCCACTTCAGGGTGAGGGTGCTTGACTTTGCATCCCTCTACCCATCTGCTTTAAAGAGGTGGAACCTGAGCTATGAGACGATCCGCTGCCCTCACGATGAATGTAGGTCAAACGTAGTCCCCGAGACCGGTCACTGGGTCTGCACGAAGAGGAGAGGGTTGCAGAGCCAGATAATAGGATCGCTGCGAGACATTAGGGTTGGGCTGTATAAGCCCCTCAGTGCTGACAAATCGATCCCTAACGAGAGGCGCGTCTGGTACGACGTGGTCCAGAAGGCTCTGAAAGTCTTCCTTAACGCCAGTTACGGCGTCTTCGGCTTTGAGGAATTTCCCTTATACTGTCCGCCACTCGCCGAGAGCACTGCCGCGATCGGCCGCTACNTCTTTAAAGAGGCGATAAATATGGTTGAGAAGCTGGGCGGCACGATAGTGTACGGCGACACCGACTCGCTCTTTCTCGTGAACGCCGATGAGAGGCTTCTGAACGCCCTGATAAAGTGGGCGGAAGACATCGGGCTGGACCTCGAGATAGAGAAGGAGTACGTGTACCTCGTTCTCTCGCAGAGAAAAAAGAACTATCTTGGCCTGACGACGAAAGGAGTCGTTGATGTGAAGGGGCTCACGGGGAAGAAGAGGCACGTGTTCGGCCTCGCTCACAGGTTGTTTGACCAGATGATTGAAGATTTGAAGCGAATCTCTACTCCAGGAGATTTCGAGAAATTTAAAGAGAGACTGGCAGACCTGATAAGAAGCAGCTACAACAGGTTGATAAACAGGGAGTTCGAGGTTGACGAGCTTGCCTTTAGCGTCATGCTCTCTAAGGCTCCGGAGAGGTACGAAAAGACTACACCTCCCCACGTTAAAGCTGCACAGAAGCTCGAGGCCATCGGTGTGAAGGTCGGCCCAGGAGACATAATACAATATGTTAAGACGAAGGACAGATTAGGTGTCACACCGCTCCACCCAAAAATAGAGATAAACAAGGCCCAAATCGATGTTGAGAGCTACGTGGAGTATCTTAAAGGGGTTTTTCAGCAGGTGCTCGACAGCCTAGACATGGATTTCGACGAGATTATAAGCAGCGGAAAATATGTGAAAAAGACTCTCGACGAGTTCCTCTAACACACTACTCAGGCTTTAGTGGCTGAGACTATAGAAATGACGTCGCCGGCCCTCAGCCTATAATCCGAGGGGAGCTTGAGCTTAGTTCTGGCGTCGACCGCGTAGAGATAGCCTTCCCCAAGCTCGGTATGTATTTTGTTGGCAAGGTCGCGGGGCGTTGACCCTGACTTAAGTAGATACACGTCGGGGAGGACGTTTCCCTCCCGGTCTGTTAGTTTATAGTAGTCCTCGACCGGGAATACCGGTATGTAGCCGAGAACCTCTAGATATGTCTTGTCTATCAGTTCCTGAACCCCTGTCCCATTATTCTTCTCCATAAATTCTTGGAGTTTATCTAGCGCCGCCCTCTGGGCGGGAGTAAGCTTCGTGCTTTCTACGACCTCAAAGGTCTTGTCACCCGGCGTGTATTTGATGTATCCGCGGGCGGATGCCAACCTAAGTATTCTCTCAGCCTCAGAGCTACATGGAACAACCTCATAACCCGCGCGCCTCAGTCTCTGGACACCCTCCGAGGATCCGGGCACGTCACATTTATTGGCGGCCACGATGATAGGTTTTGCTACCTTACGTAGGTTTTCTACAAAAAGCTCCAGCTCTTCTTGCCTCCAGCTCGTTGGGCGTGCAGAGTCGAGCCCAGAAGCGTTAATTGCGTGCTCGACATGTAGCCTTTCTACACCTAACCCCGAGAGTTGCCTTGCAACTTCTTCAGACAGGCTAGCTTGTTTAGCCTCGGAAGCTCTCGCTATGCGGGGCCACTCCCTCGCAAGTATCTTAAGCAACCATTTGTCGATCTCCCTCTCAACAAGCCTTACATCCATGAGGGGATCGTGGGAGCCAACCTCCACTAGGTTGCCCTCGTCATCTGTCGACCCTGAAGCATCTGCCACAACTATGAGCGCGCTCGCTTGGCGTATCTCGTCGAGGAACTGTAGCCCGAGGCCTCTGCCTTGATGTGCTCCCGGCACGATTCCGGGGCAGTCGATTATCTGTATAGGAATCAGCCTTATGCCGTCGATGCATCTAGAGTTTTTTGGGTTATCCCTCACCCCTAACTCTTTGCATACGCATCTGTATCTCAGGTAGGTTATACCCCTGTTTGGCTTTTTTGTCGTGAATGGATAGTTGGCTATCGGGACATCTATGGCGGTTAGGGCCGAGAAAAGAGTGCTCTTGCCTACGTTGGGTTTCCCCACGAGTCCGGCAAGCTCCATCCAAGCTAAATCTTCCCGCGCATCATAATATAATTTGTCAGCTCGTATTCAGATAGATAAAAATATATAGAGTGAGGCTTTGAGACTCTTGCTGAGTCTTTGAGGTACGATCTGGCAGTCATAGGTGCTGGAATAGTCGGCCTAGCCACAGCGTTTTACTACACAGAGAAGAGGGGTGGTAGGGTGCTCGTTATAGACGAGAATACAGGCCCTGCGCAAGGAAACACAGCGAGGAGCGTCGGAGGTTTTCGACTTGGCCTCTTCACCTCTCGCCTCAATAGAGTAGTTTCAGAGAGTAGCGTTCGATTCTACCTGGATCTTCAGTCGGCGGGCTACGACCTGGGTATCCAGCAAGTAGGATACCTAGTGCTGCTGGACGACCTGAAGTACTCCTCCTACATAGAGTCTGTGAGGGAGCTAATATCGACTGGGAAGGCACTTCTAGTCTCTTCCGACGAGCTTAGAAAAGCCCTACCTTTCGTCAACCTCGATCTCTCTGACGAGGAGGCCCAGCTGATGGGGTTGAGACCAATAAAGGGGGCCATATTTTCACCCAAGAGTGGTTACTTGGATGTCGAGAAGCTAGCAAGCTTTTACTACGAGAAGCTTGTGGAGAGGGGAGTCGAGTTCCTTTTTAACACACGCGCCGAGAGGCTAGTTCTCTCGCCGGTGATTAGCATAGGTCATCCCAGGGAGCCGCTGGCGTGGCAGGAGAAGAGGATAGGCGGCATAGCGACTAGTAGGGGGCTGTTCGAGGCTGATGTGGTCGTTCTTGCGGCAGGTGCTTGGTCCCAAGAGCTTCTGGACCCCCTCGGAATTGATTCACACATCAAGCCGAAGAAGCGTCAGATCTTTTCTATTCCGGCTCGAGGACGGTTGCAGGAGTTCTTCAACGTGGAGCGATTCAACGAGTTCAAGTGCATACCCATGACATTTGTGCCGCGCGGTCCTTATGTGGTTCCTCGCGTCAGGGAAAAAACTCTATGGCTGGGGATGAGCGACGACATTGGGCGTAAATGGGGGATAGATTTCGAGGCAGAAGACCACTTCTACGTCGACAACATCTATCCACTACTCTCCAAGATCTTTCCCATACTGGAGGGTGCTAGGCCTGAATCAAAGTGGGCCGGCTGCTACTCAATAAACACGATAGATGAAAACCCGGTAGTCTTCCGTGTCATGAACCTAGTCGTTGCTACGGGGGGTAGTGGGAGCGGAGTGATGAAGGCAGACGCGATCGGAAGGATCGCGGCGGCGCAGGCCCTTAATGAGCCCGTAGCCGAGCTTTACGGCGGACTATCAGTCTCCTCGGATATCCTCTCTATATCCGGTCGGCAAATAGAACCTGAGAAGCTCGTCTTCTAAGGATGCTTTATAAAACTGTTTCAAGCCGTCCCCCAAACAATTTGAGCCGGGGGTATTGACCTTTTTCTCACCGTGGGGTTAGGGGCAGACGACATCATATGATATCCGGGCCTGGAGAAATAACTAATAAAGCCCCCCCAGTGTAGATGTTAAGCAGATGAGTGGAGCGATACAGGCGGTTCCCGAGCTCCGCCTGAGGGTGGCGGAGGCCCGTCAGAGAGACGTCGGATACGGTATAGCGAGGATCGACCGTGAGGTCGGAGCCTCTGCAGGACTCTCAACGGGAGACGTAATCGAGATCAGAGGCAAGAAGCTTGCTGTAGCGACTCTCTGGCTTGGCTACCTCGAGGACGAGAAGGACATAATAAGGATTGACGGCTACATTAGGAACAACGCGGGCGTCGCCCTAAATGACTATGTTATCGTGAGGAAAGCCCAGGTGAAGGAGGCGAAGCTCGTGACATTGGCGCCCGTTAACAGCGCGATCAAGCCTGATGAGAACTTCACTAAGCTGGTGAAGAGTAGGCTGATAGAGTACCCTGTTGTTCAGAAGAACATAGTGCCTGTACTGTTCTTCGGGAATCTCTTCAATTTCGCCGTTATACAGACTAGGCCCTCGGGTGTGGTGAAGATCACTCCAAATACCCGTATAGTGATTCAGAGCCGCGCTATTCAAGAGAAATATCTCAGTACGCACGTAACATACGAGGACATTGGAGGTCTCCATGAGGAGATCCAGAGGATAAGGGAGATGATTGAGCTTCCGCTGAGGTTCCCAGAGCTCTTCCAGAGGCTGGGGATCGACCCCCCTAAGGGTGTGCTTCTGCACGGGCCTCCAGGTTGTGGAAAGACGCTGCTGGCTAAGGCTGTAGCAACCGAAGCTGAGGCAAACTTCATACTGATTAATGGTCCCGAGATAATGAACAAGTATTATGGCGAGACCGAGGCAAAGCTGAGGGAGATATTCAGGAGGGCGGAGGAGGAGGCTCCGAGCATCATCTTCATAGACGAGATTGACGCTATTGCACCTAAGAGGAGCGAGGTTACGGGGGAGGTCGAGAAGAGGGTTGTGGCACAGTTACTAGCCTTGATGGATGGTCTTGAGAGCAGGGGCCAAGTGATAGTGATAGGCGCTACGAATAGGCCGAACGCAGTTGACCCAGCGCTTAGGAGGCCGGGAAGGTTTGACAGGGAGATCGAGATAGGGATACCTGACAAGAAGGGCAGAAAGGAGATACTCCAGATCCACACCCGAGGAATGCCACTGGCCGCTGACGTGGATCTAGACAAGGTCGCTGAGATAACTAAGGGGTACACGGGCGCCGACTTGGCGGCTCTATGCCGAGAGGCAGCGATGAAGTGCATCAGGAGGATACTGCCGAGTATCGACTTCAACGAGGAGAGGATATCACCAGAGATTCTCAATTCTCTGGAGGTGACCATGAAGGATATACTCGAGGCTTACAAGGAAATCACGCCCACCGCCCTGCGTGAGGTTGAGATAGAGACACCAACGGTCCATTGGGACGATATTGGAGGTCTGCACGACGTCAAGCAAAAGCTTGTCGAGGCGATAGAGTGGCCCCTCAAGTTTCCCGACAAGTTCGAGAGGCTTGGGATTAAGCCACCCAAGGGGATACTACTCTATGGCCCGCCAGGCTGCGGGAAAACCCTCCTAGCCAAGGCCGTCGCAACTGAGGCGGAGGCAAACTTTGTCACGATCAAGGGGCCTGAGGTCTACTCAAAGTGGGTTGGCGAGTCGGAGAAGGCTATCCGAGAGGTCTTCAGGAAGGCCCGTCAGGCATCGCCCTGCATCATATTCTTAGACGAGATCGAAACAATCGTCCCGAGGAAGGACATGCTTGACGATAGCTCGGGTGTAGCGCACCGCGTTGCAGCTCAGCTGCTCTCCGAGATGGATGGGGTAGAGGAGCTGAGGGACGTTGTAGTTTTGGGCGCCACTAATAGGCCAGACTTGATGGACCCCGCGGTCCTACGTCCGGGGAGATTTGACAGGCTGATCTACGTGCCGCCGCCCGACGAGGCCGGCAGATACGAGACGCTTAAGATATACACGAGGAACATGCCGCTCTCTGAAGAGGTTGACCTGCGAAAGCTTGCAGCCATGACGGAGGGATACTCGGGAGCCGACCTAGAGTCTTTATGCAGAGAAGCGGCCCTCGCCGCGTTGAGGAGAGACACCAACGCCAAGTATGTGAGTTGGGCTGATTTCCAGGAGGCCCTGAAAATCGTTAGGCCAAGCATAACGCCCGCCATGCTAAAGGAGTATGAGAGGGTCGCTGAGCTGCTCCGCGGAAGCGAGAAGTCCTTACCGATGTTTGGGTGAAAAGGGCAGCGTGGTCCTAGCCGCCATAATAGAGATGCTGCGGAGGAATAACAAGAGAATGATGGAGACGGCCTTACACGAGGCCCTCAATAGTAGGGGGTTCGAGATAAGCCAGAAAGAGCTTCGGCAGGCGCTCTTAGTCCTAGAGGCGCGGGGACTCGTCAGGCTCCACAGCCTAGATGAGGAGAAAAAACTCGTTATGCTTCTCGATGAAGGCGCCTAACCCGAGAGCCACCGATCGAGGGAGGTGGCTTTACGCTTCTCAGCCAGTATAGCCTCCACTTCGTTCAACTCCTTCTCAACCCTCTCGGGTGAGAAGTCATGCTCGTCGCACAGGAGCTTGATTACTCTCTCCCTATCTATCTCCCTCCATTCTAGCACGTAGTCTTTCTTAACCTCCGGCTCTAAGAAGAGTTTCCTGACGGCCTCTATATCGACTTCCGGCTGCTTGCCGAGAGCTTTGAGGGCAGCCTCAGCCGAGCCGTGTGTCTTGATGAGGTTGTATGCCTTCTTGGGGCCAATGCCCTTAACACCCTCAAAATAGTCCGTCCCTATCAGTATAGCCATGTCCACGAGTTCCCTCCTACCAATGCCTAGAGATGAGAAAAGCTTCTCTGCAGTTATCAGCTCGGGCTCTATAGAGACATACTCGTTTCTACCCGGAAGCTTTCTTCTGCCGACTATCGAGAGATTCCTGACGAGCCTTGGTGTTCCGAAGAGAAGTGAGTCAAAGTCCTGCGAGGCAGACGCCCAGGTGTCGCCGCGGGCAGCTAGGTAGGCGGCCTGTGCCTCTCCCTCTGAGGGGGCCACGATGTATGGAATCCCCATCGCGTCTAGGGCCGTGAGTATATCTCTGGCCGAAGTGCGACTCAACCAGGTCTAGATGTGAGTCGAAATGTAGCAACGCGATTTTACCGTGGATCTTGCTGACCTCTCTTAGTAGTGGGAGGGTTATCGAGTGGTCGCCGCCGCAGACGACGGGTGTGACCCCTGCCTTCAGGACCGCGGAGATCTCCTGAGAGACATTCTCGTAGGTTCGTTCGAGGCTGTTTGGAACGACGGCCACATCACCCATGTCTGCAACCTCTAGGACTTCGAAGGGCTTTACTCGTAGTGCCGGGTTGTAGAGTCTAAGTAGGAGGGACCCGTTCCTGACAGCTAGGGGGCCGAGCCGGGCTCCGCTTCGGAATACGACACCTCCGTCGAAGGGTATGCCAATAAATGCTGCGTCAAGGCCCGCTGGGTCGCGGGTGTAGGGTAGCCGAGCGAATGTGATAGGCCCGGTGAAGCGGGGGGTCTTGAGAGAGTCCGCCGGATAATATCTCTTATTCATGCGGCTTGACATGCTTCACTAGGCAGAAGCCTGCCGGCGATATATAGGCAGCACCCAGAAGAGTGGCGCCCACCCAACATAACACTATTTTAGCCGCAGGCATGCTATTCATCAGCGCTTGACAGGGGTGCGGAGACTAACCGAGCTAGACGGAATAAGGCTTGGCTCTCGCTTCAGCTGCGACTGCGGTAGGGAACACCTAGTCTCTATGCGGGAGGTCGTGGTGTTGGACTCGATCGAGAATGAGGCGGGGATCTTGACCGGGGAGATTCTAGAGGGCGTGCAGGTACTAATTGTAACAGGCTACAAGACGAGGCGGATTCTTGGCGAGCAAGTCTACCAGAGGCTCCTAGAATACGGCTGCAAAGTGGTCCTCCGCGTGGTCGAGAAATGTGATCTCACCACATGCTCAGCCCTAGAGCAGGATGCGCGGGGCTGCCAGCTGGCTGTCGCGGTTGGAGGGGGCTCTGTGATAGACTCTTGCAAGCTCGCAGCTCACAGGGCTGAGGTCCCCTTCGTCTCGATACCTACAACAATCTCACATGACGGGGTTGCGTCACCAGTAGCCTCAGTGTTTATCGGTGGTGGGCGGAGAGCCAGTATAGTCGCTTCCCCACCTGTAAGGGTCATACTCGCGACTGATGTCGTCAAATCCTCCCCCTCCAGACACCTCTCTGCCGGCTGCGGCGACATTCTTGCGAAGGTGACCTCGCTTCAGGACTGGATACTTGGGGCCAAGGTCAAGTCCGAGTATTTCTGCCGGCGGACTTTTGAATTGGTGAGGTCCGCGGTCAAGGATGTCAGGAGCTTTATTGATGGGGGTGGAGTAGATCTCTATCCGCTGATCTTGGCGGCGGTAAAGTGTGGCCTGTCAATGAGCATGATGAATTCCTCACGTCCATGCTCCGGGGCTGAACATCTCTTCTCTCACTACATCGACCATTTAAACAATGGGGTTGGGATGCACGGCGAGCAGGTGGGGATCGGCGCTATCCTGATGGCTAGAAGGTACGAGGAGGTAGACCCTCCCCAGGTTGGTGGGCTCGAAATAGGGTCTGAGAATCTGAGAGACTATGTCAGGCGGGCGGGAGCGCCTACAACTCTCTCTCAGATAGGAGTATCAGCTGAGGCTGCTTTGAGGGCGCTGCTCGAGTGTACGAATATCAGGCCTGAAAGATACACCATCCTTCACCACGCCCCTCTGACAAAAGCCTCGGCAGAAGAGCTTCTCCGACAAACCCAGGTATTGGATAAGCAGTAACAGCGGCGGCCTCACGATGGCTTTATCACCTAGCAGAGACTCATGACCTCCCGGGTTGTACGTAGTCGTCGTCTACCACAAAGAGAAACGAGACGCCGAGAAAGCAGCCTCGAGGATCCGAGAGCTAATCGAGAAGCACGGAATAGAGCATAGCGTTAGCGCCTTTACGAGAGATGGGTTTGAGTCAACTATCAGCTGCGACGCCCTTATAGTGCTTGGCGGGGATGGCACCATACTAGCCTCGATCCACGCTCTCGAGGAGCCGGAGACCCCTGTTCTCGCAGTATCCTTCGGGAGAGGAGGCTACTTGGCCGACGTGGGGCCGGAGGATGCCGAGAGGGCGGTCACATCTTTCCTCGAGGGGAGCTACTACGTCGAGAGGGTCATGCGTCTTAAGGTAGAACTCGACGGCGAGATCATCGGCGAGGCCATAAACGAGGCCTATGTCTCGAACAGGATGGTCGGTAAAGTTGTGGAATTCGACCTCTATGTAGACAGCCTCTCCCTCCGAAACATAGTTGCAGATGGCGTCGTCTTCTCGACACCCCTCGGCTCCACGGGCTACAACGCCTCGCTCGGCGGGCCACTAGTCGACGAGGAGCTGGAGCTGATCATCGTGACGCCAGTCGCCCCAATAACGAATCTACGCCCACTCGTCTTCTCATCCCACAAGAAGGTAAGCTTCGCAAGTAGGGTCGGCCCCTTCAGCGTCCTCATAGACGGAAACATAAGGAGAGAGTTCAAGTCGGGGTCCCTAGAGATTACCAAGGCGAGACACTACACAGCCCTCATCAGAACTTCCCCAATCAGGCTTTGCGAGAGGAGGATAAAGAAGAGGCTGGGGCTCTAGCCCGGCCTCCCCGCAAGTCCCTGCCGACCACGACGAGGTATATGCCGAGGGCGGCCAAGCCCGCGCCAAGGACAAACTCGGTCCTAGGAGTCTCTCCGAGAAGCGCAACCCCTAAAAAAGTCGCGACGACCGGCTCCAACAGGGCTAGAGCCGCGGCCTTATGGGGCGTAAGACCTTCAAGTGAGGAGAAGTGGAGGGAGTGGCCGAGCGCTGTGGGAAAGAGGGCTATCCCGATCAGCGGCGCCAACTCGTCCGAGACCGGCGGCTCCAGCCCCACACCCGCAAGGAGCGACATAGCGAGAGCCGAGAGCGTGGCGCCTCCATAGATCCCCGGTAGAAAAGTTAACGCCCCTTTCCCGCGGAGGGCCGAGCCACCTGCCGACAGGTAGGCCGCCCAGACTACTGCTGCAAGCACTGCCAGGGCGTCTCCGAGGAGGCTTCCAGGCGAGTAGGTGGCCTGCGCAGCAGCGATCACCGACACGCCGCCAATAGCGATGAACGTGCCCGCGACCGGTAACGGGCCCGGCAGGTCCTTGCCGAGAAGGTAGCCCATCATCATCGCCCAGACAGGTGTTGTGTTTACGAGGATAGTAGCGTTGAGGATTGATGTCAGCCTAACCGACCATGTGAACAATAGGATATGCACTCCCAGTAGAGCGCCCAGCAGGAGCGGCGGCGACAGGCTTGTCCTCCTCCAGCTGACCCCGACACGCCCCGCAAAGAGGAGGTTAGTCAGAGTAACGATGAGAAAGGCGATGAGCAGCCTGTAGAATGATATTGACACGGGGCTGAGGCCAGGCATGAGCTTGATGAAGACAGCCGAGGTCCCAAAGAAGAAGCCGGCCAGAGCCCCGCGTATGAGGTATGTGTCTATAAGCATCCCGACCGTCGACATAACGCCCCGCCAACCATATGAGGATTCCCGAGGCCGTGGAAGGGAGACCCTTTATCGGAGCGAGGACCCCTCAGGCTAATGGAAATGTCTATTGAAGACTCCTCGCACGCAGGGCCGCGCCGGAACGGGAAGATAGCAGATTCCCCAATGACGAGTACACCCCAAGAAAAAGGTGAGAAGGAGGAAGGCCGGACCATCGTCTATGTGCTTGACACATCCGCCCTCCTTCTCGGCTTCACAGCACCAGGCGCAAAACTCTACACCACCAGCTCAGCCGTCAGCGAGGTCAAGCACGGCGAACTACAGGTAGCGCGGCTCGACGCACTCCTCCGCTCCGGCTCACTAGCCGTCGCGACACCCAGCAAAGACTCTATTGAGAAGGCGAGAAGAGAGTCTGAACTCTTAGGGGAGGTTGTCTCTCGCACGGACTTGGAGATATTGGCGGCAGCTCTAGACCTCGCCCAAAGCCACGCCAGCGTAACAATAGTCACCGACGACCACGCCCTACAAAATATTGCCGCACACCTAGGCCTAGGCTATAAGGGCCTCAAACACCCAGAGATAAGGAAGCCAAAGAAACGGAGAGGATCGCGGAGAACAGTATAGGTGTACTGGCTTATGGTGGTATTAAAAATAGTTTCGATGTCACCTACCCCCTCTTCAGGGCAGGCCTTTATGGCTCTTATCCAGCTGTAGATTTTTTTGTCAACAGTTGAGTAGTTGTTGAGGGCCGGCAGGAGGAGTTTTCTAAGTAGTGGCATCTTTCTTTCCCTCGTAGCGGAGTTAGGAGTTGCTACGCCGCTGATGCTAGCGGCGATCTGGCCCTCGCAAAGAAGAGAATCTAGAGACCCGAGGCTAGATGGCTATGTTAAGCTGCCACCTCCGCGGTTTAAGGACGAGATGTCGTGGAGGAGGCAATCTTGAGGCTGCATTCGAGGAGGGAGTATTTGGACAGGCGCTTACGCTGGAGCAGCTCTCCCAACTTCTCTGGGTCGCGCAGGGTGTTACGGAGCCTACAATCTGGGTGGGGTTGCGTAGCGCGCCGTCTGTTGGTGGACTCTACCGCTGGAGCTATATGCGGTGGTTCGGGAGGGTGATATCGAGGGACTTGAGACCGTGCCACCCCAGCAACGTGAGCATAATCACTTGGATGCCCGGTCTTTAAGAGAAGACAATGGGCTCGGCTACGGCGGCTCATACGTCTTGCTGCTGAGGAATTATCAGCTGCACAGGATAAGAATTGGGAGGCTGGGGCTGCTGACGTTCAGAGAAGGATTCTACGCATATTTTGGCTCGATGTTCGGGCGGGGCGGGCTGAGGGCCCGAATAAGAAGACATTTACGCAAGAAAAGAGGGAGGGAACACTGGCACATCGACTACGTCCTCAGATACATGGAGGTGGAGGCCGTGTACATCCTTCCTCGAAAAGACCTTGAGAGCAGGCTATCAAGGAGGGCTGTGGAAAGGTATAGCTATGTTGAAGGGTTTGGATGCAGCGACAGAAGAGGAGACAGGTCACACCTCATACACCTCAAAAATAATGCCGAGGTTAGAGAATTCGCACGACTCATCGTTTCAGCCGGCTTCAAAAAGTGCAGACCCGTTATGTTTTCAAAGGGGAGACGATGTTAACACAGTTAAAAGAACTTGACTGAAAAATAGACAACAAGCATTGAAGTTTTAGCTATTCGACATCTAACACTGATAGTAGAAACCAGACGAGAAAAGTCCTTAGGGATTAAGAGGTGTGTTTAGTGCGAGCAGCAGCTACCCGATGCGCTTCCGGCGTGGTCGCTCTGTATAGTGGGAGGGTTCCTGTGAGCACCTCCGAAGCCTGCAGTTTTCGTAGAGGCCATAGGTATGCCCGATTGCTTTGTCGGGAGTTGGCGTTTGTAGAAGTCGTCCTTCAGTTTTTTACCTGTGCGGCGCTCCCACTCCTCTATCGATATGCCGTATATTGATTGGATTCTGTCTCTGTAGAATTCGGGGACTACGTTGAAGGAGCAGAAGGGGATGATTCGGCCGTCTGGGCTGAGGTAGTGTATGTCGCATCTTCTCAGCCGCTCCTCGTCGTGGTTGTATTTGTCCATGAAGTGCATCATTCCTAGGAAGAGTGATTTTCTGTGCCAGTCTCCCACGCTCTTGTAGTCGTGCCTCACGATTATGTTGAAGAGCATTCTTGCCAGGTTCATTCCCTCAGGCTGCTTCTCTTTCCTTATGAACTTGTTAATGTTGGATAGGACCTTGAGGCCGACCCACACCCTGCTTCTTCCAAGCTCGATCTCTTCAGCCTTGTCTTGTAGGTACTTGATCAGGCCCTCCACGTCCACGAACTCGGTTATTGGTAGCATCCTGTCACCCGACTTGAATACGTAGGTACCTGCGCCACATGCGAAGTGGATGGTGAGCTCGTATTTGGGCGAGCGCGTGAGTGCTTCGATGAAGCTTGTTAATGGCGTGCAGGCGGGGACCGGGAACCAAGCGTCCCTCGGTATCTCCCCGTTTGTCTGCTCCTCTATCCTGATTATGCAGTCGGGGATCGTGATCCTGTACTTCTCCCTCTCCTTCTTGGGCATCCTTCCGGTTAGTGAGACGGGCTGGAAGTTGACCGCCCTGACTACGTCTATGTTGCTGAAGCCGAAGCGGATTATGTCTCCTAGCTCGTGGTCGTTAACGCTCTTTATCACAGTGGGTACGAGGACTATGCCTACGCCAAGCTTCCTAGCGTTCTCTAGGACCCCAGGGACCTCCCAGTGGTTCTTAGGGTTCGTCCTAGGTGTTACTCCGTCGAAGCTCATGTAGAGGTTGCTCACGCCGGCCTCTTTTATCCTCTTGAAATACTCAAAGTCTCTTGAGAGCCTGATTCCGTTAGTGTTGAGCTGTATGTGGTCAACCCCAACCTCTTTCAGTATTCGGATTATTTCGGGTAAATCGTCCCTGAGCGTCGGCTCGCCTCCAGTTATTTGGATTGAGTTGCCAGGCACGGGTCTCTCGGCCTTCAGGTTGAGCGCCATCTCCCTTATCTGGTCGAGCGTGGGCTCGTAGATGTAGCCCGCCTTCTCGGCGTAGAAGAAGCAATACCAGCAGTGCAGGTCGCACCTATTTGTGATCACTAGGTTTGCGAGGCCGGTGTGGCTGAGGTGCGAGCTGCACAGCCCACAGTTGTAGGGGCATACGCTTTTGGCGGATTCTACGTCAGGGTTCCCTGTGCCCTTACCATCCTTCAGCCACGACGCGAACTTGTAGTACATCGCGGCGTCGCCGAAGTACAGCTCGTCGAACTCACCGTGTAGTGGGCACGACTACAAGAGCGTGGGAGACTGGCACAGAAAATCACTCTTCCTAGGAATGATGCACTTCATGGACAAATACAACCACGACGAGGAGCGG
>AWOC01000021.1 GCA_000494185.1 Candidatus Calditenuaceae archaeon JGI OTU-3 | reverse complement strand
ACTGCAAGATGAGCGAGGTCGTGGGTGAAGAACCAGAGAAGCAACCACGACGCCAGCCTTGTCAGGAATCCAATGAGGCTGTCGTACTGGGTGGGTGCCAAGGTGAGGGCTACCGCTGCGGCCACAGCGCCCATCGAGATCGCCGTCCCAGCAAGGAGACCTATCCTCGTGGGGTCCCTATAGATGGCTTGGACGTCGAGGCCGAAGCTCCTCTTGATCATCGCTTCGCGATAGTCCCAGACTCGGGCAAGAAATCTGGAGGCGAAGGGTATCCTAGACCTAAGCTCTACATACTCGGATACGATAGAGCCGCCCTCGGAGGGAGCTATCTCGATACTGTGTCTAAGTACTCCGAAGGGGAAGTCCAGGGTCTCGTGCCTCTGACGATATTCTGGCTCCTCAATTATCCTGAAGCTAGCGGTCCATATCTGCCCGAGGAGTCTGAAGCGAACCCTGAAGACGCTGTCCATCCTCTCGACGACCTTCATACCGAGTTCTGGGGGCCAGACCCGCTCCATGTTCCTAACGTCGAGGAAAAAGTCGTGGACCTCGCGTGGCGTGGCGGGCAGATAGTACCGCCGCTTGAAGAGCGTCATGACGATACTCGCTCAGTTCTTAGAAATAAGCTTATCACCTAAACGCAAAATCCTTTGACCCTTCCACAGGTGGGGGGAAAAGGAAATAAACGCGTAGAGGGACTCGTTTCTTGTGAGCCGTATCTCTTTTGATCCGTCGTCTCGGGTCTGGCTTATCCGTCTCGGCCGCGCTTCATATGTCATGGGCCTAGCGCAGGATCAGACGCTAGTCAATCTGCACTGGGGTGGCGCAGTAGAGTCTGTAAGGGACTTTGCCGCTGTCTCGGGCCACTTCCCCTTCGAGCCCGCCTCGCATTTGCTTCGGGAGGAGTATAGCACCTTCGGCGGCCTGAGATTTATGGAGCCCTGTCTGAAGGCGGAGCTCCCAGACGGTGTCAGGGACTGCGTGCTCCGCTATTCGCGACACGTAATCGAGGGTGATGATCACCTAGCTGTGGAGATGCGTGACATAGGATACGACCTCAAAGTTACACTCCATTACAAGTCCTACCCAGAGTATAACATCCTCGTTAGGTGGGCCGAGGTTCTTAACGATGGGTCCGTCCCAGTAAGGCTTGAGGGGGCTCTTTCCGGGTCCCTCTGCCTGCCCTACGGGAGGCCTTGGAGGCTGACTTACCTCGCTGGGCATTGGGCAGGAGAGACGAGGGTCGAGGAGGAGAATCTCCGGGCCGGTAAGAAGGTGCTGGAGAGCAGGCGTGGAACCACTAGCCACCAGCTGAACCCTGTAGCCTTCCTCGACCAGGGTGGGGCCGATGAGGAGGAGGGCGAGGTCTGGGCCTGCCTACTAGCCTGGAGCGGCAATTGGAAGATAGTGGCTGAGTATGTTGGACACGAACAGCTGAGGCTCTCGGCTGGTATAAACGACTTCGACTTTAACTGGTTCCTGGCCCCGGGTGAGAGATTCGTAACCCCCCGATTGGTCGCGGCATATAGCGACGGCGGGTTCGGAACGCTCAGCAGGCTCCTACACCGCTTCCAGAGGCGCGTCGTCCTCCCCAAGAACCACGCGGGGAGGCCGAGGCCCGTGATCTTCAACACGTGGGAGACCCTGTACTTTAACGTCAACGAGGAGAATCTAAGGAGGCTTGCCGACTTGGCAGCGCGGATCGGGGTCGAGGTCTTCGTGGTAGACGATGGATGGTTCAGGGGGCGGGACAACGATACGGCCGGGCTCGGAGATTGGGAGCCGGATCCGCGAAAGTTCCCCCGCGGGCTTAGGCCGGTCATAGAGCACGTGAAGTCTCTGGGCATGCGCTTCGGCATCTGGGTCGAGCCGGAGATGGTTAACCCGAATAGCGATCTCTATAGGAGGCATCCCGAGTGGGTCTACCACTTCCCGGGGAGGCCGAGGAGCGAGATGAGGAATCAGCTCGTGCTGAACCTCTGCAGGGGCGACGTAAGGGAGTACGTCCTCGGATGGCTGGATAGGCTTCTCACGGAAAATGAGATCGGCTTCGTCAAGTGGGACATGAACAGGAGCTTCAGCGAGCCGGGCTGGCCCGACGCTCCCTACGAGCGGCAGAGGGAGATTTGGGTGAGACACGTCAGAGCTGTCTATGAGATTCTGGAGGAGCTGAGGAGGAGGCATCCCGACGTGATCTTCGAGGGATGCTCGGGCGGTGGGGGGAGGGTTGACCTCGGAGCTATGGAGAGGTTCGACCAGTTCTGGACCAGCGACAACACTGACGCGGTGGACAGGCTATACATCCAAGAGGGCTTCAGCTATGCATATTGCGTGAAGAGCATGGGCGCGTGGGTTACAGGCGTCCCCAACTTCCTCACCAACAGGTCGCCGAGCCTCGAGTTCAGGTTCCACTCAGCTATGATGGGCGCGCTCGGTATAAGCGTCAACCTCTTGGAGCTGTCGCCGGAGCAGATGGAGGAGGCTAGGACGCATATCGAGCACTACAAGGAGATACGCCACATAGTCCAGGATGGAGACCTGTACCGGCTGAGGAGTCCTAGGAGGCATAGGGTCGCAGCGTTCCAATACGTGACCGAGGACGCCTCCGAATCCGTCGTCTTCCTCTTCAGCCTACTCCGCGGCTTCGGGGAGCCTGAGCCACCAATAAGGCTCAGAGGCCTGGATGAGCGCTCCACCTACCAGCTCGATGGGCAGGAGACCCGTAGAGGAGACTTCCTCATGAACGTGGGCATCGAGCCGGGATTAAGGGGCGACTTGAAGAGTCGGGTAATACACCTCAAGAGGGTCTGACCTCATGGGGACTGCTGTGGTGATGAGGGCCGGCTCGGCATGAAGGCGTGGGTCTTGGAGGCCCCAAACACCATCCCACGGCTACGCAGCGATCTTGAGCCCCCGCGCCCCGGCCCGGGAGAGGTCTTGGTCAAGGTGGAGGCCGCCGGCGTGTGTTACAGAGACTTCCTGAACTATCGAGGCCTCATGCCACGGACGGTCTATCCCACAGTTATGGGGCACGAATTCGCCGGCACGGTGGCTGAGGTTGGTGAAGGGGTCGAGGATCTGGTTTCCGGTGACCGGGTCGCCGGGCTACCATACAGGACATGCGGCGCGTGCGCGTACTGCCTCTCGGGGCGCGAGAATCTCTGCAGGAATAGGCGCCAGCTCGGTGAGGAGGTCGCGGGGACCTGGGCAGAATACACGGTGGTCAGCAGGCGAGACCTTGTCAAGGTTCCCAGAGGCGTCTCGCCGTCCGAGGCCTCGATATGTGGATGTGTCTTGGGGATGCTACTCCACGCACTAAGAGACATAGCCCAGGCCAAGACGGGGGAGCGCGTACTCGTGACAGGAGCAGGCGGCGGAGTTGGAGTCCACGCCGTCGTCTTGGCAAAGTACCTTGGATGCAGCGTGATCGCCTCAACAAGGAGCGGCTGGAAGGCGGAGAGGCTGCGAGAGCTTGGCGCCGACCACGTAGTGGTTGCGGAGGGCTCGAGGATTGTGGAAGAGGTTAAAAGCATCACGGGAGGCGAGGGCGTTGACATAGCGGTCGAGTGCGTCGGCGCCCCCACTCTCCATCACTCTCTAAGATCGGTCTCTTGGGGCGGAAGAATTGTTCTCGTCGGCAACATAACAGTCTCAAACGCCGAGATCCCGCTGGGCTACATGATACTGAGGGAGAACGCGATAATGGGCGCGGTGGGCTCCAACAAGAGGAGCCTCAGGGACGCCCTAGCCCTAATTGAGGCGGGCCTGATCAAGCCCATTGTAGAGCGACACAGGCTCGAGGAGGCGGAGAACCTGCTGAGACTCCTTGAGCGTGGAGAAACATTCGGAAAACACGTCCTCACGACGACCCATTAGCAGTGACGAGGCGAGGACAATGTGATAACCATATATATGGCTCGAACAGTATCCATTCGCGAGCGTGTAATGGCTAACTGCTGCGCCCCCACATACTGGCGGCCCAAGACAGGGATATTCAACATCACACTCGGATCAAGTAGGGTAGTTTTAGAATCCATTGAGAGCGAGCAGGTCCCGCCCTCGGCTGTGCAAGAATCCCTGAAGAGGTATGGTGTAGGCCGCCTCAACGACGCAGGTGGAGGAAACTTCATCGTCCAGTGGTTTAAGAGGCGCTCACTCGTCAAGTACCTCGTGAATTGGGGGCGTCTCTCATCCCTATTCCCAGTCCACCTCACTACGGCTTGCTGCTCGGTCGAGTTCGCAGGCACGGTGGGATCGAGGTACGATCCGGAGAGATTCGGGATCTTGAATGCTGTGGGGTCGCTGAGGCAGTCGGACCTCCTAATCGTAGAGGGAACCGTCACGACGAAGATGGCTCAGAGGGTCCGAATAATTTATGACCAGATGCCCGAGCCGAAGTACGTCATCGCCATGGGTGCCTGCGCCATCTCGGGCGGACTCTACGCCAAAGACTCATACAACGTCCTTCAAGGCGTGGATGACATCGTCCCGGTCGATGTGTACGTGCCGGGGTGCCCGCCGAACCCCCAGACGCTCATACAGGGATTCATACTCCTACGCGAGAAAATAATGAATGAGGATCTACTATGACGGAGCAGCCGCAGGTCAGTCCGAGACTCTCATCGGTTCTTGAGAGGCTTAAGAGCCTGCTGGGTGCAAAAGTCCTCGGAGTAGTAGTTGATAGGAAGATCGTGAAGGTCACTGTCTCTCCCGACTCCATCTTGGAGGCCGCCGCAATACTCAAGGAGAATGGGTTCGACCATGTCAAGGGCGTCACCGGGACTGACCTAGTTGCGCTCACGCCCAGCGAGAACGCCATAGAGGTGATTTACCACGCCGGCTCCTACCTGGATGACGCTCTAGCACCATTCGTGGTGAACCTTGCCACCAAGCTGGACAGGAATAGGCCCGAGATGCCGTCCCTCACTAAGATTTGGCCGAGTGCCGAGTATCACGAGAGGGAGACCTACGAGATGCTGGGCGTCATCTTTAAGGGGCACCCCAACCTCAAGAGGCTTCTGCTGCCCGAGTGGTGGAGAGACATACCGCCGCTTAGGAAGGACTACAGCCCGCCCTCACCTTTAACTCCACCCTCGGCCTCTCCGGCTCCTTATACTCGTCGATGATCCTCAGGGCCTCCTCAAAGGCGTAGAGCGTCTCGGCTACCCGAGCTATTATGCTCTTGAAGGGGTTTCGGCAGGGCGTCGAGAATCCTATGTCGGCCAGGGCCTCCCTTGTCTCGTCTGCGAGCTTGTCGCGGTTAAGGTTGATGCGTGAGAGTGGGCCGACCATGTAGGATCCGCGCCCCTTGATACGTGAGTGGAGTGCGTTGGAGTGGGGCACCTGCTCCTCCTCGAAGTAGTCCTCGTACTCTGGGATGGATATGTCGAGCCCCTTGTTGGAGACTATGCGGCCCTCGTTCATCGGATACTCTTTTGGGTGGCTTAGGGCCACGAACTCGTAGTCCTGCTCAAAACTCGGGAAGTTAAGCTCCGCGACCCAAGAGAGCAAAGTCTTGGTAAGCGCCTTCCCCTCCTTCAGCTCCGGCTTCAATGCCTCTAGCCTCCTCTTCGCGGGCACCTTGTAGAAGCCTCCGACGCAGACAGAGACTGGGTGGACCTCCCTCCCGCCCATCAGTGCCACTAGGTCATTCCCGATCTTCTTCACGCGCAGGGCGGTCTTCACTATCTCGGGATGGTCCTTAGCCATCCTTATGGCGTCGGCGTATCCGAGGAAGTCGGGGGCGTGGAGGAGGAAGGCGTGGAGTATGTGGCTCTCTATCCACTCGCCGCAGTAGATCAGCCGCCTGAGCTCTCTTAGCGGCCCCTCGACCCTTACGCCGAATATGCTCTCCAAGGCGTGGACCGAGCTCATCTGGTAGGCTACTGGGCAGATCCCGCAGATGCGCGCGGTTATGTCCGGAACATCATAATACATCCGGCCCACGAGCAGTGCCTCGAATAGTCGCGGAGGTTCGAAGATCCTGAACTTGACGTCCACCACCTCGCCGTCCCGCACCTTCACGTAGAGGGCTCCCTCGCCCTCGACCCTCGCGAGGTAATCCACGCGATACTCCTTCTCCCTAGCCGACAAGCTTCTCCTCCACCTCCCTGAAGCCCGGGGCCCAGGCATTAAACAATCTAAACATGTTGACAGCCTCCTCCTTCCTCACTCCGAGATTTGTGAAGCGCTTGGCGAGTGAAGACGTGTTGGGGCTCTCCTTTGGACCATAACAACCGTAGCATCCGCGCCCGTATTCCGGGCAGATGGCGCCGCAGCCCGCCTGCGTCACTGGGCCTAGGCACGGGACCCCCTGGCTAACCATTATGCAGACGGTACCGTTGAGCTTGCACTGGACGCATACGCTGTAGTTAGGTATGTTGGGTGCTCGGCCCGCTAGGAGCGCGGACATGACCTCGAGGAGCTGGTACTTGTTGATCGGGCATCCACGCAGCTCGAAGTCAACCTTGACGTGCTCGGAGATTGGTGTGGACTTGTCGAGCGTCTCTATGTACTCGGGCTTGGCGTAGACGTACTTCATGAACTCTGCAGACCCCTTCCAGTTCCTCAGGGCCTGAATACCGCCGGCGGTGGCGCAGGCGCCTATGGCTATCAGATATCTGCACTGGGCCCTGATCTCTCTAATCAGCTCCGCCTCGTGGGGTGTCGTAACGCTCCCCTCCACGAGCCCGACGTCGTACGGGCCCTTGACCACGGCGCGGGACGCCTCGAGGAAGTAGGCTATCTCGAACTTCTCGCCTATCGCGAGAAGCTCCTCCTCAAGGTCTAGTATGCTTAGCTGGCACCCATCGCAGGATGCGAACTTGAAGACAGCGATCTTAGGCCTGGGCGCGGCCATCAGACCTCCCTCCTCCCGAAGAAGCTCCCTATCTCGCTGAACCTGAAGACGGGCCCGTCTTTACAGACGAAGTATGGGCCGAACTGGCAGTGCCCGCAGAGCCCGACCCCACACTTCATGTTCCTCTCCATCGAGATGAAGATCTGGTCCTCTGGTAGACCTTGGTTCTTGAGCTCCGCGACGGTGAACTTCATCATTATCTCGGGTCCGCAGACCAGAGCTATTGTGTTGGCTGGGTCGAGTCTGATGTGTCTGAAGAGGGTTGTTACGACGCCGATGTATCCCCTCCACCTCTCGTCGCCCTTATCAACAGTTACGAGGAACTGTGTGTCCAGCCGGCCCCTCCACCTCTCTATCTCGTGCTTGTAGAGGAGGTCTGGTGGGGTTCGGGCGCCGTACAGGACGTAGAACTTTCCATACTTCTCGCGATTCTGCACTATATGGTATATGGCTGGCCGGAGGGGGGCCAGACCAATCCCTCCCGCAACGATCGCGACGTCCTTGCCCTCAGCCTCCTCAAGCGGCCAGCCTCGCCCGTAGGGTCCTCGGTACCCGATCAGCTCCCCCCGCCCCTTACCCGCGAGGGCGCCCGTGACGGCGCCGACCGACCTCACCGTGTGCTCTAGGTAGCGCCTGTTGGCCGGGTCTCCGCTGATAGATATGGGGACCTCTCCGACGCCGTATGCGTATAGCATGCTGAACTGACCCGGCTTGAAGGTGGGGGGCTGGCCGTTTAGCGGTCTCATCCGGATCGTCATGGTGTCAGGCGTCTCGCGCGTCTTGGCGAAGACCCTGTACCAGGTGATGGCGAAGGGGTCGAGGGGGGCTTCGGCCCGGGCTAGTTGTTGGACCATCTAGCCGCCACCCCCATAGATGTCGATAAGCCTCATCCGCGCCGCCCTGAGCCTGTCGGCCACGATTCTCACCAACTTCTGATAGACTTTGTAGCCGAACTGGGCGTCCTCCTCCATCATCCTCACGAGCTTCTCGCTGTCTAGTGAAAGGGCTAGAGTGGTCTCCACCGCCACCGCCCCAGACGCTTTCTTGTAGGGCTCGACGAGCGAGGACCAGCCCAGCACCTCTCCCGAAGAGATCGTCTCGTATCTGAACTCGCCCTTCCCAGGGATGTAGAAATAGAGCGCGACCCTGCCGTAGACTATTAGGTAGAGCCTCCTGTGGATCTCGCCCTCCTCGAAGATTCTCTGGCCCGCTGTGAATCTCACCACTTTGGTGATCCTTGCTAGCTCGCCGACCTTTTCCTCCGGGAAATCTCTGGTGAATGGGTGGTCTCTTAGAAGGGTTAGGACGTCGACTTGCTGCTCCATCAACCCCCACCTCCCTCCACGCTAGCCTTCACCCGCCCGGCCTCCACCGTTATGTCGATCCCAACGGGGCACCAGGTTATGCATCGGCCGCAACCCACGCAACCCAGGACTCCGAACTGGTCTATCCATGTCGCGAGCTTATGCGTCAGCCATTGCCTATACCTGCTGAGTATGCTAGCTCTGATGGGGCCGCCGTGTATGTAGGAGAATTCTTGGGTGAAGCAGGAGTCCCATCTCCTCCACCTCTCGGCGCCCTCCTCCGTGAGGCGTGTGACTTCTTCGACGCTTGTGCAGAAACATGTGGGGCAGACCAGGGTGCAGTTAGAGCAGGCGAGGCATCTCTCGGCAACATCCTTCCAGGCCTCGCTCTCGAGGCCCCTGTAGAGCGCCTCCTTCAGGCCCGAGACCTCGAGCCTCTTCACGAACCTCCCGAGCCCCTGCTCAAGAAGCCTCTCAGCCCCCTCAACCTCCTCGGTAGTGGCATCCCTCGCGCCGATCCTCTCGAGGAGTCTCAGCCCCGCCTCGCTCCCGACCCTCGCCACGAAGTAGTGCTGTCCGTCCAGAAGGACTTCTGTCAAGCCGACGTCGAAGCCGGATTTAGCGGCAGGCCCCGTGCCGACGGATGCGCAGAAGCAGTTGGCGCCGGGCTCGTAACAGTCCACCGCGACTATGAAGACCGAGCCGCGCCTAGTTAGGTACACCCGATCGACGTAGGGCCCCTGCAGCAGCACCTTGTCCAGCACGCCTATGGCTGACAAGTCGCAGCTCCTCACACCTATGAAGGCCATCTTCTCATGGCCGTCTTGGCAGGGCGTGACCTTCCCGTCCTTCCCTATGGATAGGAGCCTCACCCTTGGGGGGTAGAGGAACCTCTTCCACGAGTGGGGCCCAACGACGTAGCCGAAGTAGGCGTCGTCGCCCCTCTGCTCGACCCTATACGAGCCAGGGGCCTGGATGTCCCTCAGCCCGACTGGGAGATCCGCCGCCGACCAGATCTCGTCATAGATTATCGCGCCGTCCCTATGGACGGGCCCTATGACGACGTAGCCGTCTGCCCTCAGCTCCGAGATAAGACGGTCGAGATCAGAGGTAGATAAAAACCATCGTTGACCCTCACGGGTAGAGGAGTTTTCCCCCATCCGCACCGACTTGCGCGCTACTTTATTTAAATATTGACAACTTGTAGAGTAGGAGCTCATTCTACTGCATTTAAGCGCATATAGGGTTCAGACAGGGATGCCTGCCCTGAGGAGGGCCTGCCTGAGTGCTCCGGAAAACCTCGTACTTAGCAGCCTGCCCGCCCCAGCCTTACCGACCAAACCCTCCAGCTCCTCGTCGTACGGGATTTGGCCGAGGAATCGCGCCCCCATCTCGCCCGCTGCCCCCTCCACGTCGCTTCGAGCCCCAGCGGCGGCCATGTTCTCCACGACTCCGAGCACCTCGATCCCGAGGNCCCTCAGAATCTCGATGGAGCGCCTAGACGCTGAGAGGGAGAGGGGAGAGGCTGTTGTGACGATCAGGGCCCCCCTCCGGCCGCGAAGGTATCTGGCCGCAGAGAGAAGCTCGTCACCCGTCCCAGGGGGGAGGTCTACGACTAGGTAGTCCAGCGGACCGAACGCCGTGAGCGCCACGACCTCCTTCACCACCTCCTCCTTCGCAGAACCCGAGAGGGGCAAGGGCCTACCCCGCACAAGGAGATCGATCGACATCACACTCACCCCCTCAACACGCGGCGGGACGATGCCATCGCTGGTCTCGGCCGGGGCGTCTGAGACGCCGAGGATCGCGAGGGAGGAGGGGCCGTGGAGGTCTAAATCTAGAAGCCCAGTCTTATGTCCTGAGCGTGCGAGCTGGAGCGATGTGACTGCCGCCACGAGGCTCTTGCCGACGCCTCCCTTCCCGCCTCCGACCAAGAGTATGTAGGATATCTCCCTGAGCCTACGGCCCACCAGCTCGTCCCTATAGTCTATCACAGAGTCACCACCACTACTCGCCGCCCTGCACGACCACGTCAACTATCTTGACCCCGCGCCCTGCGACTACGCGGAGATCCGGGGCACCACACCTGCGGCACCTAGCGAAAGACGATATCAGCTCGGGGACAAAGTGTATAGACTCCTTCTCCTCATCCTTCAGCCCCTCAACAGCCTCGCCGAAAGACATCTCGGCGCCACAAGAGTCGCAGCGAATCACAGCCCGCTCAACCTCCACAGAGATAGAGGCGCCTGAGAGAAGGCTATCCCTAGACAGCTCGCCGAGAAGCTCCCTAAGCATCCCAACGTCGAGCATGCTGAGCTCGCCTACCAAAACCCTAAAACTCTTAACACGTCCACCGAGAGAGCCGGCCAGCTTCGCAACAGACCCCACGATACCCGACGCAACAACATACTCATGCAAAACCAATCACCAGCCCAACAAAAGCGTGGCGCAAAGACTATAAACCAGCCTCCAAAACAACGTCTTCCGGATTAACACCAAACTCGCGCAAAGCAAAACACGCCATGCGCTTTATGCCTTTTGCGCTAAAGTGTGTCTCGACGTAAACGCCAGAGACCATCTTAGGCTGTTTAAAATCGTGTCCCGCTGGATGTTTAGGTCTAGTGTGAGCTAAGTAGCGTTTGGTCGAGCGCGGAGTTCTGAGGGGTAGCTGCCGCTCAGTCATCCTCCCCGTCCTGATCAGCCAACCCACCACTGATACGAGCAGCTCGTTCCACTTTTTTACGCCATATCTCTGGCCGTCGGGGAAGATGGCCGTGAAGGGTGGCTTAAACTTCGAGGGCGACGCCCTAGCCAGCGTTACGTGAGGAGTGGGCGGCCTCGGCGGTGTTTCTTTTGCAGGCTGCGCCGGCCTCGGCGACTCCTGCCGCTCCGCCACTCCTCTAGCGATCACAAAAGACTTTCTCAAAACCTCCATGGGAGGGTCCTCGAGAATATCCCAACGCGTCACCAGCTTCTCCTGGAGGGGCTTGGGCGCTAACGTGTTGTAGACCTCCCACTGCACGCCGTCTGTCGCCACGAAATATCCCACTCCCTCGCTGACGCAGTACGAGACGTATTGCGCGTGGTCCTCCTGCCGCCCGTAAGGCTTTGCGCCGACGAATATCAAAGGTCTCCCATCCTTCTCTAGGAGGGCGTAGTCGGGCCTCCCGCTCTGCGTAGGAAACTCGGGCCTAACCTGTGCAGGGTCCTCCGTGTTCCAGCCCAAGAGCCTCAGGAAGGGCTCGATAAGTGACACTCTAGTCGCGGCCTCGCTCCGCCTAAAAACGTCAGCGTACTTCCTAGCCCTCTCCGCCAACTCCTCCACACGCCGCGTCAAGTCATCGATGGACACGAGTTTAAAAAGCGCAAAAGAATATAATTCTTTATTGTAGGGCCAGGTACACCTACTCTGCCGGCCTCCGCACTGAGTTAGAGAAGCCCTTCCTTCACCCGACTAACACAAATGGACTGGGATGCTCGCCGCTTAGCCCTCGTCTTTCTGGGGGTTGTATCTCGCGAAGAGCGCTGCGAGGCTCTGCCTGCTGAAGCCCCTCCTCAAAAGCTCCGCCTCGATCTCGTTTACGAACTCTCGCCCGAGGCCCCGCGGCAGCGACACGAGGTTATCGACCAGGTCCAGGGGGAGTGGGAGGCCCGTGTCGGGATTCGCTGTAGAAAGCACGTAGGATAAAACCGTGCTCCTCAACTCTTTAGGCATCTTTGACGAGAACTCGACGCATATAGGCGGGACATCGTCCACCGTCTTTACGAAGACTCGCTTCGTACTCCTCGCTGCCTCGACAACCTCCCTCCCGTCCTGTGGTTGGCGCCCGGCTCCCTTTCCTTTGTATGGGGTGAGGTCCGCCAAGAGCTGCACCTGAACCCTCCTGACAGCCTCCTTCAAGACCTCGCTGGGGGGTCTTTTACTCCACGTTCTTTCCCTCAATATGCCTCTGTACCACGTCAAGGCGTCGAACCGCATCTCGGGTCCGAAGATCTCGTCATAGTCGAAGACCTCGCCGCGCTTCATGAATAGGCTGAGAACGGACCTGTCGCTCAAGGCTATACCCTTCTGGGGGCCGTATCGATAGCATATATACCCGTCTATGGCCATTGTTGCGACGCGCTTTATCACTCCAAATGCCTTCCCGCTCTCGATAAGCCTGATCGTCAGCTCGTTAATCTTGGAGATCAAGTCATATACCGTCCTAAAGGTACTGCCCGTCAGATTATCCCTCCAGCCTACCTCTTCACGCTTCACCATGCTGCACCCGGCCCTGTATCCGAAGAAGCTGCCGTCAACCATGAGCAGATCCACTTCGCCCAGCAGATTGTTGGCGGTGTACCGCTCGTAATAGGTCGTCAGAAGATCCAGTATTTTGATGAAAGACTCTCTCTGCATGCCTATGCTTCCGGAGATCCGGTCACCGTAGAACCATTCCCCACCATCTATCGGGTCAAGCCCCCTGAAGAGCTTGTAAGCGACAGAGTAGAGCCCGTATCTAAGCCCTATGCGCTCGTTTATAGCCGGCAGGTCAGATCCATCCACAACGCCGATCCTCAAATATTTCCAAGCATCGTTCCCCTCAATCTTCTTAATTCCAACCCCGATTATGCTGGATAACTCCTCGATGTTTGTGGAGAACTCAGCTATTTTCTGGGCTAAGATCTTTACTTCCTCCTCGGCGGCCGCATAAAACCTCTCCTGAAGCGGCCTAGGTATTTTTAGGAAGTCTGGGATCGCGCTATCTCTTAGCGCCAACTCTTTCTTCCTCCGGTATCTCGAACGTTATAAGGAGTGGTACGGGCGAGGGGTTCATCTTTCCTATCAGGTAGAACTGGCCCTCGGGGAGCCTGAGAAGTGTGGAGGGGTCTACGGCGGCCGTCGCGAAGAACTTTTCGGCCTCGGGTGCGTCGAGGGGGTGTATCCGGCCCACGAACAAGGTGTTGAGGTTCCTTCTAACCGCGGCGTTGATGCCTATCTCACCAGCGATGCCTTGGGAAATCAAGACCAGCGAGAGCTTGTAGCTCCTCCCCAGAGCAGCAGAGCCGATTATCTCTCGCGTTGTCTCCTCCTCAACACCCTTAGGCTGCCAAGGACAGTACTGCGGCGCCTCATCTATGACAAGAGCGACATTAAGCTCATTCTTCTCCTCCATCAACCTCTTCAGAAAACGTATTATCGAGAGAAAGATCGATAGCTTCTGCTCTTTCGAGCCGAGGCTCAGGTCAACTACCAGTAAGTGCTTTTCCTTTAGCATGCGGTAAATATCTTCAGCCGTCATTTGTCCAATAATCGCTTTGAAGTCCTCCTCTCCCACCATGCTGAAGTACCGCTCCATCCTACGCAGATATCGCTGCCCCCACCTATCGAGCCCTCCCCCCTTTTCCTGGTTATCTGACCTGATCAGCTCCCGGAGCTGTGCAACTAGTCTCTCCTTTGTCTCGGCGGGGGTATCGCAGATCCAGCCGCCGGACGCGATAGCCTCCTCCAAGTATCCCAGAATCGTGTTTCCCATGTTGCCCCCGCCGAAGTGCCTAAGCTTCTCCGCCAAGTAGGAATAGATCGCCTGCTCATCGAGCTTTATATCACCCATGTTGATGACGTTTTCATGATAGGGCGCGTAGTCGCTGCCCTTCCAGTCAAAGATCAGCACGTCGTATCCCGCGTTCCTCAGAAGCGGTATCAGCTGATATCGTGTTAAGAAAGACTTGCCCGAGCCTGTTATGCCGAAAACTCCTATGTGATGCGAGATGTATTCGGTCAGTAGCGGTACCCTCCAAAGCGGGGTGCCTGTCGCGTAGTAGCCCAGTGTGTGATCGCTCTTCGACAACAGCTGCATCGGGTTGAAATCGTCAGGAAATATGTAAACTGGCGACGCGGGGGCTATGATAACTCTGTTCTGCTTAATCACGCCGTCTGTTACATCCCCGATAACAACTAGGCTGAACCCGTAAAACTCTTTTGCAGTACTCGCCCCCTTCCCCATCTTGGCATAGGCTACGCCGGGGTTATAGTAGTCTGTCTTCAGAGCGTCGTTAGAACCCATCCCGCGGCGGCACACGGCGAGGATCTTATTCCCGTTACGGTTATCTATCAAGACAAGGGTCTCGGTCGTGACTCTCCTCTCCTCACCCTCATGGAGGATACATTGGGCAAGGTTTTCCTCTGAGGGGCTCGCAACGATCCCTATCTGGCGGAGCTTTACGCCGTTCCAGTCAAACAACCCTGACGCGAAAATCCAGCCGACGGGCTATAAGCTTTGCTGGATAGCCATCACTCACCAAGAGTGTTTCGCAGCCCATAAATCGTCCCCCTCTCCCACACAGCATCACTAAACACTTATCGTCTGACTACTTATGGACCGGGGGGGATTTGAACCCCCGACCTCCCGCACGCCAAGCGGGCGATCTACCACTGATCTACCGGCCCTCTGTTGTATGGGTGTTTCTCTGAAAATTGTTGATGGGCGGTTATTTTAATGTTTGCCGGGCTTGGTTCGGGAGACGCGATCCTTCACACTCTTCACTATCTCCCTTACCGCGCGGTAGAATATCGCGACGTCGACGGAGTAGGCGATGTACTGCACCCCCTTGGCCGCCCACTCGGCAGCCGCGTCGACCGTCTCTACGAAGGTCCCCACCGCCACTCCTCTCTCTCGAGCGGCCTTGATTCCACTCTCTATTAGGCCGGTGACGCGCGGGTCTGTAACCTCTCCGGGAATGCCTAGCGACTGTGACAGGTCGTAGGGGCCGAGGAAGACGACGTCCACGCCGCCTCCCCCGAGTATCTCGGGCAGCCTCCTCACCCCCTCGGCGCTCTCTATGTGGATTATCACGGCCGTGTCCCTGTTCGATGCCTCGACGTGAGCCCTAGGAGTCCTGGCGCCGTAGCGTCCTGCCCTAGTGTAGGGCGAGAAGCCTCTCATGCCCTCAGGGTAATAGTGGGCCGCCTCTACCACCCGCCTCGCAGTCTCAGGATCGTCGACGTGCGGAACCTGCACCCCCAACGCGCCACACTCCAAAGCCCTAAGTATGTATGTCTCCTCGCTAGAAGGCACCCTAACCACGGGCGCCACACCCACAACCCCCGCAGCCCTCACCAGCTCGCAGACGTCGGAAAATCCAAAATAACCATGCTCCATATCGATGATCACGAAGTCCACTCCGGCCTCTCCGAGGAGCTCGACAACATCTGGAGACCCTAGGTAGATGAAGGGGCCCACTACAACTTCTCCTTGAGACAGCCTTGAGACTAAGCTCTCCAGCACCATGCCTAATCAGCCCACCGACCGCAAAATTAACCCCACCTTCTTTCCCCCGAGGGCCGACTATCCAGGCCTAACTGGTCTTCCAAGCCTCGCCGACTCATAGCTAGCTAAGGTCACCGCAACACCCTGGCGGCCGTCATATACGGTGGCAAGGGGCCTCTCATCCTCCACTATGCATTTCATGAAACTCTTGACCATCTCTAAGTCAGCATCGCACCCATAATATTGCCAAGTAAGCCCCTTGGCGGGACCAATATCCCCAATGAAATACACGTTCTGTTTAAAGGCATCAATCATCAGAACGCCCTCGCTCCCAATCACCTCGAGCGCCACATCGCCCCAAGTATAGTAGCCAGACGAGTAGGCCCAGCTTCCATCAATATGTCCCAGTGTCCCGTTCTCA
>AWOC01000020.1 GCA_000494185.1 Candidatus Calditenuaceae archaeon JGI OTU-3 | reverse complement strand
CCCCCCCGAGGGAGCTTGATAAGCCCTTTCTCATGCCGGTACTTAGATCCTTCAACACAAACCTCCCAGGAACCAACGCGCTGATGATACGGGGTGGTGTAATTGGTGGCTCGATCATTCAGGGGAAGATCCGGGTGGGCGACGAGATAGAGCTGGCGCCAGGACTACCCGTGAAGGAGGATGACCCCCGCTCCGGATACGAGCCGCTCTACACCGAGGCAATAAGCATTAGAGCCGGGGGCCGAAGCGTCGAGGAGGCTTCGAGCGGGGGCCTAATAGGGGTTGAGACAACACTCGATCCGGCCCTAACGAAGTCCGACTCTCTCGTTGGAAACATGTGCGGGAAGCCTGGCACCCTTCCCCCGACTTGGAATAGCCTCGAGATAGAGTATACACTGTTCAAGAAGGTTGTAGGTGTGGAGGGCGACATGGATGTTCGACAGATATCTGAGAAGGAGCCTGTCGTGATAAACTGTTTCACCGCTGTCACGAGCGCGGTAGTCGTCCGGCGACAATCCGACAGGCTCAGCTTGGCACTCTCTAAGCCTATTTGCGCATGGCCCGGCTCCAAGGTGACGCTCTCGAGGAGGATCGGGACGGGTTGGCGACTAATAGGCTACGGGGACATAATAGGTTAGCGTGCTTTGGAGGTACTCCTCGACACAAGCTTCCTCCTCCTCCTCTTCGAGAGTGGAAGAAACCTAATCGCCCTAATAGAGGATAGGCTTGGAGAACCCGTATCGCCGATACTGGTTGAGCAGGTGGTTCAGGAGCTTAAAAGGCTTTCCGAGAGGAAGGACAGCACTGGCCGCCTCGCCGACATAGCCCTAAAGTATGCTCGGGGGTTCCCCATCATAGGGGTCGGTGAATGGAAAGAGGCGGACGAAGCCTTGATCAGGGTTGCAAAGGAGCGCCGCGTACCACTGGTTACCGCCGACTGGAGGCTCATGCGCGAGGCCAGGTCTCGGGGATGCGGCTGCATATATGTCAATAGGCGCCTCGAGATACGTGTGATGGTCTGAACTGCACATGGTCCCTGGAGACGCTAGTAGTTCTGGCCCCTTATGTCAAATTTATTACCTCCTTCATACACGTCATATAAGCACCTGGTGCATGTTTTACGTGGTAGAGATAGAGGATGTTATTGGTGTTGAGCCCCGCGAGTTTGGGCGTAATCTTAGAGAGATCGCCTTCGAAAAACTCTCAAGCATATATGAGGGGAGCGTAGACGAGGAGCTGGGCTACATCATAGCTGTCCTAGACGTCAGTGTCGATGAAATTGGCTTCATGATCTCACGGGACCCCAACCTCTACCACACGGCTCGCGCCTCCCTCCTCACCTACTATCCAAGGCTCCAGGAGGTTGTGGAGGGCGAGGTGGTGGAGCTTACCGAGTTCGGCGCTTTTATCCGTCTGGGGCCGCTCGACGCGCTGCTCCACATATCTCAGATCATGGATGACTATGTCTCGGTAGATAAGAAGAAGTCGATGCTCACAGGCTCTAACACTGGCTGGACACTCTCTGTCGGCGACAAAGTTAGGGCTAGGGTAGTCGCAATCTCGCTCTCGGGGGGAAAAGTCGGCCTGACCACCCGACAGCCATTCCTGGGGAGCCTAGCGTGGATTGAGGCTCAGAGGAGTAGGGCCGCGCCTCCCAAGGCTGAGAAGGTAGCGGAGGGCTGATACGTGCCAAGGGAGAGGGCCTGCAGGAATTGCAGAAGCCTCGTGGCCGGCAACAAGTGTGAGAACTGTGGATCGACAGGCCTAACATCATCATACGCGGGCCTGCTCATCTTGATCTCCCCCGGCAACTCAGAGATAGCCAAGCTCCTCGGGATTGAAAGGCCGGGACGTTACGCCCTGAAAATTGAGTGACGAGATCGTTGTCACGGAGAGCGTAAGGCAGAGGGTTAAAAGACCGCTGGGCAGGCTTATCAAGGGCTCTCTAGCCGAAACTAGGCAGCCCTTGGCCGGCCTCGTCTCTCAGGGCGGTTGGACAAAGGTGATCTCCGTGGGGGACGGCGTGACAAGAGAGCTCATCGCCCTCGGGATCACACCAGACGTTGCGATAGTGGATGGCAATATAGAGAGAAAACCCATCGAGCCGATCGTGTTGCAGGGAGCGCGGGAGCTCGTCTGCCAGAATAGGCCAGGGACTATTAATAAGGCGGCCTACAAGACCGTTGAGCGCGCCCTCGAGATGAGGGGGCCCGTCATCGTTAGGGTCGAGGGTGAGGAGGACCTCCTCGGGCTCGTCGTGATGGCTGAGGCTCCACTAGGCAGTCTAATGCTCTATGGCCAGCCAGGAGAAGGGGTGGTCGCTGTACTGATCGATGAGGAGGCCAATAAGCTGGGCCGAAGCCTCATCGCGGCCTCTTCTCAGCCTCGATGAAACTGGTGTAGCCGCACCTGCCACATGTATACCTGTCGGCGTGTCTAGCCATTATGTAGCCGGTTCCACATATTGGGCAGAAACTAGCGAGCCTCTCCAGCTTGCCGTCGGGAGAGACCCTGTAGAGCCTCCAAAGACCGGCTTTCTCCTCTTTCGGCATACTCACGAGGCGATGGCCCGCGTCAAAATATAAGTTATACGCACGGGCTCCGTAGGCCGCGCCAGACGCTAGGGGCAGCTGGGTAGGTGACATAGATAAGGAGGTGGTAGACGCTTGGGCGTGGCTTAGGTGGTCCGCCCGTGCTCTCTTGGCTTTCACTGACCATGCTTGGCCTGTTCGTAGGCTTTTTGGGCACGGTCATGGGGGTAGGTGGTGGATTCATCGTCGGCCCAGTCCTCCTATCTTTTTACGCCCTTAGACCAGGAGAGGTGGCTGGGACCAGCCTGGTCGTGGTATTCCTCAACGCCCTCTCGGGAACAATGGCATACTACAGGCAGGGCCGAATAGTTTTCAGGACTGGTACTGTTATGAGCGTCTTCACGGTCCCGGGCTCCGTCCTCGGCGCAGTCTTGACCGGCTACATCGATAGGGGGCCCTTCACTGTCCTCTTTGCGGTCATGCTAATCGTTGCGGCCCTCAGGATGATAGAGAAGGGCAGGGCAGCCGGCTCAGACAGCACTAAAGGACAGAAGACAGCGTTGTTAAGAGGCCTCCGGGGGTGGCTGCTAGTCGGCTCCCTCGCCTTACTCTCAGGCGTCCTAAGCGGTTTTTTCGGGGTGGGCGGCGGAATCGTACATGTCCCCCTCATGATACTACTTTTAGGCTTCCCAGCACACTTCGCGACAGCGACCTCCCACTTCATACTCACCATCACCTCCATCATCGGGGTAGCCTCCCACGCGTTCCTTGGCAACGTTAATACGTGGCTCGCCCTACCGGTCGGGCTAGGGGCTCTAGCTGGGGCGCAGCTCGGTGCTCACACCTCGCTGAAGCTGAGCGGGAGGACCCTCGAGCTAGTGTTCGCGGCCTTCCTCCTGGCTATGTCTGCAAACCTTCTGTACCAGGCCCTAGGCTAGGAGACGAACTCCTTGCCGAGCGTCTCCCTCGCTATGATGAGCTTCATCATGTTCTCCGTCCCCTCAGCCCCCACCACATAGCTGAAGGCTCCGAGCCAAGCCCGGAAGATCGGGAGCTCCTTATAATAGGACGCCCCGCCGTACCACTTCATAACGTCCTCACCTATATCGACGGCGAGTGATGCGCACTTTAGCTTAGACATCGCGCCATAAAGCGCAACATCCCGGAGGGTCGTGCCAGGCCGCTTCTCTCTATAGTACCTATCCGCCACCCAGGCTGCCTTGTAGCAGAGCAGCCTCGCAGCCTCAAGCTCCTTCATGTGCTCCGCAAGCCTGAAGCTTATGGACTGGTAAGAGGCTATGGGCCTGCCGAAGACAATCCTCTGCTTTATCCACTCGATCCCCCTCTCTATAAGCCAGCGAGCGCAGCCGATGGTCACGGCGCCTATTAGGCTTCGTGCTAGATTGAACCCCTCCATCGCTATTTTGAAGCCCTTGTTGATCTCGCCGATCCTATACCTGTCCTCCAACACGAAGTCGCTGAATGTTACTACGGAAGTGTCGAGTCCACGTCTGGCGAACTCCGTCCAGGGTTTGTATGAGATACCGGGCAAGATCACACCACCCCTCTTCATCAAGGCGAGGAAAGTGGTTATGCTGTTATGTCTCTCCTCGACAGGCCCAGTCCTTGCGATGAGGACCCACCCTCCGCCCCAAGGCATCTCCTTAATTATGGAGGGGAGGGAGACCATCGACTTCTCTCCGCTCACGATCCAGCGGTCATCCCCTGCCCTCGTAGCCCTCAACCTGACCCCAGCCACGTCGCTACCTCCCTGTGCCTCGGTGCTTGCTATACCCACCAGTGCCTCGCCCGAAGTGACTCGCGGCAAAACCTCAGCCGCCGCGTCTCTCGAGCCGTAGAGCTGGACGATATAGGTCCAGGAGTTCTGTAGAAGGTTCAGCACTGCCAGTGAAAGGGCAGGCGCGTGGTAGGCTATCTCTTCAGAGGCGATTGCGGCCTCGACGAATCCGCCCCCCTGACCCCCATACTCCTCATCCAGTACAAGCCCGATGAGGCCCTGCGAAGCCATCCTGCGAACCAACTCAGGATCTATGCGGCCACTCTCGTCGATCTCGATCCAGCGAGGCTCAATCCACCTTTTACAGAACTCGGACACGTTCTCACGGAAGATGCGCTGCTCTTCTGTGAACTCGAAGTTCATAACAAATACCTAACGGAGCCACTATATTGGTGTTGATCTAACGTCGTGGGAGTTGGTTGGGGCGTGGAAAAATAGGGGACCTGGTAAAGATCTCTCTCGGCGAGAAGTTAGGCAGATGCTACTGCTGCAGCGTCCTCTCGAGCCACGGCAACGATTCTTCTCCTAGCCTTGGTCTTGTCCCTCATCGCACTTTGATAGTTGTGGCAGCACATCGTGCTACCTGACCGTTTGAAGGGTAAATAAGTGTATCGGCTCTACAACTATGTGATAAGGTTAATTGCCATCCGAACCACCTACACCGTTGTGAGCACACCGGTCTCCGAGGAGTTGGCTGATTTTATAGCTAACGCCAACTTCCACGATTTCGCACCCGAATCGGTCAAAGAGGCCAAGAGGAGACTCATCGACTCGTTTGGCGTGATGCTGGCGGCCCTCGACGCCCCTCCGGCCCTAGTGGCGCGCAGGGTTGCGGAGCGGTGGCCCTCACCAAACGGGGCGACTGTGCTAGGCAGTCGGGAGAGAGCTAACCCCCACTACGCCTCTTTCGCGAACGGGGTCCTAGTAAGATATCTCGACTTCAACGACACCTATCTATCCCGAGAGGCCATACATCCGAGCGACATCATACCCGCGCTCATCGCCGCAGGCGAGTGCTATCAAGTAACAGGCGAGGACCTGCTAAGGGGGATACTGGTCGGCTACGAGGTGGCTTGCGCCATGGCTGACGCCGCTACTCTCAGGGACAGAGGGTTCGACCACGTCTCAAACATAACTCTGGGAAGCGCCGCTGGCGTCTCTTCCCTCCTCGGACTTAATGCCGAAAAGGCGGAGCAAGCGGTGAATATAGCGGCCACACACGCCGCGGCCCTGAGACAGACGAGAGTGGGCGAGCTCAGTATGTGGAAGGGGTGCGCAGCCTCTTTCGCCGCCAGCATCGGGCTCTACGCCGCACTCCTAGCCTCGGAGGGCATGACTGGTCCAAGACCTGTATTTGAGGGAGAGCTGGGATACATGAAGGCCGTCTCGGGCCCATTTACTATGCCCAAGCTCACGCGGAACGCGGCTAGAATACTCCGCACCTCGATCAAATGGTGGCCCGTGGAGTACCACTCGATGTCAGCGGTCGAGTGTGTACTCAAGATCAGGGGAGCCCTCGGCGAATTAAAGCCGAGTGATGTTGAGCAGATCCTCGTGAAGACCTTCACTGTCGCCTACAAGATAATAGTCAAGGATAGGGAGAAGTGGAGGCCAAGATCGCGCGAGACGGCTGACCACAGCCTCCCCTACATCGTGGCGCGCGGCCTACTCGACAACTACATCTGGCTCGACAGCTTCATGGAGTCCAAGCTGGCCGACCCCTCAGTCCTCGAGTTGATGGAGAAAATGCGGATAGAAGTGGATCCGAGATACGACGAGACCTACCCCAACGCGGTCGGAACCTCGATCACTATTGTACTCCGCGATGGGAGGAGAATCTCTGAGGAGGTACTCTACCCCAAGGGCCACTTTATGAACCCTCTCAGCGACGGGGAGCTATACAATAAGTTTCGTAGGCTCTCCGAAGCTGCGTTGGGTGAGGAGGTGAAGGATCTTTGGGAGAGAGTCCTTACCCTTGAAAGGCTTAAGAACCTAGAGCCCCTGCTGAGTCCTCTGCGGGGGTCAGCGGATACTCAAAAGCATTAACGTCTACGCGGAGACAAATTACTCTAATATATTTGTAGCGCGATGAATTAATCATAGGTGACTTGAGCTCGGGCATCAGGGTGCAGAAGGGGCTTGAGGGGGTTTATGTCACCGAGAGTGCCATCAGCTTTATAGACCATGAGCGGGGCGCTCTTTACTACTCCGGGTATGACGTGAGGGAGTTGGTCGAGCGTAGCCGCTATGAGGAGGTTGTGTTTCTACTACTGAACCGGAGACTTCCCACCGCGAAGGAGTACGACGCACACGTAAGGGAGCTCGTATCGAACATGAGACTCGGAGATCACCACCTCAACTTTATAAAAAGCTTCGTCCCTAAGATGGACCCCCTATCCATCCTGGCGAGTCTAATGATAATCGAAGGTAGCGGCAGACAGGGCGGCGATCCCTCAGACACCTCCTCGGCCGTGAGGGCGGTCGGGAGGATGGGAGCCTTTTTCTCGACCATCGTTAGGCTTAAGCTCGGCTTCGACTACATCCCACCCCGAAGCGACCTGGGGTTCGTCGAGAACATGTTGTACATGATCAGGGGGAAGCCGCCGGGGAGCGAGGAGTCGGCCATCCTTGACGATCTACTCATTCTGCACGCTGAGCACGGGATACCGGCCAGCACCTTCGCCTGCCTAGTCGCGGCCTCAACACTTAGCGACCTCTTCTCCTCGATCGCCGCCGGGGTACTGGCTCTAAAGGGCCCGCTGCACGGTGGCGCCTCGGAGGCCAGCTATAGGCAGGCCCTCGAGATTGGTGACCCCGCGAGGGTTCCAGAGTGGGTTGAAGAGGCTCTTCGCTCAAAGCGGAAGATCATGGGATTTGGCCACCGCGTCTACAAGACTTATGACCCGCGGGCGCTCATTGTCAAGGAGATTATCCGGCGGCTTGAGGATAGACTTAGCCAAGAGGGGAAGATAATACTTAGAGTTACACAGGCTCTCGAGGAGTATGGTGAGAAGAAGCTCGCAAACAGGGGTATATATCCCAACGTGGATCTCTGGACGCCGATAGTGTACCGCGCATTAGGTCTGCCCGACGATACCTTCACGCCACTCTTCGCAGTAAGCCGAACAGCAGGCTGGGCAGCCCACATTTTAGAGTACTGGACCGATAACAAGCTTATCAGGCCTCTCCACCTATACACCGGTGACAAGCTCAAACAGTACGTCCCCATCGAGCTTAGAACAGGCTCCTAGCCAGGTGGGAGAGGAAGCTGAGCCCCCTAGGGGACGCGATACTCAGCGCCAGGCCTGACACCTGAAAGTCCATGTCTCCCCGCCTGGAGAGCGCGTCCGCGAACCCCGACTCCGATGCTGCCTTGATGAGCATGTCTAACTGTGAGTAACGCAATGCTGAGAGGGTCTTGGACAGCCAGTAGACCATCTTTAGCTCTCTATATAGGCCCCGTACCATGCGTCTATAGGCCCCCTCATCACCCTCTGTTAAGAGCCGGTATGCATGCGTCCCTGCAGCCCTCGCACAGATTCCGCCCACCACGACGCCGCCTCCTGTTGTCGCCTTCACCTGTCCAGCCGCGTCTCCGACGAGCAGGATCCTTCCTGTCAGACCGTGTTCGAGAGGCGGCCCCCTGTAGATTGAGTGACTCATGTAGCCTATTGTCTTAGCCTGAGGCATCTCCTCGCGGATTAGCCTAATCGCTTTTTTGTGCAGGTCGCTTTTGCCGGCCACGCCCACCCTGCCGAGCTCCTCGTTAATGGGTACGAGGTATCCGAAGAAATCCCTCAGGTAAGGTTTGAACCAGACGTAAGCCCTCCGCGGGTCGAGCCCGTGACCCCTCACCACGAGCTGAATGATGGGCATCCAGTAGGGCGCATAATACTGTCTGTAGATGCCTCTGGCCAGCCTCCCGGCTGACCCCTCAGCCAGTATGACGACGCCCGCGCGGTAGGTCTCACCATCCTCAGTGACGACCTTGCAAAGCCCGTCGTCCACCCGGCTACACCCCGAGACACGTGTGCCTACAAGAACCTTGGCGCCTGACGAGAGAGCCTCCTCAGCTAGGAACCTGTCCAGAGCCTCCCTCTCAGCCACGATCGCGACCGGCGAAGAGGCCTTTATCTCTAGCTCCGCACCCATAGGCGAACGGATAACCGCGCCCCACAAAAGGTTCTGGACATAACTCCTGCTGAGCCTCACCCCAACTCTCTCCAGGCCCCTTATGCTGTAGAGGCCAGCACACCTCTCAGGTCTGCCCACAACCATGTCCTCCTCAAGGAGGAGTACGCTCAGCCCCCGCCTTGCCGCCTCACCCGCCGCTATGAGGCCTGAGGACCCCCCTCCAACGACCACGGCGTCAAACCGCTGCATGCATGCAAACCCTCCCAAAATGGGCATATAACGCTTATCAAAGATGTTTTCAGTGGTGATATCTTTATGGCTTGCAACAATCTGTAGCTTCCAGCCCCTCGGGGGTGTCATGAAGGAATTTGCCGAGCCCAGTCAGCTCGGGGAAACTACGCATAGACGACGACTCCCTAAACTTCGACTATGCCCACTTCCTCCCCCACATCAGTAAGTGCTCCACCATTCATGGGCACTCGTCGAGGGTCGAGATAGAGGTGGAGGGGGTTAAGAACTCGGCCGGCATCATAGTTGACTTCGGCTATCTCAAGTCAGTTGTACGCGAGGCGATCTCAAGGCTTGACCACAAGATACTTGTCTGCAAGAAGTATGTCGTGGGGCTGGACGGCGGAAGGCTAGTCGTCGCCTTCTCGGGAAGAGATGGGGAGTACAGGCTGGAGCTGCCTGCCTCCCAGGCGTTCGTGGCTGATTTTGAATCCACGGTGGAAAACATCGCAACCTACATATCTGAGTACGTGATGGAGCGGATGCCAGAGAATGTGACCTTGGTGAGGGTATGCATCAGCGAGGGCATCGGTAAGAGCGCGGAGACCACGACCACGCGCCGTAGAGATGACTAGACGAGCCCTCGTACTGCTCTCGGGCGGCGTAGACTCGGCCGCAGCTCTCTGGCTACTCAGAAAGGAAAATGGAGCCAGCGAAGTCTACACACTATCCATAAATTTTTATCGAAGGAGTCCGGGTGAGGCGGCCGCCGCTAAGAGGCTTTCTGGGCTTGCCGGTGCTGCTGGGCACATGGAGATTGATATGCAGTTTCTCCGCGAGGCGGAGGACCTTCCCGGACTGGCCGACTCTTATCCCGCGGCGCAGAGCCTCCCCCCCGTCTTCCTACCAGCCAGAAACATCGTATACTACTCTGTGGCGGCCCACGTAGCATTCTCGCTTGGCGCCCGAGAGATAGTTGTAGGGCACAACAGGGACGACGTCGAGACTTTCCCCGACGTGGGCTGCGACTTCATAGAGGCTTTTAACGCGCTACTCGAGAGAAGTCTGCCCGGCTTCGGAGCGTCGGTGAGGGCTCCACTCATAGGCCTCCGGAAACCGGAGGTCTGGAGGCTGGCCCACCGGCTTGGCGTCCCCCTCGGCGAGACTTGGAGCTGCTGGCGCGCTGGGGAGCTACACTGCGGAAGGTGTGCTGGGTGCATGCAGAGGCGAGAGATGTTCGAGACACTTGGCATCGAGGACCCCACGAGCTACCAAGAATTATAGATTATTAACTAGGTCGAGGAGAGTCCTGGTGTGAAGATCGGGCTCAATGCCTGGACAATCGGGGGCTGGCGCCTCAACCTCCCAGGAGGATACGATGAGACTGTACGAATCGCCTCCCAGCTAGGTTACCAGGGCCTCGAGGTCGTGTACGACGACTCCAACTTCTCGCCCGAGAGGATCGACAAGGCAGCGAGGAGAAGGATCTCGGAGCTCGCAGACTCCCACAACCTAGAGCTGCCGAGTGTCGCTACGGGTGTTTTCTGGAGATATAGCCTCTCCTCTCCCAACGAGGCGGAGAGAGAACGGGGGCTCAGTTATCTGAGGTCTGGGCTTGAGCTGGCCGCCGACATCGGCGCATCAACACTCCTGGTCGTACCCGCGGTCGCGAGGGCCGACGTTGGATACAGGGAGACCTACAAGCTCGCCCTCAGTGCGCTGAGGCGCGCGGCGAGGTGGGCTGAGGACCTCGGCGTCAACATTGGTGTGGAGAACGTCTGGAGCAGGTTCCTCTACGACCCTATGATATTTAGGAGGTTCGTTGAGGAGGTGGGCTCTGGGCGAGTCGGCGTTTACTTCGACGTGGGGAACGTGCTTGAGCTCTCTCCCTTCGAGCACTGGCTCGAGATCCTTGGGGACAAGATTTTAGTGATCCACGCAAAGGACTACGACATGGCCTCGAGGGGGCCGCGGGGATTCAGATACGTCGGTCAGGGATCGGTTGACTGGTCGAAATTCGTATCCATGTTGAGGCAGATCGGCTATGACGGCTATCTGAACGTGGAGACACCTCCGGAGTTTTCTAAGCCATCGGACGCCATCAAGATACCTGAAGACGGAGTAGAGGCAGCCAAAACAAGCCTCACAAACCTCAGAAAATACGTTACCTAAGCTGGCCGCCGCTCTGATTGTTCTTTGAGCAGGTAGCCGTCCCCCTCCTTAGCTAAGGTTTTAAGCGTGGCGTGTGGGAGAAGATTCCAGATGTCGGAGGCTCAGCAGGCTGAGGCAAAGAGGGAGCTGTGGGGAATCATCCACATCTACTCCTCCTACAACAACATAATCATACACGCAACGGACATCACCGGAGCGGAGACCATCGCTATAGCGTCGGGCGGCATGTTCGTAGAGTCTGGGAGGCTGGAAGCCTCCTCCTACGCCGCGACCAGGGCAGCCAACTACGTGATGGAGGCCGTAAAGCAGAGGGGGATAACTGGCGTCCACATACGCGTTAGAGCGCCAGGGGGAGTGAAGTCGAAGACCCCGGGCCCTGGGACTCAGGCGGCCATAAGGGCCATAGCGCGGTCGGGGGTCATGATAGGTAGGATTGAAGACGTGACACCCCTACCGCACGACAGCGTGAGGAGGAAGGGAGGCCGCAGGGGCCGCAGAGTCTAGGACGCCGGCTGGGGGATCACGAGGCTTATCTTGTCCTCCTCCCCCCTCTGAACCAAGTATCCGGGTGCCGAGATTATCCGCCCACCGACCTCTATCTTCTTATGAGTGATTAGCTGTCGGGCCTGGTGGATCGTCCTCGCAAGGCCCTTCCGGTAGACGATGGTCTGTAGCCTCCTCTCAAGAATATCCCTCACGGTGAGCTGTAAGACGTAGTTTGCGTCCGCGTCCTCAGGGACGAGCCCAATCCTATAGAGCTTGTCGATGAGGGCGCGCTCCCTCCTTCGCCTCTCCTCACCTGTGAGGACGAAGAGGTCTCTCGCAATCTTCCTATACTTCCTCAGGACTGAGGCTGCCCTCCAGAGCTCCCTCTTGTTACGTAACCCGTATTCGCCTACGAGTTGCAGCTCCTCCTTAAGCCTATCCTCCTGCCACGGGTGCCTCGGAGTCTCGTACTTCTTCCTCGGCCTCTTAGGATCTCCCATGCGTTTGCTAGATCACGAACCCATTAATTTAAAACTTTCACAGAGCTCAGCTGCGTGCCCTTGACTAGGCCTGGGGAGGGTTTAATAGAGGGTCTATCGATAGTCGCTCGGCTTGCCTTATCAAATAAGGGTGGACGGTGAAGGGGAAGACTGGGTGCGGCTCGAGCTTGGGGATGTCCCGCACTCCCTCGGGAACGCGCTCCGGCGGATGATCATCAACGAGGTCCCCACAATGGCCGTAGAGGAGGTGCTGGTTATTGAAAACACCTCCGTGATGACCCATGAGGTCCTCGCCCATCGAATTTCTCTGATACCCTTCACGACCGACCTCGAGAACTATGTTCTACCCGAGGACTGTGACTGCGGGAGCCAGCTCGGCTGCCCGAGATGTAGCGTCAGGTACAGCCTCAGGAGATCCGCTACCGGAGGAGTCGTCACTGTATACTCTTCAGACCTCCAGCTGGAGTCCGGCTCGGAGCGGGTGAGGCCAACAAGCGGGGAGTTCCCGCTGGTCAAGCTCGCCGATGGTCAGTCGGTTGAGCTCGAGCTCTATGTCAGGCTGGGAAAGGGTAAGAAGCATGCGAAATGGCAAGCTGGGCTGGCGACTTTTTACGAGGAGGGAGGCAAGAAGTTTTTATACGTCGAGTCCTTCGGCTTCTTGCCCCCAAGAAGGATGGTCTTAGAAGCCGCTAAAATATTTGAGGAGATCGTCAGGAGACTTAATGATGAAGTAGTAGCTTCTATTGGTGGTAGTCATGAGTGGGTCGGAGAAGAGAAGGGCTCTTTGCATCAAGGTTCGTAGGATGGCTAAGAGGAGCAGGTTCTGGGCGGCCGTCCTCCGCCATCTCGAGGCCTCCTCGAGGAGGATGAGAGCAGTCAACATATACCGCCTGAATGGAGTGGATGCGCCGGCGGGCAAGGTCCTCGTCGTGGGTAAGCTTCTGGGGGGCGGCTCCCTCAAGAGGCCTCTGAAGGTCGTCGCCTTCGATTTCTCGGACGCTGCTTATCGGAAGGTCTTAGAGGCTGGTGGTGAGGCTTATTATCTGGAGGAGTATATTGACAAGGATGGGAGCAGCAAGGGACTCGTGATTGTGGGGTAGGTTAGGCTTGTCGCAACTTACCCGTGAGGTGGTTGTGATAGACGGTTCCGGTCACAAGCTAGGCAGGCTTGCCTCGCGCGTAGCGAAGATGCTCCTACAGGGGAAGTATGTGGTTATAATCAATGCTGACAAGGTAGTGATCACGGGGTCGAAGGCTGCTATCCTAGAGAGGTATCTTAAGCTAGTAGGCAGGACTTGGTACTCCTCTATCAGGAAGCCACAGGTCTGGTTTCCGAGAAGGCCGGAGCGTATTCTCTGGTACACAGTCGCTAGAATGTTGCCTAGGAAGAAGCCGAAGGGACGGAACGCTCTAGAGAGGCTTAGGGTCTATGCTGGAGTCCCCGAAAAATACGCCGATGCTAAAGCGGTAAGAGTCGAGGAGGCCCTCCTCGTCTCGAACGTCAACAGGTCTGGTAAGCTTGTGAGGAGCCTCACTCTGGAGGAACTCTCTGCTCTGTTGAGGGGGAGGGCTGCCGGATGATACAGACCCGCCGAGGCTGCGCGGGCAGGGTGTTCGCTCCCCTTGAACCCGATAATTAGCCTGCTGGCAAAGAACCGACGCTATCTTCAGCCTCAGCACATCGGGGCGATCCTGGCCGCCGTAAACATGATGGGTAACAAGCCCTTCAAACTGAGCGACCTTGACCCCCTCCTCCCCGAGGACCTGACCATGAATAGGAAGGCGAGGCGGAGCATAACTTCACTCCTCAACCTATTGGCGAAGATTGGTTACCTGTCAAGGCCCAGCCAGCGCACTTATCAAAGACGTTTCAACTCCCTGAGCCAGATGTTGTCAGAGAGTCTCTTCGAGCTGGCTGAGATCGAGAAGAGGGTTGTGAAACCTATCAAGTCCGAGAAGATCATCAAGCTAGGTGAGGCCGGCAGAGTGATAGGGGCGAGGGCGGTCGGTGGCAAGCAGGCCGGAAGGGGCCGCTAGCGCCCAGGGGCTTCTTGTCTTTTTATATACCGAAGCCCCGATCTTCGGGTTGAGGTATGAGGGTTCGGATGACCCTCGGGCTCACAGACAGGCCAGGATCCCTCTTGGCGGCACTAGAGAGCATAGCGGTTAATGGTGGGAACATCATATCGATCGTCCACAGCAGGGATAGTATAACCGGCGGATACGTGCCTGTGAGCATATCTGTGGAGTTTCCGAGCCACGAGAGTGTAGAGGGTGCTAGACGTGGGATAGAGGAGCGTGGTATACCTGTTTTAAGCCTAGAGTCGCTTGAGAGGCGTATAGAGACGATGATGGTGCTGGGCTACCTGCCTGTCGAGGAGCTGAGAAGCGCCTTTAGGGGGCGTGGAGAGGTGATCAGCCTTACCGTTGGAGGCGGCAGCGTGGCCCCCTACATGCGGGTCGTTTTCAGCGTGGGAGTTGCCGATCGCCAGCGGCTACTACAGGACCTCGGCCTCCTAGCCTCGGAAAGGGGTTGCCTCTTGGTGCTGGAGGAGAGTTGAAGCGCCTAATCATCGTGGGGTATGGATTCCTCGGGAAGAGGCTTGCGCGGGTCCTAGAAAAATATGGACGAGAAGAGCTGGTTCTAGCAGGGGTTGCAAACTCGCGGGGATACGTCTACAGTGATCAGGGCTTAAGGCCTGGCGAGCTTGAGGATGATCTCTCGAGGCACGCCAAGTTTAGGGAGAGGCCACCCATCGAGATGGTTGAGAACTCTGATGCAGACATAGCCGTAGTCCTCACACCCACTAACATAAGGACAGGCGAGCCCGGCGTCACCTATATCCGCACCGCACTAGCCCGGGATATGGATGTCGTCACGGCGGACAAGGGGCCGCTCGTCGTTGCCTTTAAGGAGCTGGTCTCCGAGGCCGAGTCCAGGAGGCTTTACCTATGCTACGAGGCTACTGTGGGCGGGGGGATACCTATCTTCTCGCTGGCGAGGCAATATTTTCGGCGGGATAATATCCTCAGTATCCGAGGAATATTGAACGGGACGACAAACTATATTCTCAGCAGGATGCATTTTGAAGGCCTACCACTTGATCTGGCCCTCGTTGAGGCCCAGCGTCTCGGGCTCGCCGAGAGAGACCCCACGCTGGACCTTGAGGGGATTGATACTGCATGCAAGATCGTCATACTAGCCAACGCTCTTATGGGAATGGATAAGAGGCTCAGCGACGTCAAGGTCGCCGGGATAACGCGGATAACATCAGAGGCCATGATGGCGGCGAAGGAGATGGGCATGACCATAAAGCTGATCGGACGGATCGAGGACGGCGAGCTGACTGTGGCACCGAGGCTCATAAAGCTGAACCACCCCCTCTGCGTCCACGGCACCCTAAACGCGATCCAGTTCCGCACCGGCCTCATGGGCGAGCTGACCCTTATAGGCGAGGGCGCGGGCGCCTCCACTCTAGCATCGCTGGTCTCCGACATAGACTGGATCTTGAGGATGAGGGAGGAGCTTTAGGGGAGACCGCTCAGAATGCCCAGGGCGCGTAAATATAGCACTAGCGCCTCGGATGCTATGGTCACAAGCATGACGGCATAATCAGTCCTCCTCATGCGAAGCTCCCTATAGGAGGTTCTCTTTTGCGATGCTCCGAAGCACTTTACCTCGAGAGCCTCAGCCATCTCGTAGGCTCGCCTCAGTGAGTTTATTAGGAGGGGCGTGAATATGCTTACGACTCCCCTCAGAATCCTTATCGGGTTCCTACCCTCCAACTCTCTCCCCCGCGACCTCTGCGCATCAATAATGTCCTGCACTTCATCTGCGAGTGTGGGAGCTAGTCGGACCGCAGCCACAAATACGAAAGCATAAGTGTAGGGAACCCGCAGCTTGAACAGTAGGAGCCCGAACTCGTCAGGGGAAGTCGTTAGGAAGAATAGGGAGAAAGAAGTTATAAAGGCTAGGAAACGCGCCGAGGACGCGGTGGCCCTATAGAGTTGCTCCTCCAGAGGAATACCCTCAGCCCACCCTCCCAAACTGTTCAGCACGTACACTATCGCTATGAGCGGGATAGCGCCCCTCATCGCCATTAGAAGTGATCGGTGAGACTTGGCAATGGAGAGTAATGAGAGCTGGGAGGCCACTATGATGGAGGCTACGGTGCCCATGCCGCCGAAGTACTCGTTGAAGAGAAGCGCGTTGATGAGGAAAGAGGCCGAGATTAAGAGCTTTACCCTAGGATCTAACCTATGGATAGCAGTATCGAGGCTCCTATATCTGAGGCCCGCGACTATCGAGAAGCTCATCACACCCCACCCCTGAGCCTCGGAAGAACCTCCCCCTCAAGACACATACAGCCTCCTCGACCCTCAGGAGCCGGTGCTCCAACCCCACTCCGCACCTCCTATTCAGTTCGAGGAAAAGGGAGGGTATCTGGGGAACGAGTAGCGACGCCTTTTCAAGTAGAGCACGGTCGGTCAGAATCTCGCGGGCCTCGCCCTCGGCGACAACCTGTCCCTGGCTCATCAAAACGACCCTAGGCTCTAGGTCTGCTACAAACTCCACGTCGTGGGTTGAGAGAATGATGGAGCGTCCCTCTCCCATGATCGTCTCGATCGTCTGGAGGAGCCTCTGCTTCCCCTCCCTGTCCTGCCCGCTGGTCGGCTCGTCTATCACCAGATATTTGGGAGACCACGCCATTACTATGGCTATCGTAAGCCTCTTCTTCTCTCCCCCACTGAGGATAAAGGGGGATTTGTCGCGCAGGCTCCACAGGTCGAATCTCTCTAATACTTCGCGGCATCTCTCCCGGGCCTCTTCCTCGCTGTAGCCGAACATGTAGAGACCATACATCACCTCCTCCATGACTGATGTGCAGAAGAACATGGAGTCTGGGTTCTGGAAGACAAGACCCACCTTCCTCGCAAGCGTCGCGACCGTCGCCTCCCTCGTGTCCACGGAGTCGACCTTTACGCGTCCTTTGCTAGGCTTGAGGAGTCCGTTTAAGTGTTTGAGGAGGGGGGAGGAGGACAAGATAAGCCTCGTGATCCCCCAGCCGGCG
>AWOC01000019.1 GCA_000494185.1 Candidatus Calditenuaceae archaeon JGI OTU-3 | reverse complement strand
GTAGCTTAGTATCTTGTTCAACTCCTTCTCGCCTACGACTGGGCCCATCTCCACGCCGTCCTCTAAACCGTTCCCTACCCTAATCCTTCTCGTACTGCTAGCCTTAATGTATTGCGCGAGACCCATCTTAAGCCACTTGCCGACGGCCTCTAAAGCCTCTTCCAGGCTCTGGAATTTAACGAAGGGCTTCTCAAGGGCGGCTCGCGTAATTTCCCTAAACCTCCACACTCCGAGCGGCATCCATCCCCTGTCAACCTCGAAAAACACAACGGCGCCTGCGTTCTCCCTCCTTTCTCGCAGATACCTCAACACGGATAGCCTGACGGCGTAGTAGGCGCCACCCGTGTTTTCTGCATAGACCCTCCTCGGCTCCAGATACTCGTGGTCGCTGTATACACGTCCCGCCTTCACCCAGCCCTCAAGCAGCTCGAACATCCATGGTGTCGGTGCGAGTAGTACGTAAGCATAGTTGTGGTGAGCCCCGAATGTGAATAGCCTATAGTCGTTGATTAACTTGTAATGCTTCACTTGTTTATGGAGCTGGCGGGCGAGTATGTCGTCCATGGCGGTGATGCTCCACTCTGTCGGGACAAGCTTTCTTCCTATCCTACGCCCAAGGACACCGGCGGATAGAAGCCTTGTTAGATAGTACTCGTTAAATCCTGCCTCTGAAAGTCGCTCAACTGCCTGCCAGGTGGTTAGATAGGGGTCCGAGATTACGCGCTCCACCGGCCTAGGTATGTGTGGGTTATCCACCACCCTAAGCTGGCCTGCTGGGACGGCTGGCCCGTAGGGCGCCGTCCTGAGCCCGAATCCGGGTGCATATCGAGGGGAGCCCGCGGCTTTCACCTCGAGGTCGATGGGTTTAAGGGAGAGGGAAGACTCTTGGAGAGCGGACAGGAATTGTCGTGCCCTACTTGCCTCTGCTACGCTTAGACGTTTCCTACCCAAGACCACGCTAAGCCTCATAGCTAGGAGTTGGTCTAGCTCGACGTTAAGCCATTCAGGAGGAGAATCTACAAGCCTCAAGTCAACATCGGGAGAGATAACTAGGCCACCGCCTGTATACACCCTTGGATAGCCCCATTCGCCGACCAATATGTGGGGAGGCGTGGGACCGAAGATCGCGCCTGTGGCGCTGATGGATCTGATGGCCTGCTTTACACTGTCACGGTAGAAGGGGCACTTCAGGATGCTACAGAACCTAGCAACTCCGCGGCAGACTGGGCATGAAAGCAACTCAACCTCCCGCTCAGCAGTCCCCCGCTCTCCCGCCCAGTCCACCCCTCGAATAGATTATGATGTGGGGTGATAAATGTTTATGCAGCCACAAGCAAATCGTATAAAACGAGCGTAAAGGATACTATTAGGACGGAGCACTAGCCTTGTACTCGAGCGGAGTTAGGCCCGCGCTGATAGTTAGCACGTCCGAGCTGATGCTAAAGGGCGGGAATAGGCAGAGATGGCTCCGACTCTTAGCTAAGAACATCTCTGAGACCTTAGGCGGGAGGGCTAGCAGGGTACAGCTGAGGCAGGCGAGGATTATAGTTTACCCAGATAGTGAGCCGGATGAGGAGCTGGCTAGAGAGGTCAGCATGATCCCCGGCGTGAGGTGGGTCGGCATAGGCTACGTCATGCTTAGGGACCAGCAGCTCCTACTCAAATTGTCTGAAGAGCTGGTAAAGTCCACGGGCGCATCGAAGGTAGCAGTGAAGGTCCATAGAAGCGATAAGTCTTTCCCCAAAACCTCCCTCGAGGTAATGAGGGAGGTCAGTGATCGGCTAAGAAGTTCGCTTCGAATAGCGATCGATCTCAAGAACCCTCAGCTCACTATCTGGGTGAACATACTTCCAGAAGAGTTTCTGTTGGCTTGGAAGAGGGTTGAGGGCGTTGGAGGTCTTCCGGTGGGGGCCTCGGGAAGGGTCTTGGCACTCCTCTCGGGGGGCATCGACTCGCCCGTCGCCGCTTGGCTAATGATGAAGCGGGGATGCATAGTTGATGCGTTACATGTATATGCGCAGCCAACAGCTGAGGGGGCCTTGGCCGAGAAGATGAAGGTCTTGTTTGAGAGGCTCAGACGCTTCAGCAAGAAGTCGAGGCTATACCTCGCGCCATACCATCACTTCCTAGAGCTCGTCATGAGGGGCGATACGAGGCTCGAGCTCGCTCTCTTCAGGAGATTCCTCAACAGGCTGGCAGAGGCAGTTGCTAAAGAGATTGGAGCCCTAGCAATAGTGACTGGAGACTCGCTCGGCCAGGCGGCTTCACAGACGCTGGAAAGCATCTATGCGGCATCCTTTGGGCTCGAGCTACAGGTCCTGCGGCCCTTGATAGGGATGGACAAAGAGGAAGTCGTGAACCTCTCAAAGTCACTCGGCCTGTTTGAGATCTCCACGATGGAGTACAAGGACTGCTGCTCCATAATTGTTAGGCACCCAGAACCAAGACCTCGACTCGAGGCCGTGAATATGGAGTGGGAGCGCCTTGGTCTAGACCGGGCTGTCCAACAGACTTTGAAGGAGATAGTCGTTTACGACGGTACTACCATTGCTCCTTGGAAAAATTTATCAAGTCCGCCGAGCCTCTCCAATCAGGAATGATGAGGTTTGTCTCAGCTGAGCTGTGAAGAGACCAGCTCACACTGACCCGGTGGACTAGTTTTGCCACCCACAAGTTCCCATCCAGCAAAGCACTCATCCATAACCTATAGATACCACGAACAGACCAAGCACAGCTACGCTAGCGTGAGGATAGCAGCAAGACCGCTTGACTGGTCCAATAAGCCCTATCCTTTCAAGTACTACGTTTCGGGTGAGAAGATAATTCTCCCCAGAGGCCCCGCTAAGCCTAGTGCTGACACGCTGGAGTCGCTCACGTGTAGCAGGGTTGGTAAGGCTAGACGCGCCTTGTCCATGGAAGATGTGGCCACGCTCCTCTTCTTTACGGGAGGGGTAAGCAGGATTAAGAGGTACGGCCGCTATGTTATACCCTTCCGTGTAACTCCCGCAACGGGGGCGCTACACTCGACGGAAATCTACATGGCCGCGCGGGGGGTAGAGGGGCTGCCCGAGGGGCTTTACCACTTCGACCCGGGAGAGTTCCTCCTTACAACACTCCGCAAAGGCGTATACCATGGGCTGATTGCGGAGGCCGTGGCAGACGAGGCCGTGGCAAAGGCGCAACTAATTATTCTGCTGACCTCGGTGGGCTGGAGGAACGCGTGGAAGTATGGGGAGAGAAGTTATAGACACTGGTTCTGGGATGGGGGAGCAGTGGTCGCTAATGCTGCCTCAGTCGCCTGCGCAATGGGCCTAGAATACAGAGTTTATTCAGGTTTTGCAGATGAAGCGATCTGCAAGCTCCTAGCCATAGACGGCATCTCAGAGGCGCCTATTGCATTACTCACCCTCGGCGAACATGAGCCGGCAGAGTATACGGAGCCACACAAGAACCTATCCGTCGAGGTTATGGCCAAGGCAGCACCCCTCCTCTGGAAGCCGGCTGTCCTTAGACTTATTGAGGAGACGCATCGGGCAACCACGCTCGCCTCGCCCCAGAATGTCGAGAGGTGGCGGGAGTCGGTGGCGTCAGTAGAGCGGCGCAAGAGCTTCATTCGGGGGGAGCCCATCCCGAGTCCGCCGCCTGTGGCCCGGTCGCTCCCGCTCGGAGAGACGATCCTGATTCGGGGGTCAACAAGGAGGTTTGCCCGCCGAGACGTCGGCGCAAACCAGCTCTACACCATCCTTCTCCACGGGTTCGGGCCTCTCTACTGCGACTTCCTAGCCTCACCGGATTACACACTCCTCTACCCATTTCTAATAATAAACAGTGTGGATGGCTTGCCGAGCGGAGCATACAGATATGACCCTCAGGAGCGTCGCCTCTACCTACTTAGGAAGGGCGAGTTCAGAGAGGTCGCCTACTATCTCTGTCTTGATCAAGAACTCGCGAGGGACGCATCTGCTGTGATCTTCATCATGATGGATCTTGAGGAGGTTTTCAGGAAGTGTGGGGAGAGGGGATATAGGGCGGCGCAGCTCGAGGGCGGCATAAGGCTTGGAAGGATCTATCTCGCGGCCTACTCCCTCGGACTTGGAGCGACAGGCCTAACATTTTACGATGACGATTGTGTTGAGTTCTTCGCGCCAGCCAGCGAGGGCTTGGAGATGTCCACAACGGTAGCCCTAGGCCACCCCGCCTATAAGGCGCGTCCGGGAGAAGTATATACACCTGCGTTAAAACATCCGGCGCTCACGTTGTAGCCACTCCTCGTTAAGCTCATATCCTGAGCCTGACGGGTCCTTAGTAGAAAAGGCTTGAATGTCGGGGATGTCTTGTGTAGCGTCTGTGGTCACGGTAGGGCAGTGTATATGCAGGAGTGGTCTGGAACGAGGTTTTGCGCCTCATGCTTTGTCGAGAGCGTCGAGAAGCGGGTCCGGAAGACTATATCGAGGTATGGGCTGCTGAGGGAGAATGACAGGATAGCGGTAGCGGTCTCGGGTGGGAAGGACAGCCTTGCCCTTCTGAGAATACTTTGGAAGATTGAGAGGGACTTCCCTAATGCTGAGATCGTGGCGGTGTCTGTGGATGAGGGAATACCGGGCTACAGGGACGAGTCGCTTGAGCTGGCTTCATCATACAGCAGAAAGCTAGGCGTAGAACACGTAGTATACAGCTTCAAAGACCTCTTCGGAGTGGGGCTTGTAGAGGCGGATAGAAACGGCCTGCTAGATAGGCTCAGAATCGGGCCCTGCACCCTATGTGGTGTGTGGAGGCGGAAAGCATTAAGCATCGCTGCAAAAAAGGTAGGCGCGACGGTTGTTGCTACGGCACATACGTTGGACGACATAGTGCAGACATACATTATGGATATGCTGAGAGGGAGCTTCCCGCAGACCTTAATCGGTGTCCGTAGAGGTGGTGACGGTGTGGTGCCTAGAGTTGCCCCGCTCCGCCTGATTCCTGAGAAGGAAGTGGTCCTCTACGCATACCTCACAGGAGTACCATTCCAACAAACACCATGCCCCAACGCTGAGAGAGCCCAAAGGGACCTCGTGAGAAACTTCTTGACAATATTCGATGACAGATACCCAGGCTCCCTATTCGCGGCGCTACACGCCATCGAGTCGCAGATAAGGGACATAAAGGGACAGGCAAATCCTTGCGAGGTCTGCGGCGAGCCTACATCGAGGAAGATCTGTAGGGCCTGTGAGCTTGAGATCGAGTCCAGGAGGCTTATGAGGTCGGAGCCTGCACTACTCTGACTTAGAGTGGGTGTACACCACATAGACCACGTATATTAACAGTCCGAGGAGGAAGAGGAGATAGGCGCCGGTGTAGAGAGAGTCGAAAAACTGTTCTATCGTCATGCCATGCCTCGGAGATGAAATCCCTCTCCGAAATATAAGCCCTATCCTAGTCCTAGGCCGCGCCGGTTGCGATCGGCAGAATCTCCCTATGAAGGTCTCGCAGGACATCAAGATAGCTCACCCTGCCCGACTCGACCTCGTCCATCAGAGCCTCTAGCCTCCTTGTCAGCTCCTCCGAGACGAGGTGACCATAATTCGACGTCAAGAAATTGTAGACATTCCTGCCCAGATTGGTCGCCAATAATCTTCCCCGGTTCTGGAAGATGTAGCCCCTCTTGTAGAGGATACCGATTATGTGGGCGTACGTGCTTGGTCGGCCGATGCTCCTCTCCTTCATCAAGCTAATCAGGTCTCCCTCCCTGAATAGCGGAGCAGCCGGAACCTTCCTCAGCGAGAGATCGACAACCTTCTGGACACCTATCGGTAGCTGCTTCTCGATCTTGAAGGAGGGATAGACCAACGTGAAGCCTGGGCTCACGATGCCCGTAAGTCTCTCAAGCCTCAGAACCTCGCCCCCAACCCTGATCCTATATATGCTCTTCTGAACCCTGGCACTTGTCATCTGGCTCGCGATGAAGCGCCTGAATACTAGGTCGTAAAGGCCGAGCTCCTCGCTCTCGAGCCTCGCAGGTATCCTGAGCATCCCCGACTGGACGTAAAACTCTAGCTGCCGCCTGTTCAGCGGCTTCGTCGGCCTAATACACTCATGAGCTCCTGGGGCGCCGTAGTGTCTGGGAGAAAAGAAACCGCCATGGTTCTCCTCGATATATGTCCGCGCGACACTGATCCCTGTCGTAGAGACGTAGGTAGAGCCTGTGCGGTGATATGTTATTAGTCCTGACTCGAAGAGGGTTTGGGCTACACGCATCGTCTCAGAGGCTCCCATCTTGAGAATTGTTGAGGCGTCGCGGAGAAGAGAGTCAGTTGTGTAGGGGGGTGGTGGTAGGACCTCTTCCTCAGACACTTCCTCAACCGAGATCTCGATGTATAACGCATTCTCCTTGAAGAGTGCGGCCATTTCTTGGACCCTCGGCGGTTCAACTAGCTCCAGCTCTGTGCCGTCCTCAAGCCTCAGCAAAGCCATGGTTCGCTTCTTTTTCGCTTCTTCCATTCTTTGAATGATCCAGCCTAAGACTGGGGTCTGGACCCGACCCGCCGAGAGGGTCTTCCTACCGAAGTTCTCCCACAGTCTGCGGCTAAGCTCGAATCCCACCCAGCGGTCCTCTATCCGCCTCACGACCTGCGCCTCGACGAGCGGGAGGGAGATATCCCTCGGCGACCTCAACGCCTCCCTAAGGGCGCGTCTAGTTATCTCGTGAAGCTCGAGACGCTTTATGTTTCTGTTGAAAGGTTTGACGCTCACGTATAAGTCGTATCCTATTTTCTCCCCCTCAGAATCGGGGTCCGTAGCGATCAGCACCTCGTCAAACTCCAGCGCAAGGCTTCTGAGAGCCTCTACGATCCCCTTCTTACTATAAAATTTCGTTGAGCCGCAGTTAGGGCATGCGTCGCTGCTCGTCAACTGGGCACCACATCTAGCGCACTTCCTGATCGTCGTATAGACCGGCACATAACCTTCCCCCTCCAGCAGGACTCCGTGAAAACCACTCTCCGTGGAGAGATCAACAACATGCCCCTGAGACGCGGCAAAGCACGCAACGTAGCCCTCACCCATCGACTCGAAGACTGTGAGTCCATCGATCTCGCGCCTAGAAGGGGAGCCGAAGAAGTATGAGAGCGTGCGGGCCTTGGTCGGAGACTCGACTATGACTAGGGCTGAGCGTAAGAAGTCGACGTCGCCGGCTGGTATGCGGCCTTCCATGATCTGGCGGATCCTCTGCCTATCCTCGTCGCACTTCCTGAACTCCTCTGCCGCAATTGACTCGGAGTATTCCCTGAACTCCTCCTCGTAGAGGGATTCGAGACCCCGCGTAAGTCCCCTGAAAGCCTTCTCGTCGTCAACTATGACGATAGATACGCCTCGCGTTATGCCGGCAGCATACATCCTCGATGCCCTGCCCGAGGCCTGTACATAACCATCTATGTCTGGGAGTATTATTGAAAACCCCTGATCGCTAACTCTTAGCCTAAGGTCATGCATCTCCGCTATCCTCTTGATCTCCTCCTCTTGGATGGCGCTGCGTAGAAGCTCTCGAGCCCTCTTCACTGCTTTGTAGACGTAGCCGGCGAAGCCCTCTGGTTCTTTACCGCTCTCCAAGGCTTTTCTGACCTCCTCAAGGACGTCAGCCCGCGTCGGAATGCATTTGAAGAGCATTCCCGAGACGGCTAGGACCTCGCTCCTATACCCTACCTCAAGAATCGGTGCAAGATACCTTATCACGCTCTGTAGGGCAGAGGGCCTATACTCGTTCCATGAGACAAGTAGCTCGCGTCTCGGAACACCCGCAAATATCACATACCTGATTCTCTCCGGTAGATCAATTCCCCGCGCTAGGGGGCTCCTCGTGCTCGCCACACCTATTAGGACCTCGTAGTCCCCCCTGACGAATCTCTCAAGCATCTTGGGGTTCATGCGCTCGTAGGCGTAGGCGGGGACCCCGCTCTGGTTTAGGTGTCTGGCTATGTTCTTCGCCAGCTGCAGGCCCCCTGACTGAGGGACGAATACGAGGCATCCCCCACCGTGTCTCCTGATCAGCTCCTCCACTTGACTTATGATGTCTTTGGTAGGCCTCAAGTAAAGATTTGCTATATTTCTAACTATGTCGATTTTGCTGCCGGGCTCGAAGTTTAGGGCCTTCCTGAAGAGTTTCACCCTCTTCGTTCTCCTTCCACGAACCGTCGCACCCGCCACTATCAAGACGCTCTCAGGCTTCGCGGGGGTCTTAGGGTCTTGGGGGGTGCCCTGGTGCTCCGCGCTCGGATTATCCTCCTCAGCCAAGAGTCTCTCGATCTGAGCCGCACTGAAGCCCATAAGGTTGAGAACCTTATCGATGTTTCGGGGAGACTTAAGGAACGAGTCTACATCATCGACGAATATGAATTTAAATCTCTTATCCTTGATTAGGTCGAAATGCGAGTAGAGAAATCTATCAGTAGTGACGAGTATATCGAAATCTCCCTCCTGTATCCTTTTGAGCGCTTCCTCCATCTCACGTTTCCGCATCGAGGAGTAATATCCGACTACTCGCGGCTTGTGTGAAGATAGGAGCTGGGTGTAGGAGGCGGCGCGGTCAAGAATGTGCTGGACAAGTAAGCTCGTGGGGACTAGGATGTAAGACTTCTGATCTCGGAGCGCGTTATATAGGGCCGTGACCAGGCAGAAAGTGGTTTTTCCGGTCCCAGTAGGCGCGACTATGGAGAAGCTTCTTCCCAGCAGAACCCTCTTTATCCACGTTCTCTGGAGGGACCAAGGCCTGGAACCGACGAGTCTCTGGAAAAACTCCTCAAACTCTGAGACCTTCTTATGGAGCTGAAGGATCTCGGAGTACCTCCCAGGCTTTATCTCGACGACCCGGCCCTTCTCGACCCCGATTATGCATGAACTGCAGACCCCATATTTAACTAGCTCCTCGTCTGAAATCGCCGCATCGCAGTTTGGGCATAGGCCGTCGTAGATTGACTTCAACCGCTTTCCACTACTCTATATTGAGCAAAGCTCATCCTCAAATATCATTCCATCAAGAGCTAATCTGCGGTTCCGGTGGACCAAAGAACTAGAGAACGCGTTAGAGCGGAGGCCCCGAGCGGTGGGATAGGAGAGGCTGCGGTCGCAGCTATATTGACATCCAGCGGAGACATACTTGTGATCAGGAGAGCGGAAAGGCGGGGAGACCCCTGGAGCGGTAATTGGGCGCTTCCCGGGGGGTTTTGGAGGGATGGCGATAGGGACTTGCTCTACACGGCTAGGCGTGAGGTTCTTGAGGAGACGGGAATCGATATATCCTCTATGAGGCTGGTGGGCTGGCTCTTTCCCCGCAGCTCGTCCATAGTTCCACGTATAAGGATCCACCCATTAGTTGTTTACTCTCGTGGGAAACGGGAGGCGAGACTCTCTGATGAGCTCTCCGACTACAGGTGGGTCCCCCTCAAAGGTTTCAGGGAAGAGGAGAGGTCTGTAGAGACATGGGAGGGGGTGCGGAGGGTTCCGGCGTTGGTCTGGGAAGAAGTTGTCGTCTGGGGCCTCACGCGCGATATCGTCCTCGAGATACTGGGAATGGCTTCAGGCGGTCCTCTCGACTAGCATGGCTCTGGAGATTTTAATATGCCCACGGTCTCCGAGCCACACCCTTGTATACTCAACGCCGAGGGGTAGCCTGTAGATGGGCGCGTCAAGCACTAGGGTCTCATATTCGCCACCTTCGCCGGCAGGGTTGAATCTCCATTGCTCGGAAAGCCTAAACAACTCGTCGACGCTTTCCCTGTCCAGACTTCTCCCAACCCATTCGCGGCCTAGCCCAGCGGTGCTGACCGCGACGATCATCACCCGATACCTCCTTGCGAGCAGCTCTTCTAATATCCCTCGGGGCTCGGCCCCCCAGTTCGGAGCCAAGTGAAGTAGGCCGAGTTTGGCTGCCATGCTGTCTATCCTGCTCTTCTGGTAAAGACTCGCGATGGATCCGCTGAGTATGCCGTCAGCACCATACTCTTTGGCGATCCTCGCCACATGGTCGGCGAGCTCCTTAACCTCCCTCTCCCTCTCGCCGCTTACCTGCACATAGGCGTGCTCCAGCCCCATAGACTTGGCAAGGATGTGCTGGACGCCGAGGCAGGCTGTGTGGAACATCCAAGAATCCTCTGACGATGGCTGCGTGGTAAGTAGGATGGCTATCTCGTGGCCTGCCTCGAGAGCCTTCTGAACCGCGAGGGTAGAGTCCTTGCCTCCGGTGTAGAGGGCTATGAGGCGCGCCATCAGGATAGGCCGAGCTTGGCGAGGGCTATCCGCAAGATCTCGTCTGCGACCATTTGACCGGTAGCTGATCCGCCTAGGTCAGGAGTCAAAACTGATCCCTTGTCAAGGAGCTCCGAGACGGCCGACTCGATGGCCCTACCCGCCGACAAGAGCTTATCATCGCGCCTCTTCCCCCCAAGCCAGCTCAGCAGGTAGGATGCCGAGAGAATTGTAGCTATAGGGTTGGCAAGCGAGGGGGCGAGGCCTGGGGCTGACCCATGGACAGGCTCGAAGATCCCGTGGCGGTCCCCTATGTTGGCTGAGCCTGCTATACCGATCGAGCCAGTAACACCAGCGGCCAGGTCTGACAAAATGTCCCCAAACATGTTGGGTGTGAGTATGACGTCGAACGCGGAGGGATTCACCACCATCTGGTAGGCCGCGTTATCGACGTACATCTCATCCACCTCTACCCCGGAGCCGTTCAGCACCTCTGTCGCAACGTCGCGGAAATATCTGTAGGAGGCGAGGACGTTCCCCTTATGCACGACCGTGACCTTCCTACGCCTACCCATAGCCGTCTCCAGAGCGACCCGTGCTATCCTCTCGGTCCCCCTCCGCGTGATTACTAGCAGAGAGACAGCGTGGTCCCGGCCAATGTCCTCGACGCCCCTATACAGGTCCTCAGTATTCTCCCTCACTATGACGAAGTCCACGCCTCTCCAGTAGGTCTTAACTCCAGCGTAGGTTTTGAATGGCCTTATGTTGGCGTATAGGTCAAGCCTCTGCCTAAGATACACTATGACGTCCTTCGCCGTCTCGCCGACAGGCCCCTTGAGGCAGGCGTCTGATGAGGCGATTCTTTGGATCGAGTCCTTCGGGAGAGGCTCGCCACTCTCAGCAGCTACCTTGTCACCTGCGGGCGCCTCGACTAGCTCGAATGCCACTCCGAGTCCTTCCAACACTCTAGTGAGTATCCTGACGGATTGGGAGACTACGACGGGCCCTATACCGTCTCCCTGGATGACTGATATGCGGTACATGCCTCGGGATGGTCAGAGCCTCGGCAGTGTCACAGCTCCGATGGATGCTGAGGCCACTAGTGAAGCGTACTTGGCGAGCAGGCCCGACGTGGCCTTCGGAGGCTTCGGGACCAGACTCTTAACCCTTCTCTCAATCTCCGCCTCCGGCAGCAGTAGGTCAAGAACACCTTTCTCCGTGTCTATAAGTATCATGTCTCCATCCTTGACGACCGCTATCGGGCCTCCAACCGCAGCCTCGGGCGCGACGTGGCCGATCATGATGCCCTTAGTAGCTCCGCTGAACCTACCATCAGTAACCATGGCCACACTCTCACCCAGACCGGCCCCCACGAGAGCCGCGGTGACCCTGAGCATTTCGGGCATGCCGGGCGCTCCCTTCGGCCCGACATACCTGATCACGAGGACGTCGCCCTCCTTTATGGCGCCATCGCGGACGGCTCTGAAGGCGTCCTCCTCGTCGTCAAATACTTTCGCGGGCCCTTTGAATGTGGTGACGCCTGTTGCAGCCACCTTCACGACAGCTCCCTCGGGGGCGAGTGAGCCTCGGAGGATCCTTATCCCACCCGTGGGCTTTATTGGTCTTGAGGGGTCCTTTACGATGTGTTCGTGGGGGACGTTTGGGAGCGCATACTCATCAAGGCTCTGGGCCAGAGTTTTCCCCGAGACTGTTAGGACGTCCCCGTCGATCAGCCCCGCCTTCAGGAGCTTCTTCAGAATCAGAGGCGCTCCGCCAACCCTGTCCAGGTCCATCATGACGTATTCTCCCGCCGGC
>AWOC01000018.1 GCA_000494185.1 Candidatus Calditenuaceae archaeon JGI OTU-3 | reverse complement strand
AGTTGGGGTTGCTATACGCGTCCGAGACCCTTGTACTCTCAAACCGCTGACCACTCACCTCATCCACGAACCCCCATGTCTCACCCTTATCGGCCGAGCGCGTATAATAGATGTGGTATCTTGTCTCTACGGGGTCGTCCCTCATGTCGCCCCACATCACGTGTATAGTTCCCCGCTGGTCAACGGCGATCGCAGGGAAAAACTGCAGCCTACTCGTCTCGTCGTCGTTCAGCCTCTGTGGTTGAGACCAGGTGGCTCCCCCATCAAGGCTTCTGACGAAGAATATGTCTCCCTCGTCGAGTGGCTTGTCTGCAGGCCGCCCGGCGAAGACTATATAGACCTCTCCATCGGGGCCCGTGGCGATCTGTGGGAAGGACGAGCCCCAGTTCCTAAAGGCCAGGTTCCGGGGGTTGAAGGCCACTTCGTTAAAACTGGCGGCTCTTGTGGGTGAACTCCAGCTTCTACCACCGTCGACGCTCTTGGCTACGCGTATCTCTCCAAGCCCCCTCATGCTATCGTCGTCCAGTGTGTCAAGCCAGGCTACGTACACTGTTCCGTCCCTCGCTACCGCGGGCTGGGAGCCTTGAACGACCCGCCTCTGGCCCGTGTCTCCATAGCTCCTGACTACTACAGGGCTTACAGCGGTGGGTGGGCTTATCACACTGAAATCCGTCGAGGATTTAACCAGCTTAATCACCGTCTCAAGTCTCGGGTTTCCCAAGAAAACCAGCTCCTCTATATAGAATATGTCCCAGACGACTGCAAACTCGGTATACGTCACGTAGATCGCATCGCGTGTGGGGTCTCCCCTATCGGGCCCGACCGCCATCCAAGGCTTATCAAGAAACGTGAAGGCTATGGAACCCCTCAACCTACCCCTCTCGTCGTACTGGATATTCCTGAAGAATATGCCGCTACGAGCCATCGACACTGGCTCTGACCAGGTTAGACCCCCGTCGAGGCTCTTAGAGACTACAATGCTTGAGACGACCTCGGAAGATACTGCGGTGCCTATCCTGAACTCCTCTATGTCGAGGGAGATCTGAGCGAAGTATGCATTCCCCACTCTATCAAACGCAACCACTGGATCGCCACCAGACCCGAGGTCATCCCTTGAATACTTGACCTGCCTCGGGCCTATCCAAGTCTCGCCGCCGTCAAAGCTGACGTAGGCGCTCACACCGCCAAAGTTGTAGTCTATCACGCCTACGAGCAGGTGCCGGGGGTCGCGGGGATTCACGGCTATGTGAGGCTCAGTTTGGATCGGCGCTCCGCTGAAGTCCCTAGTTATAATTATGTTTCTGCTGAAGGCTGGTGCTGGGCTGCGGAAGGGAACTAGTACGCCCGCCGCGCCTGGTGCCTGGAGCAGGGGCGGGATAGTAGCGGCGCGGTTAGTCTCTTCCTTCAGTACCTTCCCAACCTCTTTAGCCGGCTCGACTGCTTTTATGACTAGGTCTTCGCCCCGTGCGACTAATCCATATCTGCCGGTAAGTAGGCTGGAGATGAGCTTAGTAGAGACAAACTCGAGCCTATGGGTCTGACCCGCGCCTAAATCCGTCTTCAGCAAGGGCTCAGCAAGCTGGACTCCGAACGAGAGTAACAGTGCCGCAGCAATCAGAAATGCTGTGAGATAAACTCTCGCCATCTTTCTCTACCCACAGCGGGAGACACCCATATATTAATTTTGATGAGAAACAAAAATCTCCGTCCGTCGCCCAGCAACTGCTTTTATACCAGTTGTCGCTGGTCATTAGGCGGCTTGAGGCTCGTGAGGGTTAGGCTGGGTGGAAACTTGAGGAAGCTGGGGGTCGTCGCGGATGATACCGTAACGCTCCTACCCGAGGCTAGCTTCGGCTCCGGTAGAGGGTTCCTCGCGCTGGTGAGGCACGCAGCTGGACGCGGACTCAGCGTAGCGCAGTATCTCAGGGAAAGGCTCGAGAAGGGTAAGCGTCTGAGAACCCTCAGCTACTCTGCCCTAGAGTCGGGTGGAAGGTCTGGGAAACTACTGATACCGATCGTTCCTCCCGAGGTCTGGGGCGCGGGGGTCACATATCTACGAAGCAGGGAGGCCCGCGAGTACGAGACTAAGGCTAAGGGGATATACGACATGGTATACGAGGCCGAGAGGCCCGAGATCTTCTTCAAGGCCACGCCCTCAAGATGCGTTGGGCCAGGCGAAGTGGCCTACATCAGGGGCGACAGTAAGTGGTCAGTCCCAGAGCCCGAGCTGGCCGTTGTTCTGGGGCCGCGCCTCGAGATAGCAGGCTTCACCATAGGTAACGACTTGTCCGCCAGGGACATAGAGGGTGAGAACCCCCTATATCTGCCGCAGGCGAAGATCTATCGCGGCTCCTGTGCACTAGGGCCGGCGATCGTGCCGGCTGAAAGCATTGGAGACTGGAGAAACCTCAAGATTGAGATGAGGATCAGGAGGGGGGCTGAGGAGGTCTTTAGGGGTCAGGTTAGTACCGCAAACATGAAGAGAAGCCTAGAGGAGCTGGTAGGTTTTCTGAAGAGGTACAACCCGGTCCCGCCGGGCACGGTTTTCCTCACAGGAACCGGGATTGTTCCCCCAGACGACTTCTCGCTGAGGGATGGAGACTTGGTGGAGATCGAGATAGAGAGGATAGGTGTTTTGAGGAACAGGATAGCTGTGCTCAGTAGCTGAGATACACGGTCTTGACCTTCGTGTAGAAGTCCAGCGCGGCCTCTCCCTGCTCCTTAATCATGCCGTAGCTGGATTTCTTGAACCCTCCGAAGGGGACCTGAGGCTCTAACCCCGTAGTAGGCTTATTCACCTTCACAACTCCGGCCTCGATCATCCTTATGAAGTCGAAAGCCCTCTGTAAGTTTCTCGTAAAGATGGAGGCTGACAATCCGTACTCTATCTTGTTGGCCAGCTCGACGGCCTCGTCGAAACTGGAGGCTCTCATCAAGGCTAAAACAGGCCCAAAGATCTCCTCTTGAGCGATCCTCATGTCTGGCGTTACGTCGCTAAAGATGGTTGGCTCTACGAAGTAGCCCCTCGAGAGAGCCCCATCGGTAAGACGCCGGCCGCCGTAGATCAGTTTAGCTCCCTCCGAGACCCCTACCTCGATGTAGCTTAGTATCTTGTTCAACTCCTTCTCGCCTACGACTGGGCCCATCTCCACGCCGTCCTCTAAACCGTTCCCTACCCTAATCCTTCTCGTACGCTCCACCAGTTTCCTGACGAACTCGTCAAAGATCTGCTCCTCAATTATGGCTCTACTAGTGGCGGTGCAGGCCTGCCCTGTCAGGCCGAAGGCGCCGCGCACAACCATCTCAACGGCTCTATCTATGTCGGCGTCCGCGAGAACCACTGCCGGATTCTTCCCCCCAAGCTCAAGCTGGACCCTCACACCCTTTCCAGCCGCAGCGATCCGACGTATCTCCTCACCGACTTCAAGAGAGCCTGTAAACGAGATAGCGCTTATTCTCGGATTGTTAATCATCTCGGCCCCAATGCTGGCCCCGCCGCCTGTCACGAAGTTCAGTACTCCGGGGGGCAGGCCGGCCTTGTGGAGTGCCTCCACAATCCTATAGCCTATGAGCGGTGTATAGCTTGCCGGCTTAAAGACCACAGAGTTGCCGCAGACAAGGGCCGGAGCTATCTTCCACGAGGGTATCGCTATAGGGAAGTTCCAAGGCGTTATGATTGAGACGACGCCTAGCGGTTCCCGCGTCGTGAAGAGATACGTGTTATGCTCGGCTGACGCGACGAACTCGCCGCGAAGCCTGTAACCCATGACTCCGTAGAACCTGAAGATTGATATGGCGCGGCCGACCTCAGCCCTGCTCTCGCTCAGAGTCTTCCCCTCCTCCCTCGTAAGTGTCTTCGCTAACTCTTCGGCCTGGTCTTCCATGATCTGTGCAGCCCGTACAAGTATCCTACCCCTCTCAGGGGCAGGCATCTTGGCCCACTTTACTTGGGCCTCCTGTGCCAAGTCAATAGCCCGGGCCACCTCCTCGCGCGTAAGGAGGGGAAACTCCGCCAAGACCTCGCTCGAGTCGGCGGGGTTGAAGTCCTTGAATACGGCTCCAGTAGGGGAATAGACCTTTTCACCACCAACTATACAGGGATAAACCTGGCCCATTGGACTCCACACCACAACCATAGACGCTATGGCTCTCCTATTATTAAGCCCTAGATGTCCACGCTGGGCCCTATTAATCGGGGACGTGTTGCGAAGTCTTTTATATATCCCGTCGGCCCGCTTAATGCTTGATGCAGGGCTCTAGAAAGGGTGCTGAGTACAGTACCGAGAGATTTGCCGGAATACTTAACAGTCCTCATAGGTCTTTCTTGTGGTCTGTTGGACTAGACCCCAGCGACATAGGGAAGCCTCTTGTAGGGGTAGTTACAGCGTGGAGCGAGTCGGGCCCATGCAACTTCCACACGCTCGGCTTGGTGGGCTACGCTAAACAGGGTCTGCGTGAGGCGGGGTGCGCCGCATTAGCGATGCCGACTATTGTGGTGAACGACAACATCTCGATGGGTACGCCAGGTATGAGGTATAGCCTAATCAGTAGGGAGTTAATCGCCGACAGTGTTGAGGCGCAGATAGTGGCCCACGCATACGACGGGTTCGTGGCGATTGGTGGCTGTGATAAGACACAGCCGGGCCTTATTATGGCTATGGCGAGGATAAACAGGCCCTCCATCTACATGTATGGTGGGTCGGCAGAGCCTGGCTTCATAGGTGACAAGAAAGTAACGATAGAGGATGTCCACGAGTATGTTGGGGCGTACATCTCGGGGAAAATCTCGGAGCAGCAGCTGCTCCAGGTAGAACTGGCCGCTCATCCTACATATGGGGCCTGCGCGGGCCTCTTCACAGCAAACACGATGGCGCTGCTGAGTGAGGCTCTAGGGGTGGCGCTTCTCGGAAGCTCTAGCCCCACAGCAACGTCGTCAAGGCGAGCGATATATGCCTACGAGACTGGGAAGGCCTTGGGAAACCTCTTGGAGAATGGTATTAAGCCGCGCGACATATTGACCTACGAGGCTTTCAGGAACGCGATAACTGTTCTCATGGCTTCGGGAGGATCGACAAATGGCGTCCTCCACCTATTGGCGATAGCTCACGAGGCGGGGGTAAAGCTGGCGCTCGATGATTTCGACGAGATCTCCCGCAAAACCCCCTACATACTCAACATGAGGCCGGCGGGAGAATACGTCATGATGGACCTGGACAGGGTTGGCGGAGCGCCTCTGATTCTGAAGAAGCTCCTGAAGGCGGGGCTGATCGACGGGGGGTTCGTGGATGAGGTGAGTGGTCAGCGGTTTGAGAGTACAAGGGTCTCGGACGCGTATAGCAACCC
>AWOC01000017.1 GCA_000494185.1 Candidatus Calditenuaceae archaeon JGI OTU-3 | reverse complement strand
CGGGAATGGGGCCTCGAAGAGCTGCTCTGAAGGCCGTAGTTACATAATTTTTAAAATCTACCCCCTATACGAGGTGAGCTAGTGCCAGGAAGCACTGCGAGCAGGCTCAAGGGCCTCACATCATCCATAGCAAGCAACTACTATATACGTAAACTGGCCGTGAGTCTCGTCACTCTACTTGGTATCTCCCTCCTAATATTTACTCTCGCTCGCGTCCTGCCTGGGGATCCGGCCAGACTTGCTTTAGGACCTAGGGCCCCAGAGGAAGTTGTCGAACAATACCGCAGGGCGCTCAGACTCCATGAGCCACTTTATATTCAGTATTACTATTGGTTGGCTGATGTACTTCAAGGTAGGTTCGGAATCTCGCTTGTGACCTTCCGAGATGTAGCAGTGGATATCGTCGAGTTCCTGCCTGCGACGGTTGAACTAATAGTCTTCACGCTCATAATAGACTTCGTTGGCGCATTTGCATTAGGTGTTCTCGCCGGCAGGAAACCGAACTCCATAATCGATAACTCAGTAAGGATATTCACCTACGTAGCTATAGCGATCCCATCCTTCGTCTGGGCGATAATATTGCAGCTCGTAATCGCTAATTGGCTCGACCTATTACCTGCTTATGGTAGGTTGAGTGTGGGTATCAGTGTTCCTAGAATAACCGGTCTCGTAACAATCGATTCACTAGTAACCGGCAACCTGCCAGCCTTTATAGATGGTATTCGCCACCTTATTATTCCTTCTCTCTCGCTTGCTTTGGGGTCGATAGCCCAGGAGGCACGTATTCTCAGGGCAAATCTTATAGAGAACATCGGCAAAGACTATGTCTTGAACATGTATTCACACGGAATTCCTTCGACGATCATTTTCTTTAAATACGCGCTTAAGCCGTCCATGATACCTACGCTGACAATAATGGCGCTCGACACGGCGTCAATCCTTGGAAACGCGTTTTTAGTTGAATTGATATTCAATTGGCCCGGGCTTTCACGCTACGGGGTCGTGGCAATGCTGAGAAAAGACTTGAACGCAATAGTGGGTGTCGTCCTAGTTATAGGCCTTGCCTACACTCTGGCCTCCATAGTCATTGATCTTTTAGTGGCCTATCTGGATCCCCGGGTTAGGCATAGGAGGTGAACAACCCTGACGGGAGACCAGGTTGCTGGCATTGCTTTCAAGGACTTGGAGAGAAGCATCAGGCGAGAGAACTGGAAGAGAATATGGTATCGGTTCAAGCAAAGTCGGCTCTCCATAGTAGGTTTGTCGATGGTCGCTATATTGCTTTTAGCAGCTATCTTTGCTGATTTCGTTGCTCCATACCCGCACCATGCCGGTCTATACATAGGATTTAAAGATGCTTACAAGCCCCCGTCCCTTGAACACCTCCTAGGAACCGACATGTATGGCAGAGATGTTCTGAGCCGCGTAATATTTGGGCTTAGGTACGCGTTTTTCCTAATATCTATCGTTCTCTCCCTAGTTGTCCCTACTGGGGTGATGTTGGGGCTGATCGCGGTGCTTCCTGGCACTAGCTCACCTCGTATAGGGGGTAGATTTTAAAAATTATGTAACTACGGCCTTCAGAGCAGCTCTTCGAGGCCCCATTCCCGGACCTCTGACTCGGGGGGCTTCTCGTACGTGTATATTCGGCTCTGACCCCAACCGCAACGCTCCTTAAGCTCTGTTAAGTATTCGGCGTGCTTTAAGGCCGCTATTACAGGGTCTATCACGGGGATCCTGTACTTTTCTTGTACAAGCCTGAAAAAGCCAAAAAACGCCGTGCAGCCAAGTATGATGACTTCGGCGCCCTCTTTAATGCTTTCCTCAATTACGCTGTATAGCCTGCGGGTGGTCTCCCTCTCGTCTTTATGCAGATCGTGGACGCCCATCTCGATATCCTTGAAGGACGTTAATCTGTCCTCCAAGCCATACTCTTTCACCCTGCTCCTCATCAGTGGAATCCACTTCTTCCTCCCAACAATTATTGAGAACTTGTCCCCGAGAGACAAGGCGGCATTTACTGATGACTCGAGGGGCGCTGTCACTACCAAGTTGCTTATCTCCCTCGCCTCCCTCAAGCCTGGATCATAGAAACACCCTATAACGCATGCATCAAAACCATCCTTCTCCGCCCTCTTTACCTCTCTCAGTATACGCGGCACCACGATGGCGTCGTAAGAGTAGTATTCAAGGTGTCTTGGGCCAGCCTCAAATGATGAGACCCGAAGAACAGTATCATCTCGCTTAAAGTCTTCCAGATATTTGAGCATCGGATTGTCAAAAATATTTATGCCTATAGGGTTAATGAAAAGAATCTTCATAAACAATCACCGAACAATCCTCATCACTACTTCGGTATTTTCTCGGGATATACTTGGAACCACCTGAAGTCTAACTCGTATTCCGCTATCGGAATTATCTCCCCCCTCGCGGCTGGGTAGTCCACGTATGCTGACTGGTATGCTCTAAGCACGACGTGTTCATAGACATATACAGATGGGTAGAGCTCAACTATTTTCCTCTGCACCTCGTAATATTTCTGTAGCCTCTTGTTATAATCGACAGTCGCGAGGGCGTCCTCTATCAATGAGTCTATCTCCGGATTCATTAGCCATTCACCCTGTTCCCACGTGCCAGTAGAGTGTGAGTGATACCTTGATGACAGGATTGACCCGGCTTCAGCGTAGTGGGCGACAACAAAGATGGAGACAGCGTTAGGGGTGGTTTCCATCTTCGTCATGCCCTCGACTACTGAGAGCCATGGAACCTTCACTACGTTGACCTTTAGCCCAATCTCCTCCATGTTTGCCTTGAAAAGCAAAGCGACCCTCTCCTCCCATGGTACCTCAGCGATCCACCAAAACTCTATCGGATAGTTGTCCAGCTGGCCCCAGTACTTCGACTTCTTGAGTTCCTCCATGGCAGCCTGGATGTTCCTCTCGATCGGCTTCAATGTGGGGTCCGCACCGGGCAGTATGCTAGGCACAGGGCCCGATGGTCTTTTCTCGTAAGGAATTATGTCTTTGATCGCTGTTTCGTAGTCGAATGCCAGAGCTATTGCTTTCCTGACGTGAATATCGTCAGTAGGTGGCTTCCTCGTATGGAGCATGATGTAGAAGACCATAGCCTGGGGGACCTGAGCTATCTTAACACCAGGTATCTTACTCATAGCCTCATAGTTCTCGAGGGGCTGCCACTGATCCGTAACCTCCAACTCCCTCTTCTCCATCATANTCCTTATCGTGGTGGGCTCGGTGAAACCGTACATTATCACCTTGGTTGGCGAATTAGGTGCCGTCTCACCCCAGTACCCATCGAATTTTACTAGGGTTACCGACTCGCCTCTCTTAAATTCTTGGAGCTTGTACGGCCCTGACCCTGCATCAGCCTCCCCAGACATTAGCCAGTTCTTCCCGTAGTCTCCCATATCTCCGTATGGCCCTTCGGCGATGTGACTCCGCACTAATTCGCTGTCAACGATGTATAGCCGTAGTAGTGTAAGTAGGAATGGGCCGAAAGGCTTAGACAGGGAGATTTGGACTGTATAGTCGTCGACGGCTCTTGTCTTGTCCAGATCGACGTACGGCTTGAACAAATACCCATATCCTTCGCCTATCACTATCATCCTTCTCAACGAGAAGACAACATCTTCGGCCTTCAGCTCTCTACCACTATGGAATTTCACCCCCTTCCTAAGGTAGAAGGTCCAAGTCATACCGTCGCTAGAGACATCCCATCTCTCGGCTACGTGTGGCTTTACGTTCCCCTCCTTAGTAGGATACACCAACGTGTCATATACGTTGACAAAATATACTGAACTAGCCTCATCAGATCCTACAGCCGGATCCATGTACGGTACGTTGGCAAAGGATACTCGAAGAAGCCTCTCTTGCGGGGGTGCGATAGTTGTGGTCTCCGTGGTTGTGGTGACGACCATACTGAGCGGGGTCTGCATGGTTAACAGTACCAGCACGACGGCTGCGATGACGATTACTACAACAACCGAGGCTGTGACAGTCTTACTTATCCCGGAACGGCTATTCCAGTTTTTTCTATTAGATGATTTTTCACTACGGCTCATAACGGGTCTAATAGCCTGTTAGCGGTATATAAAAGTATCTATACGGGTATACGGGCTTGTAAGTAAGTCACGGCAAAGCACATTTATATATGGCCAAGCGTCTCGTGGCTCGATATCAACATGGTATATCGGGTGGGAATAGACATCGGTGGTGCGTTCACAGATCTTGTCGCTTACGATGATCAAACGGGCGAGTTTATATGGGTGAAGGATGAGACAACACCTCAAGACCCTGCTATCGGTGTAGTTAACACCATCGTAAAAAGTAAGATAGATTTTTCAAAAGTATCTTCAATAATCCACGGACAAACCCTAGTGATAAACTCCATAATAGAGAAGAAGGGCGCGAAGGTCGGCCTCGTGACTACGAAGGGGTATAGGGATGTTTTAGAGCTGCAGCGATCAAACAGGACCGACATGTATAATTTCAGGTATAAGAAGCCGACCCCTCTTGTCCCTAGGTATCTGAGGCTAGAAGTTGACGAGCGGGTGATGGCGGACGGAACCATTCTGAGGCCGCTGAATGAGAAAGAAGTCGAGGAGGTGGTGAAGAGGCTACTTAAGGAGGGCGTAGAGAGTCTATGTATAAGCTTCATCAACTCGTACGCGAATCCGGAGCATGAGAGAAGAGCCGGCGAGATAGCGCGAAAGATCACCGATCTCCCCATCACACTCGGACACGAGATAACACGGGAGTGGAGGGAGTTTGAGAGGACATCCACTGCAGTGCTCAACGCCTACGTTAAGCCGAAGCTTGAGAGATATCTCGACACACTTGAGAGGGAATTCGCGAAACGCGGGTTTAGAAAGAAGCCTTTCGTTACACTCTCGAGCGGCGGTGTGGCTACCTTCGACTTCGCGAAGCAGTACCCCATCTACACAATCGAGTCCGGCCCCGCTGCGGGCGTTACAGGGGGCGTATATCTGGCTAGCCTGATAGGGGAACGAAACGTCATTGTTTTAGATGGTGGAAGTACGACCACGAAGGCAAGCTTGGTCGAAAACTTGTCCCCCAGAGTGCATACAAACTACAACGTTGAGAAGACGCGCTTCTCCTCAGGGTATCCAGTCCGCGTGCCAATAATCGATATATTCGAGATCGGTAATGGTGGTACAAGCATCGCATGGATTAACGAGATCGGAAACCTAAGGGTTGGGCCGCGGGCTGCGGGTGCCTATCCAGGACCCGCTTGTTATGGTAAAGGTGGTGAGGAGCCGACCGTTACTGATGCCTACGTCGTAAACGGCTTGATAAATCCAGAGTATTTGCTGGGCGGCGCGATGAGAATATATAGGGATCGTGCAGAAAAAGCAACTAAGAAGATAGCTGATCACTATAACATCGAGGTGAACGACGCGGCGGAGGGTATCATAAAGCTGGCAAACGAGAACGCGGCCTATGCTATTAGGGTTGTATCGGTGCAGAGGGGCTATGACCCGAGAGACTTCACCTTGATTGCGCACGGTGGCTCCGGTCCTATGTTCGCCCCCTTCATCGCGGAAGAATTAGAGATTAAGAGAACAATAGTGCCGGTAATTCCCCCAGGGGTATTCAGTGCGTGGGGTATGCTCTGTACAGACATCAGACACGACCTCGTTTTAACGGAGCTCATAAGGCTTGACAGTGATGACGCGGCAAGGCGGATAGACGAGATCTACTCGATGCTCGAGGAGAGAATTGTCAAGATCTTTAAAGAGGAGGTCGGGACAACCGATATCGTGACCCATAGGTACGCCGATATGAGATACTACGGGCAGGAACACACGGTGAAAGTCCCGATACCGTCTACAAAGATAGACGCCGATGCGCTAAAAACTATTCAGGCACGGTTCCATGATTATCATGAGCGAGAATATGCCTTCCGGCTTGACAGCCCAATAGAAATAGTCAATTTCCACGTAGTCGGCGAGTTCAGGGTGGGCAAGATCCAGTTGAAGGAGTTGAAGAATACGGCTGAGGATCCCGAAGACGCGGTAATAGGTGATAGGAAGATATATGTGAACGGTGATGACACCACGGTCACTGTTTATGCAAAGCAGAAACTTTCCCCACTCTTAAGTATAGAAGGCCCGGCGATAATTGAAGATCCCACCTCAACTATCCTTGTACTTAACATGCAGAGGGCTATTGTCGATAGGTATGGTAACATCGTTTTATTGAGGGGTGAGTAGGATGAGTAACAAGGATCTCTTCACGCTTGAGATCATTCGAAATGGGCTGATTACCGCCAATGAGGAGATGTTTTATGCGTTCGGAAGGACGGCTATGAGCCCAGTTATCTACGAAGTGTTGGACTATGCGGTGGGGATTACAGACTCGAAAGGAGAGCTAATCGCACAGGCGCCTGGTGTCCCAGGATTCTCGGGCGTCCTAGACTTCGTTGCAAGAGAAGTTATCGAGAAATGGGGAGAAGACATGAAGGCCGGCGACGTTTACGCACTGAACGTGCCTTACAATTCTGGAACTCACCTGAATGACGTAACCCTGGCAATGCCCGTCTTCTATAAAGGCGAACTCCTATCCCTGATCCTCAATAAGGGGCACTGGAGCGAAGTGGGAGGCATGCATTTCGGGAGCTGGACCTCCGATTCAACCGATATTTATCAGGAAGGGCTAATGCTACCAAATGTGCGGCTATACGTCGAGGGTAAACCAAATAGAGACGTGATTGACATAATTCTTGAGAATTCGAGGCTGCCGAAGCATACCCTCGGAGACATGGAGGCACAGGTAGCGTCGATGAAGGTCGCAGCCAGGAGAATTGAGAAATTGATCGAAAAATATGGATTCGAAAGCGTGAAATACGCTATGGAGAAGATAATAGAGGATGGGGTTAAGCTAGCTCAAGTTAATATTCGAAAGCTTCCTAAGGGAGTCTTCGTGGCAGAGGATTATGTGGACGACGATGGATTGTCTGATGAGCCTGTCTACGTAAGGGTTAAGGTTACGATTACTGATAACGAGTTTGTCGCAGACTTCACCGGAAGTGGCACGGCTAGGGGTTCTATAGCCTCGCCATTTGCAGCAACGGTTTCAGGAGTAAGAGAGACCTATATGGCTGTAACAGACCCTCATGTGCATCTGAACGGCGGATACTTCAGACCGTTAAAGGTAATTGCGCCAGAGGGGTCTGTTTTCCATCCAGTCAAGCCTGCCCCCACCTCGACTTATTGGGAATCGATGGCCTACTCAACTGACCTGGTGTGGAAAGCCTTAGCCCCCCACGTGCCTGACAAACTTACGGCGGGACACTTCCTATCAATACTAGCAACCATTCTGGGCGGGGTCGATGACCGGACTAGAGAGCCTTTCGCCATAGTCGAGCCACAACCCGGCGGCTGGGGAGCAGGATACGACATGGATGGCGAGAGCGGATTGGTAGCGTGTGGAGACGGAGAGACCTACATCGCGTCGAACGAGGTCTACGAGAAGCATATGCCGATTCTTGTGGAGAGGTTCTGCCTAAACGTGGAGAGCGGCACTGGGCACGGGAAGCATAGAGGTGGATTCGGGGTTATCAAGGACTATAGGGTGCTGTGCAGCGAGGCCTACTTCACAGTATCAATAGGGAGAAACAAATTCCCGCCGTGGGGTGTCGACGGAGGCACAAACGGAACATCAAACTACTGCGTGATCTTTAAGCAAGGCGAGGAGCCACGCGTCGTGAGAAAAGTGGCGGCGGTGAGGCTCACGAGGGGTGATCTAGTAAGCTTGCGGTCCGGTGGGGGTGGAGGATGGGGCGATCCTCTTGACCGCGATCCTGAGCTGGTCCGGATGGATGTTAAAAACGAGTACATAAGCATAAAAGACGCTCGCGAGATATATGGAGTTGTGATAGATCCCGAGACCCTGACCATACGATGGGAGGAGACAAAGAAGCTTCGTGAAGAGATGAGAGGACGCAGAAAGAAATAATTTTTTTAGACCACATCTCTTCATAAGAGGAGTCCGAGTAATGCTCAGCTATGCGAGGAGGCTAAGCGCGTCTATGCCGTGATGACGCTTGGCCAGCAGTTCTGGGTTTAAGGGTCATATAGTGTTTAAGTCTGTCTCCTTATAGGATTTGGCGGCCGCGTCATTCGTCATCCTAACACGTAACTCTGCCAGGACTATCGGGCTGGTTCTTGACGCATTGAGACGCGTTTCAGACTGGCTGTGCGAGGTGGTTGTTGTTGATGGAGGCTCAACCGATGGGACGCTCAACATCGTTGAGTCGTATTCTAACTCTCTCTCCGTCAAAGTCATACATGATAGGGGGAGAGGGCTCGGTTACGCGAGGGATCTGGGCTGGAGAGCTACCACAGCGCCCTATGTGGTGATGCTGGACAGCGATGTTCTACTGGAGCCACGCTTCTTGTCTGAGGGTATGAGGATTATGGAGACGGATCTTAGGGTAGGTGCGCTGGGGGCGAAGCTTAGGCCCGTGATGATGGAGGGTGGCTGGCTGGCCGCCTTTCAGGCGAAGAACCTCGCGATCCACCTCCACTTGGCTGAGCCCTGCTACCCAGTTGAGGCTGTCGCACTACACACTGCGTGTACGATGTTTAGGAGGTCGGCCCTCGAGAAAATTGGCGGATTCGATCACTACTTCAGGCTCGCTAAGGAGGACAGCGACGTGAGCTTCAGGCTAAGGAAGGCTGGCTACAGGATCGCATACCTGCCCATCGAGGTCAAGCATCTTGAGAGGGCGCGTTTCTGGGAGACGAATTTCAGGTACGGAAGGAGCTACGTGCACATAGCTCGGAAGCATCCAGACCTCTCCCCTCTAGGCACCCCAAAAAACATCCTGCTAACAGCTGTCCTCTTTCAGCCACCATTACAGGCCGTGATCTACCTCCACTATTTAAGGCGCTATATGGGGCTAAGCCACCTGACACTTGGCGAGAGAAGCATCATGGCGGGCATGGAGGTGCTCAGACAGAGCGTGAGGACCGCGGGCATGCTCTGCGAGCTACTGAGGCCACACTAGTACGCCTTCGGAAGATACTTGACAAGCCGGCTGTACTCGAGGATCCCAAGCATATGCCGCGAGACAATACGGTCCGGCACAATTCTCTCGGACTGTATGGTTGCACGCTTCTCCAACGTCCTCCTAAAGCTGCGGATGTTCCAGAGGATTGCCGAAAATATAGCGCGGGAGACAAGGTTGTAATCTGGGGATATCGACCTCCTCGCCGCTGATGCGAGGAACATTGCTGTAAGGATTGAGGAGTATATGATGGCGTTTCCCAGCGAATAGTTCTTGATCAGGGTTGCGAGTTGGTTCCTCCTTCGCAGGTATATTGTGTGAGGCGTCGCGCCGCCTGACGTGCCTCCCCCGAGATGGTAGACCTTAGCGGTGGGGACTGTGACGACCTTGTATCCAAGCAACCTAGCCCTCCAGCAGAGATCAGTCTCCTCGTAATAGATGAAGTAATCCTCGTCGAAGCCCCCGAGCCTCCGGAAGACGTCGCTCCTAAACACTATGGCTGCTCCCCTCGCGTAAAAAACCTCCACTGGGTTTCTGAGACCCCTGGGTGGCGCAAGGGAGCTGCCGACATCGTAGGCCCTCCCTATCCTGTCTATGAGTCCGCCTAGACTGTCCAACAGCTCCCGCCTATTCAGCTGCAGTATCATCGGCTGGGCCGCCGCAATCCTCTCATCATGCTCCATAACATCTATGATCCGCCAGAGCCAGTCGGGCTCGACCTCAATGTCGTTGTTTAGGAACCCGACGTATTTTGTGCCGCTCCCGAAGAGCTTGAAACCATAGTTATTTCCCCCGGCGTAGCCAAGGTTTCTCCCCGACCTCACCACCCGCCCCCTGCCTAGCCTCCCCAGCTCCTCCTCGATCAAAACGTCACTGCCGTCGGTAGAGCCGTTGTCCACGACAACAATCTCGAGGTTAGGGTAGTCAGTCGACGCTATGCTCCTGATGAAGCTGAGCGATTGGCAACCCATCTTCTCCAGCGAGTTATGGTTAAGAATGACTAGCAGTACTCTAGGGGAGCCCTCCATGCCCAGCCGGGAGGCGATTGGAGCGGATTTAAGTGTATTGAAGGAGCTTCCAAACATCTGTATATGCACACTCTTCCACAGCTTGAAGGGAGGGGCATTGGTTGAGGCCCTAAAATCCATCGAGGGCCTCGACTACCCTAAGGAGAAACTGATGCTTGTAATGATAGACAACTATTCGAGAGACGGAGCCTTCGAATACGTTAGGGACTGGCTGGAGAAGAGGCGACGACAATACATGCAGTTACTCCTCGTAAGAGCCAGGGGCGCTCCGCCGAGACTCAGGAACATAGGCCTACTCATAGCGCTAGAGTCTGGCGCTAAATACCTCGCTTTCATCGAGTCCGATATAATTGCCGATTCGGGCCTTCTCAAGAGACTTATAGGCCTGATGAAGGTGTACCGCGGGGATAAACCCGTCTTCTCCGTCAGCGCCGTGTGGGATGTGGGTTACGAGAACCTGGACTGGCTGGAGAGGCGCAAGACTCGTTGGATGAAGGCCCGGAGGGAGCCTACAAAGGGAGTTACCGTTGGCGAGGCGTGTAACACTTCCGCCTGCCTGGTTGATCTCGAGGCCGTAAAAAAGGTCGGTTTCTTTGACGAGGATATTATGTTCATCGAGGATCTTGACTGGGGGAGGCGCGCAACGCGTAGCGGCTACGTGTGCCTCTTCGACGCCACCGTCATACTGAAGCACTTGAGAAAGTATTCCCTAAAGGAGCTCAGAAAGTATTTCTTCAGGGGTGCGCTATCGGAGGCCAAGCTCTTCCTGAAGAACCGGCTGGCTCGGAGGGCACTTAGAAGTGCTCTGTACTGGGATTCTGTTCTGGTTGCAGCATTGCTTGCTTGGCTCACACCCATTCCGCTCATCTTAATAGTCGCTGTCGGCTACGCCACTTACTCCCGGCGCTCTGTAGGGCTAGGCCGCCTGCTCCTATACCCTATCACCGCTCCTTTCTCGATAGCTAAATCGTCGGCACTCACTGTAGCCATGCTCTACTGGGTTTTGAGGGGTGGCTATGACGCTGAGCGGGTCACGGTTTTAGGGGAGGCTGACTGGGAGATAGTTGAATAGCACCTGTGTACCTTCAGCCCAGACCTTCAAACAATGTCACAGAATTGCTATCGTGGCAGAGTTAAACCATTGCCGCGGGGAATATGAGACAGTGATTGTTTGGGCTAGGGTGACGCTTCATCGGATATTATTGTTCTTCCCTCCTTTTCTATTGTCCTTATCCACCTCGACCCGCCCATCAATCGGTATTCTTCCCTAGATATAACATGCAGTTCGACCATTCTGATTTTTAGGTGTCTTCTGATGAGCTTGTAGGCGCTGTCCTTGTCGCACAACCTCGTGTCTATTACGACTAGTAAGTCTATGTCGCTCGCCGCGGTTTGTTTGCCGGTGGCGTAGGAACCGAATAACACGACCCTCACTACACCGGCCTCACTACGTATTGGCTCGATGTCTTTTCTAACATTCTCGACGATCTCCTCTCTGCTATATCTTGGATAGTAGATCTTTACAATAGTTGAGTATCACCTCCGCGTAACCTATGAGCCTCTCGGCTTCGTTCTTAGTGTATCTTCTCCTAGGTGAGAGTGAAGGATGCGCATTTGGATACCTCGTGGGTATGTAGGCCTTGTCGAGCTCCAACGCATATTCCAGCACCCTCTCCTCAATGTTTAGCTTTTCCCTCAGGCTTACGAGGAGGTCATATACTGAGTGGCCCCAGGCCTCAGCACCCAGCTTCTGGAAGACCACCTTTACAGCTTTCTTGGCAGACTGCTGTGCGGAGAAGCATGCCCACTCGTAGAAGCCTGACTTCAGATCACTTTTGGCGTGCTCCAGATCCTTATCAGCCTGGTCGAGCCAGTCCCTGCTCCTTTCCACCATAGTATCTAACTTATCGTTACGGGCATACCTTATAAATAGTCTCCAGACCGCTAGGCTGCTGCAATCTCGGCCGAGAGTTGTTACTGACCTGCCTGTCCAGCACATCCCACAATTGTCTTCCACAGAAGCGATTTCGACGGCTCCGGCTAACGCAACTACATACCGGGTATTGAGCGGAGGATACTGCCGCGTAGCCAAGCCTCACCCCGCGGGTGCCTGACCTGGAGCTAGCCCACTGCGTGTTTGCTCTAGGACCCTTGGATGGATCCGCGACGTGTGACGCGGAGGCCGAAGATTAGGGATGTTAAGATCCCTGTCAATAGTCCGGCGGCACGTATTATTCTGTAGAGGGGGGCGTATACGGTTCTGAGCACCACCCTCTCCCTCAGATTTTCAACTTTTACTATTTTCATTCTAACTGTCGAGGCGACGAAGACTATGGCGGGGGCCGGGAGCAGCGCATTGAGAATAGGAACTACGGGCTGGAGCACAGCCCATACGGCGATCGAGGGTAACGCAACAATATCTATCAGCCTGACCAGCGTTATGGTTAGAGCACGGAGCAGTCCTTTCACACCGTGTTCATGGTACTCTATGGCGAGGTATGTCCTGCCTATCCAGTAGTTCCTTCTGAATATCTCTTTGGCTGTGTCTGGGTTGTTGTGGTAGCAGTATGCGTCCTCAACCACGACTGCCTTGGCGCCTGTCTTGTAGAAGAAGGTCCTGTCGTCGTGATAGTGGAGGCGGGGGTCGAAGCCTCCGTGCCGGATGAAGAACTCCTTCTTGACTGCTCTAAACACTTCCCCTGCGCGGCCCCGCTGCCCCCTCACGGTCTGGCCTTGCACCTTGACCCAAGGGTTATCTGTGTTTGCCACGTATTCGATGGAGTGTGTAGCCAGAAGGGCCGGTCCACGCTGTATGGGGCCTATAAGCTTGCCGATGTAGTCGGGTGGGAAGAACATGTCGGCGTCTACCATAACTAGAATGTCTCCTCTGGCGCTCACGGCCCCTATGTTCCGGCCACCGCCGGGTCCTAGGTTCTGCTCAAGCCTGAGCAGCCTTACCTTGCCAGCATATTTATTCACGTATCTCTCCACGATTTCGGGGGTTTTGTCGCGGGACCCGTTGTCGACGACTATTATCTCTATGTCCTCGTAGTCCTGTGTTATCAGGGACTGTATGCATCTTTCTATGTGTCTCTCCTCATCGTGCGCTGGGATTATGATTGATACTGTTGGCACGTGTCTCGGGAAAAGCCTTAATGGGGGCTGTATATTTGTTTGTCAGATGAGGGTTGCTTTTCTGCATACTCACGTTATCGAGGACTTGGGCCGCTTCGGCATCAGCCGTGAGTCTTATCCGAGGCATTTTGGCTATGAGCACAAGTATGCACGACTCTTCAACAAGGGGCCGTGGAAGTCCAGACTCCTGATCTTTTCACGCAGCGTGGACGATGTCGAGGTTTACGGGCACGTCTGGGGACACGAGATAGTTCTGATACCGCTGAGGGGCATCAAGGGGGTTAGGTATCTGAGCAGCGCTAGAGCTCTCGTCAAAGTCCTGCGGGACTTCGATTTAGTTCATTGTTTTAGCTACTATAGCAATATTTTCGATTTCGTGGCTCCCCTGTGCCGTCTTCTCGGCATACCGCTCGTTGCTCAGGCACAGGGCATATACCCGAGCCTCGGTATAAAAGTATGGATGAGAAAAATCTTCACGCTCAGGATGGCCGATAGGCTACTCCCTCTCAATTCCTCTGAGGCAGAGTTTCTCAGGAAAAAATTCAGGATTGATGCGTCACGGGTCAAGGTGGTACCAAACTTTATCGAGCCGGATGACTACGAGTTTTTTCCCAGAGATGCTGCTAGGAGGGCTATCGGGGTAGGCGATGACGAGTTTGTGGTCCTTACTGTTTGCAGGCTCGTACCTGAGAAGGGCGTTCAGACACTGCTTAGGGCCGCGGCCCAGTTGAGGGATATTCCTGGTCTGAGGGTTATGGTTGTGGGTGAGGGGCCTTATCGGAGAGAGCTTGAGGGGCTGGCACGGGAGCTGGGATTGGAGGGTGTTGTCAGGTTTGAGGGGTGGGTCCACGGCAGCCGCGTCGGGGCATACTACTCTGCGGCGGACTGTTTTGTTCTTGCCTCTTCTGAGGAGAGTTTTGGCATTGTCTTAGTTGAGGCGCTCCTATATGGACTGCCCGTGGTGGCGAGTGAGACTTGGGGGGCTAGGGAGGTGTTGGGCAGAGGCGTGCCGAGACTACTGTTCCCCGCCGGCGATGATACGGCGTTAGCCGGACTTATCCGCCGTCTATATGCTGAGCCTTCGATAAGGGAGATTTTTGAGAAGGCCGGGAGATCGTTGGCGCTGGAGAACTTTGGACCGGACCAGGTGTACCGAAGGCTGGATAGGGTCTATCGAGATGTATTGGCGGGCCGGGTTGGCAAGAAACCTTAAGTGTGAAGGGTGAACGGCCTTCATGCGATGAAACGAGAGTTCTCGATAATCGTCCCCACTATTGTTGACTCTCCGCCTACTTTAGCGTCGCTTCCTGACGAGCAGGCTTTGATGTCAATGGGTGGTGAGCTTATAGTTGTAAGGGATAGGTGGGGAAACGCCAGCCGAACCAGAAACATCGGTGCAGCGGTGGCGAGGGGGGATGTTTTATGCTTTATTGACGATGATGCGGAGTTTAGCTTCAGCGACCTGCATAACTACATTAAAAGATGTCTTGATGGGAAGGGGATATTCTTCTGGGCTGATGCCCCCCATATCCTAATTCTGAACAGGGAGGACTTCTTCAGGGCTGGTGGCTACGATGAGAGGCATCCGCGGAGAGGCGCGGAGGCTGTAGAGATTAGGGAGCGGCTTAAGAGTCTGGGCTTGGAGCTCAGGCTACTAGAGATGCCCTTAAAACATTTACGAGATACATGGGACAGAAAGCACTTCTTATCTACCAACAAGAGCCTCACGTGGACGTACATCACTTACCACACCTTCCCCCTAAGAAGGGTACTCTGGCGTAAGCATCCGGTAGAGCTTGCGCGCAGGTGGGTCTGGGCCTTGGAGTGGGTTCTGGTACAGAGACATAGGAGGCGGAGCATATTCAGCAGGTAAAATTTAAAAACCGAATTCCTTACCGCTGGTGAAGGATCACTATGGGAACGGTAGCTGTTAAGGCGTGGGTCAGTCTCCTGTTTTTAGGGTATGTCGTTCTGCGCGTTCTTCTGCGCCTGCTGATAGGTAAGCACCGGAGAGAATGGGTGCAGTTCATTCTAGAGCTGCATCACAGTCGGGGGCATTCTGTTGAGTACGGTAGTCTTTTATTATCATCGTATGAACCACTTGTCACAAGGATTATCAAAAATGTTTTAAGCAGGCCCCGCTCTCAGACCTTTATAGACTTAGGTGCTTTTGTAGGACGGCATACTGTCACCGCTTATAGAATTTTGAGGAAGCGGAAAGTTTTCAGAATAGTCGCCGTGGAACCGGATCCGAATAACTATCGGCAATTGGAAAAGAATATCGGGGGATTCAAGGGCATACAGCTTGTGAATGAGGCTGTTTTCGTAAGCGACGGCGAGGAAATTGATTTTCACGTAGGGAAAGGCCCTAGTGGATTGGCTAGCAGCGGAAGCGTTTTCCCGACAGAGACACATGTAAAAGACGGTTATCTGACCGGGGAGATAATACGCGTTAGGACTGTTCGTCTTGACACCTTGATCAAAAGGTTCGGACTCGAGAGGGTCGATCTGATTAAGATGGACATTGAGGGGGCCGAGTACCCTATCTTGACGGACCCCAGCTTGGACCTCTCGAGGGTTGAGAACATGGTCGTCGAGGTCCACTACAGGTATGGGAGCAGAGAGAGCCAAGAAATAATGCGGGCCCTCGCAAAGCATGGGTTTAAGATAGTCCCCCTATATCCGGACATAACCTCAAGATACTACCATTTGCTGGCCTGCAGGGGAGAGGTGCCGTGGTAAAACCTTGGTTTTCGATAATTGTGCCAACTACATGCGATCTGATGCTAATTAAGCCACCAACGGTCCTTCAGCTTGAGCGAGAGTTATTTTATAGGCTCGGAAATGAAGGAGAGTTAATCGTAGTGAGAGACCTATGGGGGAACGCGAATACAGCGAGGAATGTCGGAATAGCTGCGTCTAGAGGCATTGCGATCTGCGTTATTGATGATGATATAAATCTAGACTGCGAACGATTGTTAGAATTATTAAGAGTTGTAAGAGACGACAAAAATATCTTTTTTATATCGTTAGATCCTCATTTTATAATTATTAATCGTGACACGCTATTAAAAGTAGGAGGATATGATGAAAGATTTAAGCCGTGTATGGGGGATGATGTCGAATTGATGCTTCGGCTTGAAAGAATGGGTTTTAAGAAGGTCTTTATACAACGGCAAGAACTAAGTGTTGAGCACCTGCAACATCCGAGGGACCGCTCACGCAGATATCTCCTCAACCAGAAACACCTTACGTGGGCTTACTTGCAGCACCGGACCTATCCGTTGTGGCGGCTAGTGTGGAGGAAGAACCCGTTGGAGGTCGCTAGAAAGATTAAGTGGGTCCTCGAATGGTTCCTCTACAGACGGTACCAGAAAAGAAGTATCCTGAGCACCGCTAGGGCAGACGTGCCGTCAAAATGAACAAATTCGTTTGGGGGACCCTTGTGTGAGGATTGAAGACCGCATCTCTGCCCAATATATGATAATCAACTATCCAAGCATAGGGCTTGAATGTTACCTTGAATCCAGCCCTGTGGAACTTTTCAAACAACTGCCTAAGCGCTTCCGAACCGTGGCACTCTATGACCCACTTGGAAACTCTTCTGATGAGGTCGTCGGGCAGACTTAATAGTTGTTTTTCGCAGCCTTCGCAATCAACCTTAGCCACACTGTATGTCTCCTTAAGCACGTCGATCCATCCGATGCTGTTGTTGGATGTGGTACACCCCACAAAGAATTCGTAGACAACTCCTCTCATGTTGTTCAGTTTCATAGTTTCACGAGCGTGATGTGCTTTTATAGGATCAGGCTCGTAGACGACGACCTCTTCAGCCCCCCACCTCTTGAACAGGTAGGCTGTCTCACCGAGATATCCGCCGACGTCTAGGACTCTTCCACAGAATTTGAACACATTGTAAAATTTCTCGAATGGTTCGGCCAAAAGCCTTGCGGATCCAATATTTGGAAGTGACACGAAACCGCCCTTAAATCTTGCAAGCAATTTCCCATCGACCCTGTAAACGAATATACGGCGTAGCAGTAACTCTGCGAAAACCAACGTATAATCAAGGTCTAGTGTATGCCTTCCGAGACCGAACCTGAACTCGAGCTCCTTAACCCTGCCCCTATAAAGGAACAGCTCGAACACGTCACGGACGTTCTTGACAAATATCAGCAGAACGGTTAAGTACAGAGGATACCTTAACAGCACTTTGAACAGAATAAACGGGATGACAGACGGCCTGATTTCTGCGGCAACCCTTAATACATCGACATCATAGGGTCTTATCAGTCGTTGTATAAAATTCGACATGCCGCGCCTCTGAGCCATCCCGTAAAAACTATACAAGCTCACTAATAATTGTGGATCTCTACTTGACGACCTCCGAACCCATTTCAGCCGTCTGATCCAAGTCAAACACATCCATTCTCGTCCGGCCTCATTCCGAGGTCGAATACTGCAAACCGGTCAGAAATCTTAGAACCTCTAGAAACCTATAAGCAGGTTCTTAAGACGGGGAGTAACAGCGGATCGGGTGTTGCAACCCATGAAAGGGCACGTGGTCGTCACCGGAGGTGCGGGGTTCATAGGGTCCCACGTAGTCCACCAGCTCCTCGAGAAGGGGTACACCGTGCGGGTCGTCGACGACCTCTCAGCGGGGCGAAGGTCAAACCTGCCTCCTGACGTCGAGCTGGTGGTCAAGGACGTTAGGGCCCTCTCGAGAGAAGACGTCGCCTAAGCGGACATAGTGATCCACTGCGCGGCCCAAGTCTCGACCTTCAAGTCCGTCGACTACCCGAGCGAGGACTTCGAACGCAACGCGGAGGGAACGTTCAGGCTCCTCGAAACCCTCAGAAAACACAATCCCAAGGCGCTCTTCGTCTACACGAGCAGCCGGAGCGTCCACGGCGACATACCGACACCAAATGTGGCAGACTAGAACTGGCCCTACAACCCATCGACCTTCTACAACGTCCACAAAATCTACGGAGAGATGCTCTGCAAAATTTACAATAGCCTCTACGGAATAAACTACGTTATCCTAAGGCCCAGCAACGTTTACGGCCCCAGACAACTCTACTGGGCAGGCGGCTGGTACAACTTCATCGCTTACTGGTTCCAGCTCGCCATCGAGGGTAAACCACTCCCAATATACGGCACAGGCGAGCAGATCCGTGACTACACATATGTCGTCGACACGGCGGAGGCCTACATCCTGGCAATCGATAACCCCGATGCTTGGAACCAGACCTTCCTCCTCCTCACGGGGGTCGGCACGAGCCTCAACCAGCTCGGCAAGAGGATATTCGAGATCACGGGAAGCAAGGCCGGCGTAGAGTACTATCCGCCCAGAAAAGGCGACATCCAGCGGTTCGTCGGCTCATACAAGAAGGCCTCGGAGGTTTTGGGATGGAGGCCAGCTCCCCCTAACCATCGCTAGCTCCGACATAGCCCTACTAAGCCTCTGCTCGACCCCGCTGTATAGCCGCCTCTCCCAGTAGGTCAGGGGGCTGGGACGGGGACCATCTCTATCGGAGCCACGTAGCCCCTCTCCATCGCCGTCTTGAGGTCAAGAGCATAGGCTATAGGTAGCCGGGCTAGGATCTCGGAGTGGAGGCCATCACCCCTCTTAAGCGTCGCCGTAAGCGCCATGGCGGCCCTACCATCAATCAGGTCGAGGATCCTCTTCTCAAGTCCCTCGATGTTGCGGGCCCAGAAACAATGCTGGACGAGGTCTGAGAAATGAGTACGAGTGGATTAAGCGCGACCTCTCAGAAAGGGGGTCTTAAGGCGCTTTACGTCACTTCGTTCCCGCCGAAGTCCTACAGACGCCCGATAATGGCCGCACGTGCGCTGAGGTTCCTCGGAATTTATCCCATGATAGTCGAGGGGTGGAAAGCCGTAGACTCGCTCAAACCCGCCAGACTCCTAGCTTCCCTTTCGCGACTTTTCCCGGCACCGCTGAGCTGGCTCTCTAGGGATGCCGCGTACGAACTCGAGACCTTCAAAGTCACTCTGAACGTTTCAGCCTCTCTCTGCTTTAACCTGAACGTTCTGGGCGCGGTGGGCATGAGGGTTGCCGCAAAGGATAGACCGCTGATCCTCGATATGCAGGACTTCACAATCCAAGACGACCACACGATCCCTTTCTACGATCAGCAGACACTAAAAACGTCCGCACCCGACTTAGTAATATTTGCAAGCGAACCAATAAGAAGGCTGGTCGAGAGGCGATGCCCAAAACTGTTGAGGAGAACCGCATACGTACCCTTTGGCATAGACCTCGCAACATTCGACAGGCATTACACAGATAACCCTTGGGTCAAGGTGCAAGGCCAGACCGTGAGGGGGCAGCGGGGCCGCGCAGGGGAAGTGTTTAGAGCAGTCAAGAAGGAGTTC
>AWOC01000016.1 GCA_000494185.1 Candidatus Calditenuaceae archaeon JGI OTU-3 | reverse complement strand
ACTCGTAACAGACGCCGGCGTCAGCGCGGGGTCAAGGGTCCTGATCGTGGGCGGGAGCAGCGGCGTGGGTGTGGCCGCAATCCAGATAGCAAAGCTGGCTGGAGCCGAGGTCTTTACCACTGTGGGCGAGGACTGGAAGGTCGAGACGGCGTATAAGGTGGGCGCCGACCACGTCATAAACAGGAAGAGGCAGGACGTGGTTGAAGAGGTTATGAGGGCTACTGGTGGCGAGGGCGTGGACATCGTTCTGGAGATGGCGGGCACCGCTTTTTGGGAGAAGGCGCTACAATGCCTGGCGCCCGGCGGTACGCTTGTGACAGTGGGCGCAACATCGGGCGACAACGTCTCTTTCAACGTACGGCCATTCTATAGGAGGCACCAGAGAATACTTGGGAGTGGAATGGGAACACAGGGCGAGTTCCTCAAGATCCTGCGCCTAGCTTCAGCAGGAAAACTCAAGCCAATAATAGACCGGGTCTACAAGCTTAGCGACGCCGCAGAGGCCCACAGGCGCCTCGAAGCCGGAGAACACTTCGGTAAAATAATACTGAGACCATGAGTTGGGGGCCGGCTGAAGAGCTCCTAGAAAGGGTCAGGGTTACCGTCGGAGACAGAAGGAGGGGGTCGTCCCAGATAGCACTCAGCCTGCTAGAGCTTCTTGCAGAGANTCCACAACTATTCATGCCGAAGTCCAGCCAGCTACTCATGAAAATTTACTCAGCAGTCCGNGCGAGGAGGGCACTAGTCCCCCCGATAACGCTTGTATCGATCATCCTGAACGCCCTTAGGCTCGCAGAGGAGCGGGGAGTGGCCCTGACACCGGGGGAGGCGGCCTCCCGCTTATTAAGGATCTACCGAGAGGCTCTAGACAGGGCGGCTAGTAATCTAGCTGCCGCCCTATCCGGCTGCGGGGCAGTCCTCACCCTAAGCAAAAGCTCACAGGTACTACGAGCGCTCAAAGAGGCGAAGACCATCCGCGCNAGAATCCTCGCAGGATGGCCACTCATGGACGGCCTNGAGGCATTTAGGGAGTTAGAGAANGCCGGCCTCTCCCCCAGGCTGTATCCGGACCTATCGATAGGGGAAGCACTTCGAGGTGTTGATGCGGTTCTGGTGGGGTGTGACGCCGTGTTGAGCGACGGAGCCGCCGCAAACAGATCGGGGTCATATGTTGTTGCGTTGGCCGCAAAGGCTCGTGATGTGCCGACGATAGTTGTGTGCGACTCTTCTAAGCTCGACGTCGAGAGCTGCTGGGAGAGTGAGGCGTGGAGCGTAAGTTGGGAAGGGCTTGAGTTTGGGTTTGATGTGTTTGAGAGGATTGAGCCGCGCTTGATCTCTGAGTACGTGTCTGAGTGGGGGAGGGCTGAGCCGATCCGGTTCGTAGAGGCGGCGCGGCGGGTCGTGACCGAAGACTGGCCGGCGAGGATAGTGGGTGCNGGGGCGTGAGGGTCTACTACGTTACGGTCGGCCCCCTTAGAAGCAACTCCTACCTCCTAGCCACAGAGACGGGCCGCGAGGCAGTCATAATAGACGCGGGGGACGAGCCCCACAAGATACTGGGGATGATCAGGCCCGGCATGAAAGTGACGAAAATATTAGCGACGCACGGCCACTTCGACCACGTCCTGGCAGTCGACGCTCTTAGAGAGGTTCTCGGCGTCGAGTTCTACATCCACGAGGCCGATAAGGCAATTCTTGATATGCTTCCGGAGAGCACTGAAAGGCTACTAGGAGAAAGGATGAGCCCTCCGAGGCCTGACGGATACCTACATGATAACGAAGAGATAGNGGCTGCTGATCTCAAGCTCCGGGTCATTCACACGCCGGGCCACACGCCCGGAAGCTCCTGCTTCTACCTAAGCGGCATACTCTTCAGCGGAGACACACTATTCGCCGGCTCGATAGGAAGAACAGACTTACCGCTCGCAGACCCTGTGAGAATAGTCTCCTCGATCAGGGAGAGGCTCTACACGCTCCCAGACAACACTGTGGTCTATCCTGGGCACGGGTGGCAGACGACGATCGGGCGCGAGAAAAGCAGCAACCCCTACGTCAGGCCATGAGTCCCGCGAATTCCGACATCATCGCCCGCCTAGACGAGATATGTAGGGAGGTCGTATCCTGCAACCTCTGCCCACGTCTGGTGGAGTATAGGAGGCTTGTCGCGGATGAAAGGCCGAAGAGGTATAGGGGCGAGACGTATTGGGCCAAGCCGCTGCCAGGGTTTGGAGACCCGCTGGCCAGGATTATGGTAGTGGGGCTTGCGCCGGCGGCCCATGGCGGGAATAGGACCGGCCGCATGTTTACGGGCGACAGCTCAGGAAATACTTTGGCCAGAGCCTTATACGTGAATGGTTTGGCGAGCCTCCCATACTCGATAAGGCCTGACGACGGTTTAACNCTCAGGGACGTCTTCCTCACGGCNTCCGTCCGNTGCGTNCCGCCCGAGAATAAGCCGCTCCCCCAAGAGCTTGAAAACTGCCGCAGATACCTGGTCAGCGAATTCCGGGCTCTGAGAAACGTGAAGGTGATCGTTGCTCTAGGCGCCGTGGCTTTTGCTAGCGTTCTCAGGCTGCTCAGGGATGAGGGCTTCGTCCCTAAGAGGCATAGAATCATTTTCAGGCATGGGGCGGTTTACGAGTTCTCTGCCGAGCCGTCGGGGAGGAGGATATATCTAGTGGCCACTTATCATCCCAGCAGGAGGAACACCCAGACAGGCCTCCTGACCCCCAAGATGCTCGCTAGAGTCTTCGCAAGGGCAGTTAGGTTGGCTGGCAGAGCTTAAAGCCACGGTTAAGTCGCAGCCTTATAGATGATCTTTGACCCCATCCTCACAAATTTGTTTAGAGCCACCTCAGTTACCATCTCACACGCGTCAAGTATCGCGGAGAAATGCATCAATGATGCTCGCAGCGAGACCGAGAGATCGGGATCATCAATCTCCTCGATCAGCTCCTTCTCAGCTATTGCTATATTCTCCTTCAAACCCGGCAGCCTGTCCAGCACCGAGTTGATGGCCTTGAGGTCGAGGCTTAAGAAAGCGTTGACGCTGTTTCCGAAGAGTAGCTGTACCTCCTCCATAAGCGCGACCATCCTGTTGACTAGGCCCCGCTTAGGTATTGGGCCCTTGTGCCTTATGTTCAGGCTCTCCTTGGCTAGGGCTATGGAGTGCTGGCTTGCCTCCTCTATCGCCTTGGCCACTAGCCTGTAGCCGAGCGCCGCTATGGGAGAGTCTATACCTACTGACTGGGCTAGTGATGGATTTCTGAGAGCTAGGATGAGCTGCCTCACCACGAGGAAATAGAGCTCCTCCACCTTCTTCCCGGTGGTGGCCACCTCGCCGACCTTCTCCACCGCCCCTCGGGCTAGCGCGTCTATGGCCGCCGTCATCATCGAGGTTATGAGGACGTTAAGTCGCCTGAGCATTGTCTCAACTTTAAACTTGGTTGCATCTACTATGGCCTGAAGGGTCATCTGGCGGGGCGTCTGCTCAACGACCTCGTAGCCGGGCAGCTGCTCGACCGTCGCAAGAGCCTCCTGCGTCATGGTCTCCGTCAATCCTACCTCAGAGACTATCTTGACCTCGTCATATCCCTGGAGAAAGCAGGCCACGATGAGTCTCTTTAAGACCTCTGGGCGCTCAATCTCATCGGCGTTAAGGATGACCCCCCTAGATTCNCTNANAACCTCCTTNGCATGTATCGTCACTCTGTCGCTGTCTGTCTCGAGATAGACTATGTCGCCCGCCTTCAGACCTACCTCTGTNACCCACTGCCTCGGAAGGGAAACCACNANNGTGGTNGTCCCAAGACGCTGNAGGCGNCTCGGAAAGACCGTCATAACCNTCTTACGTATATGTTGTGTATATACTATTTAAACATAATTGTTATAAAAAATGGCACTATACATACTCTGCAGGTGACCCATATGGCTACTGTTCAGCAGCTCGAGCAGCTAAGGACCCCCTTGAGGAGGAGCTACGCAGCCGGCTACAAGTACTGCAGCAGGTGCAGGACATACCACCTGACCGACAGCGTAAGATGTCCCTACTGCGGAATCCTTTTGAGGAATTCTCCGAGGAAGAAGAAGCCTGTCGACTCGTCCAAGTACATCGATCCTGTGGCCGCTTAGGCTTATGGCTGGCTGCGCGTTGTTCTCGGCTCTAAGGGGCGTAGCTAGGGGTATTATCCTGGGGCTGTTTGGCCTCAAGCTCTTGGGCTGTACTAATATATCGGATAGGGATCGCCTGGGGCTTGGATGCTGAGACCCGCGATCGCTGCCNTCGCNCTCATGCTGCTGATGGGGGCCTGGTTTTCTACGGGAATCCAGCTGCCGGTGTATGATCTGCAGAAGGCTCTGGTTGCCGAGATCCTTAAGGCAGTTTTCTTCCACATAACACCGCTCTCGAGTCTGCTGGGCGAGGGCTTAATACTCAAGGGCGGCAGCTACGTTCTTTCATCAAACCATGGGATCCTGCCCATTCTGTCTCTGTTCCTCGCGGGGCTCCTAGCCGGAGCGTTATCTAGGTCGGTTCAGCAGGCGTTGATGGCTGCGATAACAAGCGCAATATTCCTCCTCTTACTCGCGATATTCCTCCTCCTAGGCTTCCTCCCATCCCTGCCAGGTCCAGAGAATATGAAGTGGCAGGTCGACAGCGTTTTCGCGGCTATCTTCGGAGATCGCCCGCTAGACCTGCCAACGTTAATCGCGGTTACGGCACTCTCCTCAATACCCACGGGGAAGCTCATGGAGTGGCTCCTCGCAGAGAGGGTGGAGGAAGAACCTCTATTCAGCTGGAGGCGCCGCTCGACTGTAGAAGCCGGCTGAGGGTCAGCGATAAATAGATCCAAGAGTCACGGATTTGGCGTGGAGGAGATAGATATCTCGGAGTTTAAGAGGGTTGAGATGCGTGTCGGCCGTGTTGTCAAGGCCTCGAGGGTGGCTGGGACGGATAGGCTACTGTTACTTGAGGTGGATTTCGGCGGCACCACGAGGCGGGCACTTACAGGGCTCGGCCATCTCTACGACCCATCTCACTTCGAGGGCAAGCTATACGTTTTCGTCACAAACCTGAAGCCGAGGAAGGTCCGTGGCTTGGTGTCAGAGTGCATGATACTTGCAGCCATGACGAGCGAAGAGAAGATAGTGCCGGTGGCTCCGGAGTCGGAGATCGAGCCAGGCGCCTCAGTTGCGTAAAAATCCCGTACACTCAGCGGGCTCGGATTTATCAACCGCAACCGACAGGCTCTAGACAGCGAGAAATGTCCACCACCCGCAAGGATTACTACGAGATACTGGGGGTCCCGCGAAACGCGACTAAAGAGGAGATAAAGAGGGCATACAGGCGCCTCGCTCTCCAATACCACCCTGACAGGAACAAGTCACCCGACGCCGAGGAAAAGTTTAAAGAGATTAGCGAGGCCTATGCCGTCCTCATGGACGACGAGAAGAGAAGAATCTACGACATGTATGGACACGAGGGCCTGTCGGGGGCATATACGAGGGAGGACCTCTTCCGAGGAAGGATCGAGGATTTCGAAGACATCTTTAGAGACCTTGGCCTGGGTAGCTTCAGGTCGGTCTTCGACCGGTTCTTCCGGGACTTCGTTACGGAGATCTTCGGTGAGGAAAGGCGGAGCGTTGAGGAGACGCTTGTGGACTTGGAGATGACGCCTAAGGAGATCTTCGAGGGCGCGGATAAGGAGGTGCAATACGTTGTAGACGAGGTGTGTGGGCGGTGTAGGGGGAGTGGCGCCGAGCCCGGCGGCTTAAGGGACTGCAGTGCCTGTAGAGGGACAGGCCAGGTAGTTAGGACAAGCGTTCTGGGGCACATGACCTACACGGTGGCAAGGACTTGTGACGTGTGTCATGGCCGTGGTCAGATCGTGGAGAAGCAGTGTAGGGTTTGTGGGGGAGTCGGGGTGTTAAAAAAGTTCCAGAAACAGCTCATCAAGATTCCACGTGGAGCCACGGACGGATCCATACTTAGGATAGCCGTAGGTGACCACTCCAACCCCTATAAGACTATCTTGGTGAGGATCCGAGTCAAGCAGACCCGCCACGTCAGGGTAGTGGACGGAGACCTAGTAGTTAGGGTCCCGGTCTCGCCGAGCGAGGCGGCCTTGGGGACGGTGGTCAGGGTATCAGGACCGGACGGGCCGGTCGACGTCAAGCTTTCTCCACCAATAAGGGCCGGCTCCAGCGTGGTGGTGAAGGGTAAGGGCCTATGGAGGGGGCGGGGGGTCAGGGGCGACCTGATTGTCAGGCCCTACATAGTGGTGCCGCATAAGAACCGCGACCTCCGGAAGACCTATGAACAGATTAGCAGGATTGAGAGGGCAATCATGGATAGGGTAAGGGCGAAGATCTTAAGGGTCGACTGACAGCTGTGTAGCAGCCTCTAAAATCCGCTGAGGCCCGGCTCCACACTTTTATCACGCCCCGCACCTACATAGTGCCGATAGGTATGAGATACAAGGAGAGGATAGAGAGGCTTGCAACACGCTTCAGCCTCATGGGCCTCCAAGCATACATATGCGTCGACAGGTCCAACATATTCTACTTTACGGGCCTACCATGCTCTGGCTATCTACTGATCAAGCAGGACGGCTCGGCAGTTTTCTACACGTCTCCGCTGGACTATGCCCTCGCGGAGAAGGAGGCGCCCCCCGAGATAGCGGTGGAGAAGCTTAGGATGGGGGCCTTGTCGGAGGTGATTCTGGCCGAGGTGCTGAGCCATGTGGAGGGAGTCGTTGGGATGGATCAGATCGAGCTGGAAACTTTCAGAAGGGTTAGTGGCCTCGTTGGTGGCGTCGAGCTCCGACAAGCCCCGAAGATCGTCTGGGATATGAGGTCCTCGAAAGATGAGCAGGAGGTCACGGTAATCAAAGAGGCATGCTCTATAGCAGATAAGGCGATGAAGAGCGCGGCGGATCTTCTAACCCCCGGCATCATGGAGAGCGAGATCAAGGCGGAGCTTATGGCGGAGATCTATAGGAGGGTGGGAGACGAGGCCGCGTTCCCCCCAATAGTGGCGTCGGGGGAGAGATCAGCGCTGCCCCACGGCCCCCTCTTAAGGGGCTCCGCGAGGGACCGCGTAATAAAGAGGGGCGACTTGGTCGTGATTGACTTGGGCGTAAAGGTTGAGGGCTACTGCTCCGACATAACGCGAACCTTCTTCATAGGGAAGGATCCCGAGCAGAGCGTCAAGGAGGCAATAGAGGCCGTTCTTTACTCTAAGAATAGGGCGCAGAGCATGATGAGGCCTGGCGTGTCCTGCAGCTATGTGGATGAGGTAGCTAGGGAGACCCTCTCCTCCTCAGGTCTAGACTCATACTTCACCCACAGCCTCGGGCACGGCTTGGGCATCGATATCCATGAGCCGCCCCGGATCGGTCCGGGGAGCCAGGACCAGTTCGCGGAGGGAAACGTGGTCACCTGCGAGCCAGGGGTATACATAAGCGGCAAGTGGGGGATAAGGTTCGAGGACACCCTCCTCATAACTGAGGACTCCGTGGTCCCCCTAACCTCATACCCACTCGACGAGTATCTCGTGTGGCCTTAGCTAGCTTGCGGGGTTTTCGAGGCTGAGGTCAAGACATTCCTGAGGGATGAGCTGGGCAGAATCGGGGGTACAGGCCCCCGGTGAAGAAGGTATTGGGAATACCTGAGCACAGCAGGATACCAATACGGCATAGACATATCGAGAAGAGAAGCAATACTCAGGGGAAAGGACAGAAAACCATATAAGGATTCCCGAGGCAACTCGTGTATTAGGCGCCGTATCTCCTGACTCTCTGCTGATACGTTCTTATCGCCCTCAGGAGATCTATGCGCCTGAATGCGGGCCAGTAGACATCCAAGAAGACCAGCTCGCTGTAGGCTATCTGCCAGAGCAGGAAATTGCTGATCCTCTCCTCGCCCGACGTCCTGATCACCAGGTCTGGATCAGGCTTTGGGAGGCCATTCGTGTACAGGTTCTTCTCTATCACTTGCTCATCGACCTCGTCTGGGTGAATCTCTCCCCTCACGACCTGCTTCAATAGCTTCTTAACGGCGTCAACTATCTCCGCTCTCCCCCCATACGCTACCGCTATGTTGAGGTGGAACCTGTCGTGCTCCTTCGTCGCCTCCTCGAGCTTGAGAAGGCTCTCAGCCACCCTTGGGGGCAGGTAATTCAGCCTCCCAATAATCTTAAACCTAACCTTCTCCTTCCAAACCAGCTCCTCCGCCAGGAACCTATCAACCTTCTCAAGCAAAACGTTGTAAAGATCCTCCAGCTCCTCCGGCGGCCTACGCATGATATTTTCTACAGACAAGACGTATAGCGTCACGACCCTTATTCCTAGGTCGAGGCACCATCTGAGAAGCTCCTCGACTTTATCCGCGCCGTATCTGTAGGCCTGTGCCGTGCTTAAACCGTGCATCCTCGCCCACCTCCTGTTTCCGTCCAAGATTAGGGCTAGGTGCTGGGGCATCTCTCTCCCCATTACGGTCCTCTCTAACCACTTCTCGTACAGCGAATACGCCCCAGCAAGCCTCAGTATCCTCTCTATCATTTCTTAAAGACCCTCACTCTCCTGATAGACCGTATAATGGTTATGGTCGTTAGAAGGGTCGCGAATCCTACGATCACTACTAGGATGAGCTGGATGAGGTGAGCGATATTCTGGGTTACTAGGTATTCCCCGAAGAGCCTCACGATTATCCATAGGAAGAAGAAGACCACCAACGCCTGAACATGTCTCCATACCCTTGCACTACGCGCGACGTAATAGTAGAATATATTGTAGGCAGTGTTGAGGAAGGCTGCTACCGCTAAAAGGTCGACGCTACTCTTAATGAACACTCCAGTGAAAGACAGTAGGTGTGGGCTCAGCTTGTCAAGCGTTACCGCACCACTACCCGGACCTATGAGCGTCTGTACATGTGTCATGGCGTCGCTATATCCGGCCGCTAGGGCCACGAGTATCAGTATTAGGCTGACCGTCGCTGTGAAGATGCGTATCTGAGTCAGGCCAGGTTTATGAGATATCTCTGTAACGTGCCTCAGAAGCGAGGCAACAAGGCTGTCTAATCCAAATCCACGAATGAGCATTACAATCCCCACGAATATCAGAAGAGTGGTCAGTGTAAGTAAGTTGAAGAAGTACAGTACCCCGAGGACTATCAGGATTATTCCGGGGATTCCAAGGATCATGCGTGTGTAGGGCGCCTCGTAAACCAGCATTCTGAGATACCTGAGAAATATCATCCAGCTGGTTTCTATGCTTTGGCTCTGCTTCACAACGACGGTCCTGGCGGAGATCACCTTAAGGCGCGATGAGATTATGAAGGATGCTGACGGTGAGAGGGGGCCGTCAGACACCACGATACACTCGGTCGACCCTGTCCTCGCGATAACATCCTCTATCTCTTGCGCAATCTTTCTGTCCCTCTCAAGGCCACCCTTAGGGCTCCCCGCCACGGTCACCAGCTCAACACTGTTTGGCCACTTCCCATACTCCTCGTCATACAGCTTTATAGCCGCAAACATGGCGTTCGCGTCAGCATCCTCAGGGTCAGCCAACACTAGTTTGAGGGCCGCCTCCTTGTTAGCGTCCCGGCCTATTATCGGAGTCTCTACCCCCCCTTTTACCCCAACGTCATTATCCTCATCTATCACGATTATGAGAAGCGGCCCCCCAGTCACCCTCGACAACCTACACCATATACAGACTCAACCATCTTGAGAATTTAATTTTTTTAGATTAGCCCTGGGTCTTGCCGCCACTCAACTGCCAGAGGGCCTCGTCCTCCATAAGGATCTTCAGCTCCTCGAAGTCGAGCTTCTCCCCCCTCTCAAGCTTCTCTATCGCCTCCCTCTTCTTCTTAGCCTTCACCTCGCTGATGCGGCGCTTCATAATCTCCTCCCTCTTGCCCCTCAAAAGGCGATAGAGCTCGTATACCCTCGAGGAGGCTAGGATGCGCTCAGCCTCCAGCCTGTCCCTCTCGTCCCTCGCCTTGACGTAGCTTGCATGGTGCTTATCTGCCTCGGCCTTGAGCGCGTCATATCTCTGGTTCAGCGCATCCATCTCGGCACCGATCTTGCTGATCCTACTGGAGACCTCGTCCAGCCTCTTCCTCTTCTCCTCTAGCTCGTTCTTGACCTGTTCCATAGCGGGTGACAGCTCGTTGAGGGAGAGGTTTATCCTAAGCGCCTTCTCATACTCGAGGAGCATAGCCTCCATTCGCGAGGCCTCCTCGAAGAGTCTCCTCTCCTCCTCCCTAGACACGCGATGAGACGCTAAGTAGAGGTCTATCTCGTCCAGCCTCCGCTTTATCTTGTTGACATCCATCGAGATGCGGAGGCTCTTTAGCTCGCCTTTGAGCTGTTTCTTCTCGATTATGTAGTTGAGGAGTTTCTGTCTGAGGTCCCTTACATCCCTTCTTAGGACCCTCGCCTCCTCTATGAGTCTCGCCTTCTCCTCCTTCAGTTTTCTAACTTCCTCTCTTATCCTCTTCATCTCAGCGTGCATGTTTTCGCGCTCCTCGGCGTGAAGCTTCATCCTCATTGAAGCCTCCTCTATCTGCCTGTCGAGCTCGCCTATCTTCTCTCTCAGCTCGGCGATCTCCCTAGAGATCTCCTCTTCCATGCTCATGCAACCCACCTACCGCAGCTCATACTCACCCTCACCGACCATCTTGGTGACCTCAGCGTGGAGGGCTCCAAGCCCAAGCATTTTCATAGACGACACCATGACCACTGGAAACATTCTACCTATCTCGTGCATGATGCCTACGAGATCCCTTGTTATAAGCATTTGCATCCCGCCCCCCTTAGACTCTATATCTACCTCCAAGGCCTCCCGTGACTCTATCCACCTCTTTATGCGCTTTAGGATACGCTTGGGGACTGCGTCGACCTTAGATATCGCGATTATTGTCTGGAGGGCTAGGGAGAAGTAGACCGAGGTTGTGAGGAAGAGAGAGGCTGTGAATAGGCGCGTGGTGTGGCTGGTGACTGGGTCTAGGAGGTAGACCAGCACGCTGGGGAACTTTCGGAATATCTTCACCAGCTCGCGGCCTTCCTTCCTGAATGCGAAGAGCTCGAGCTGCCCAGGAGTATCCACAACCACGTAGTCAGCACCTAAGGCCTCCACGTCCTCCGCCAGATCTTCGACCTCCCTCACAGCCTCCCTGAAAGACGATATCAGTGCAGCGTTGGGGCCGAGCTGGCGCGTCAACATTATTCTCTCAAAGTCCACATATTCCCTTATGTCGATGTCCGGCTCGTAAGGCAAAACCGCCGCCGCAGGGTCAAGATTCACTGTCGCGACTATCTGCTCGTTAGACTTAAGCCACTCCGAATAAGCGGCAGCCAGAGATGATTTCCCAGAGCCCGCCGTCCCCACGAGATAAACTATACGCAAACTCCAAAGTTCTCTCGCAGATGCATAATATAAGCCTGAGCCTGCATGGGGCCTTGGGGCCTGTCAGCAGAGCTCTATCGTGCTTGGGGGTTTGGAGGTTGCGGCGTAAGCCACCATCACAACCCCCTCAACCTCGTTCGTGATGCGTCTCGATATCCTGTCGAGAAGCTCGCTGCTTATTGGGTACCAGTCAGCCGTCATTCCATCCTCACTTGTCACGGCCCTAACTATCACTATGTGGCCCTCACTCCTCGCGTCGCCCTTGACGCCGACCCACTTGGAATCCAGCACGACGGCGAAGGCCTGCCAGACAGAGTTGTAGATCCCTGACTTCTGGAACTCCTCTTCAACTATCGCGCTGGCCTCTCGGCATATCCTCAGCTTCCTCTCTGTTATTTCTCCCTCAATCCTCACCGCAAGTCCCGGCCCCGGGAAGGGATGCCTCTCAATAACTGCGCGGGGAATACCTAGGGACTCTGCAACACGCCTGACCTCGTCCTTGTAGAGGTCCTTGAGTGGCTCAATGAGCCCAAGCCCAAGCCTACTTGGTAGGCCTGCCACGTTGTGGTGGCTCTTTATCAGGCTAGTGAGGGCGCCTGTAGCACCACTCTCCACCCTGTCAGGATATATCGTACCTTGCGCGAGGTACTTCGCATTAGGTATTGAGCGTGCCGCCTCCTCAAAGATCTCCGCGAAGACTTTACCGATGATCCTCCTCTTCTCCTCAGGGTCCGAGACTCCTCTCAGCGCCTCAAGGAACTCTCTGCTAGCGTCGATGAAGTGAATGTTTTTTATCTTTAGCTCTTGGAGGCTCTTGAGAACAAGCTCCCTCTCACCCTTTCTTAGGAGGCCATGGTCGATGAATATCACGTGAAGCCTCTCTCCGATCGCCCTATGCAGCAGCACCGCGGTGGTTATCGAGTCCACCCCCCCGCTCACTCCACACACAACCCTCTCATCAGGGCCGACGCGAGACATAATCTCCCTAATCGCGCTCTCCACCGCGTCTACCGGTCTCCACTCACATCTACAGTGCGCAACCTGTCTGAGGAAGTTTTCGAGGATTCGCTGGCCGAGAGGTGTGTGCCTCACCTCGATGTGAAACTGTATTGTGTAGATGCGGCGTTCTGGGTTCTCCATCGCGGCTATTAGTCCTGACTCGGAGACCGCGGTCACAGAAAATCCGGGGGGCGGGTCCAGTACGGCGTCTCCATGACTCATCCAGACCTCCATTTGGCGTGGTATGCCGCTGAAGAGTGCCGAGTCGCCCTTAATATCTACTCTCACTCTCCCATACTCTGCTTTGGGGGCCCGAGAGACCTTGCCACCTAAAATCCTTCCTACTAGCTGATGACCGTAACAGATCCCGAGTATCGGGATGCCTGCCTCGAAGATGGAAGGGTCTGGCATCGGGGCCCCATCATCATAAACGCTTCTGGGGCCGCCTGAGAGAATCAGGGCCTTGACGTCGCCGTAGCTTGCTACCTGCTCGGCCGAGATATTGTGTGGCACGACCTCCGAATATACCCCGGCCTCTCTGCATCTCCGAGCAATGAGGTGGGTATACTGACCCCCAAAGTCAAGTATCAATATCTTCTCGAGGCTAGCATCTCCCTGCGCGGATCCCGAGCTCAGCCTAAAATACACCTCCACCCCTCCCTACCCTTCTGAACCTATCTATACTTATCGCTGGGAAGTCGAGGGCGGAGCTGGCCAGCATCGTGTCCAGGACCGCGCGCATCGCTGCACTCCCAGTCCTGCTCCTACGAAAAATATAGCGAAAGACCTATCTTAATAGACTTCTTCCCAGTAGATTGAATCAGTATGACGGGAAAGGGCATCGGCGACCTAAAAGCTGTCCTGCCTATTGCGGGGCTGGGGACTAGGATGTTGCCGGCCACCAAGGAGCAGCCTAAAGAGATGCTACCCATCTTTTCTAGAACTGCGAGAAACTCTCTATGCGTCAAGCCGATACTCCAACTCATTTTTGAGCAGCTCTACGAGGTTGGTTTAAGGGAATTCATATTCGTGGTCGGCCGGGGGAAGAGGGCGGTTGAGGACCACTTTACACCCGACTACGGCTACCTCGAGCTGATGAGAAATCATGGCTCACCCTTGCTTTGGGACTTCGAAGAATTTTACAAGAAGCTGAGCAGCTCCATCATGGTCTGGATAAACCAGCCCCACCCCCTAGGCTTCGGCCATGCCGTGCTACTATGCGAGAGGTCGGTCGGCGAGTCAGCTTTTCTTGTCCACGCGGGGGACACATACATAGTGGATGGCCAGAGGGTCGTCGAGAGGATGTATAGATGTTTCGAGAAGGAGGCTCCGGATGCTCTCCTATTGCTTCAGGAGGTCGAGAACCCGAAGCAATACGGCGTCGCCATTGTCGAGAGTCGTGGCGAGTTTCTGAAAGTTGTCCAGGTGTTAGAGAAGCCGGAGGCTCCTCCCTCGAACCTGTCGATAGTGCCTCTATACATCTTTAATGCGTCGATATTTAGGGCTCTCAAGACGGTCGGGCCTGGAGTTGGGGGTGAGATTCAGCTGACAGACGGGATACAGAGGCTGATAGAGTGGGGGTATAAGGTACTGGCTTTGAAGCTCGGTGACTATGCGAAGCTAGATATAGGGTCTCCACAGCTCTACTGGGAGGCTCTCAAGATCTCCTACGAACTCGCAACGAAGTCTCAGAATAACACTAAAAGCTGACAGAGGCAGGACCATCCACGAGAAGGGTTGGGTAGGGCTAAGACTGTGGCCGTCATAGGCGCAGGCTACGTGGGCCTCACCCTCAGCACATTTCTAGCATCTCGCGGCGTTAAGACCATCTGCGTGGAGAAGGACGAGGTGAAGGCTGAGAAGATTCGCCGCGGAACTCCCCCCATCTACGAGGTGGGGCTTGAGGAGCTTCTCCGTAAAACTCTCTCAGAACATACGCTCGAAGTCAGGACAAGGCTCGACAGAGCCGGGGAGGACGTGGATATATTCTTCATCACGGTGGGAACCCCTGTCGGACCCGACCGTGTTCCCGACCTCTCGCAGGTAAGGGGGGCCGCCGTGGACGTTGGGGATGCCTTGGCTCGGCGGGGAGGGGGTAGGCCGCTCGTTGTCCTGAAGAGCACGGTCCCGCCCTTAACCACATGGGAGGTCGTCCGGCCGATTATTGAGGAGAGAAGTGGAAGATCTTGCGGCGAAGGATTCCACCTGTGCTTTAATCCAGAGTTTTTGAGGGAAGGGTCGGCCTTAGCAGACACGGCCAACCCTGATAGAATAATAATTGGTGCTGAGCAGAAGGAGGCTGCATATGTTCTCCAAGATTTTTACAGAGAACTATACGCCCCCCGCGCGATCCCCACGATAATCACTAACACTGTTAACGCTGAGCTGACGAAGCTGGCGACGAACGCTTTCCTCGCGATGAAGATAAGCTTCATCAACTTGATGGCGCGGATATGCGAGCGCGTCGAGGGAGGAGATGTGGTGGAGGTGGCGCGGGGGCTGGGGCTTGATCCGCGGATCGGGGGGCACTTCCTCCGCGCTGGGATAGGGTTCGGGGGGAGCTGTCTACCAAAGGATCTCAGGGCGCTAGCAGGCTCAGCGGAGAAGCTTGGTCTTGACGCATCACTTCTCCGTGCCACGCTCGAACTAAACGATAGTCAAAGACTCAGAGTTGTGGAGATGGCTGAGGCTGCGCTGGGCGGCATCGATGGGAAGAGGATAGCGCTGCTTGGACTGGCCTTTAAGCCGGGCACGGATGACGTTCGTGAGTCGCCGGCCGTAGGCATTGCTAGGGAGCTCTCCTCGAGGGGGGCCGAGGTCCATGTACACGATCCCAAGGCGCTGGAAAGCGGTAGGCAGGTCCTAGGCGACTCCGTGGCTTACCATAGCGATTTAGATTCCTGCCTCATGGAGTCCGATGCAGCCATAATCGCGACCGAATGGGAGGAATATGCCACCCTCTCGCCCTCTAAGGTCAAGGCCCTGATGCGGAGGCCCCTGATAATCGATGGCAGGAGGGTATTAGACCCGCCTGTGTGGTCTGCCGAGGGATTCGAGTACTACGCGATAGGCCTCTCGCATAGCCGGTCAAGCACGTGTAGGTAAGAGTTATTTGGAGCCACTGGGTTCTGTGGATCCGTGGGGGCCGTGGTCTAGCGGTTATGACGCCGCCCTCACACGGCGGAGGTCGCCGGTTCGAATCCGGCCGGCCCCACATCTATTGAAAGCTTATCAACACCGCAGAAGCTAGATCTGGCGGGTTTGTCGACGAGGCAGCCTCTACTCATCATCCTAGCCGTAGCGTCCTTAACCTTAATCCTCACGCCCATCATCGTCGGGATATACATGCACCTCGCACCTCCCGTCCCACACTCCTGCCCTATGTGTGGCATGATGTGGGCGGGCCAATTCCCAGCTCCCATAGGCCTATTCTCGTTACTTGCTGGCGTCTTGATTATGGCCCTCTCGATCTACTACATCTCTATCGGGCAGGGCAAGGACGGTGCTGAATCGCGCTTGCAGGTCGCGGGGCTCCTCGAAATTGAGAAGAAGGCCCTAGACCTGATCGTCAGTAAGGGGCGTATAACTCAGAGGGACTTTGCGAGGGAGCTTGGCCTCTCTAGGGTGAGGGCCCACCGGCTGGTCAGACAGCTGGAGCAAAGGGGGCTCGTAGAATCCGCGCCTTACGGCAAGACTAAGATTCTGAGGCCTAAGAGTCTGCGCCAGGATGGCTCGGCCGAGGACCAGTAACCCCTCACCCACGATATAATCCTCCCCCACTGTTACAACAGTGTTTCAGGAACATGTTATATCGGTGGAGGAGCATACCTGTTGTTGGATGGTGATCAAACGTTGAGGAGGCCTTGGCTTATAGTGTTCGCCGGCCTGTCGGCCGTGGCTCTATTGATGATTGGGGTACTGTCTAGCCTCTCGCAGCTATCCGGAGGGCCGCTGCCCTACACAGCTGTTCCCTATCAGAACCACGCATACACATACAGGTGGGGCGGACCCGCGATGATGGGTGGCAGAGGGTCTTGGATGTGGCAAATGATGGGTCAGTGCCCCTGCATGATGTGGATGTGGGGCGCCCCTGCACAAGCCCCACCGCAGGGCCGCCAAGACAGTGAGGCCGCACCAGACGTTGATCTGACGATCTATGCGGGTGAGGCTGGAGGGAGGTTTGGCTTCGGGCTTACCAAAGACTCTATATCCTCTCCCGGCCCCCCGATAAGAGTGAAGAGCGGCTCGACGGTCAAGATCACGCTGATCAACGTGGGGACGCTGTATCACGCTATTATGGTTGTGAGCGATGCGAAGGACGATCCTGGCGCTGGACCCGCCTTCGAGGGAGCTTACTCAAGCCTAGTGTATCCGGGAGGCTCGGCCACGATCTATTTCAAGGCCGACAAGCCTGGCACCTACTACTATGTCTGCAACATACTAGGACATGTATCGATGGGCATGTGGGGTATGTTCTTGGTCGAGGACTAAAGAGACGAGTGTCGTGATCTATATCGATGGCGCCCGCGTAGCGGCAATCATAGATTCTCAGGCCCAGTTAAGGATGACTATGCCCGTCTCTCCCCTATCCCTCTGGAGGAGCTGGTAAGCCTCAGCCGCCTCCCTCCAAGGGAACCGATGAGTGATTAGCTGCTTGGCCTGTATCAGACCCTCACGCACGAGATCAAGGTACAGCTCTGCGTTCCTCTCTCTTGTCCACGGGTCACTAGGGTTTTCATGGGGTGGGTGTGAAGTGACGTGTGCGCCAATTATTGTGAGACTGGGCCTGTTGCAGTAGTCGTGGAAGTCGAAGAGTGTGGGGCCTCGAGGACTGCTTAGAACGACGAGGCGTCCTTGGGGGCGAAGCAACTGCGCCTCCCTCACTATCACATCTGGACTTCCAGTCGTCTCAAAAACAACGTCAAGCATCCGCCCCCGTGTCAGCGTCTTCACCTTATCGACAAGCCCAACCTCACTACCGTCAAGTGTGACGTGAACCGCCCCGCATCTCTCTGCAAGCCTACGCCTACTCTCCACGACATCTACCCCAATCACTGGTCTGCACCCCGCGATCCTAGAGAAGAGCGATGCGAAGATCCCAAGGGGGCCGAGCCCGAAGACCGCTACACTCTCGCCAAGCTCGAGCTTTGCGCGTCGAACACCATTGAGCGAGATTATGGCTAGAGGCAGGGTTGCGGCCTCATCGTCCCCAACATCGTTGGGCACCTTAACCCAGAAGTCGCTCACAGAGTACAAGGCATACATGGTGTGGGGTTTCCATCCCACGACCCGCTCACCCCTCTGCACCCCCCTCACCTCGCTCCCCACCTCGATCACCTCGCCTACGTGGCAGTAACCGGGCGTAACGGGGTACTGGGCTATCCTCGCCCAGACACTGCCCTCGGGAAATGCGCCGGAGTAGAGCGTCATCTCGGTGCCGGTGCTTATGGCAGATACCCTAGCCCTGACCAGAAATTCTGTGGGTGCGGGCTCTCGGACCTCCCTCTCCTCAATAGCGAGTCTTAAGGGTGCGGTAAAGACGATGGTTGGCGACTTCAACGACCAGCCACCAACAATATGCGCGAGCCAAAAATAATTTTTGTGAGTAGAGCCGGCCGTGCTAAGCCTTAACCTTCTCAGGCCTTAATAGCTCCAAAGCCTCGTTTGGCGTCATGTTCTCGTGGATTATCCCTCGCAGCGCTTTAATCATTCCGACCGGGTTCGGGTGCTGGAAGACGTTCCTGCCGAAATCTATCCCCGCCGCGCCCGCTTGAAGGGCGTTGTAAGCGAGCGTCAGAACATCCATGTCTGAGTCGAGCCTCGGTCCGCCGGCAATGACAAGGGGTACAGGGACAGAGTCCACTACCTTCTCGAACCCGTCGGTATAGTATGTCTTAATGAAGTGAGCGCCGAGCTCGGCGGCGACCCTGCAGGCCAGCCCGATATATTTGGCAGTCCTCTTTTCGAGCTCCCTCCCCACCGCCGTGACTGCAAGTATCGGTATACCGTAGCTCTCTCCCTCGTCAACCAGCTGGGCAAGACACTTGAGGGTCTGGTGCTCAAACTGGGTCCCCACGTATATCGAGAATGCGAGGGCAGCGGCGTTAAGCCTCACGGCGTCCTCCACCGCAGTGACTATCTCCTCGTCTCCGAGGACCGGGCCATCGATCGTGTTCCCCCCCGAAACCCTAAGAACGACTGGCACATCCTCTGCCGGGTCGATCGAGGTCCTTAGGACCCCTCTAGTCAGCATCACCGCGTCCACATACGGCAGGAGCGGAGTTATCGTCCTCCTAGGGTTCTCGAGCCCCTTTATGGGCCCCAAGAAATAGCCGTGGTCGACAGCCAACATAACGGTCCTCCCATCCCTCGGCTTGATTATCCTTGAAAGACGGTTCCTGAGACCCCATCCCGAGCCGGGAGCGACTATCTTCATCAGAGTCTGCAAGATCTCTGCGAGATATAATGGTTATGGGCGCCGCGCCGAGGCGCCCCATCTCTCTCTGAACTGAATTACCTAGCAAACAGATATATTCCGCGTCCCCAGCTAGAGCTGAGTTGGCCGAAGAAAGGCGCCTCACGAAAAAGGGCTATATGACGCAGACCGGAGAGGGTGAGTTGCTTCTGGTGAATGAGAAGGGTGTTGCGTATCTAGTCAACGAGTCTATAGTAGCGGTTTGGGATAGGTTTGAGAATAAGACGGTTGATGAAGTTATTTCCGAAGTCGCCGAGATATCCGAGATAAGCCCTGAAGAGCTTCGCGAGCCCATAAGGGAGCTCGTGGAGGCTCTGGTAAAGGCAGAGCTCCTCTCCTAGACCAAATAAGAAGTCAGGAAGGAGCTCGACTACCTCAACTTATTTATCAGCTTCATCATCTCTTCGTAATGGTGCTTGATAATGGCTGCGCCTTTCTCCCCCATCATTCTCTCAGCATTACTCTTGCAGGTCTCTATCGCGAGGAGAAGCCCCTCCTTGGTAGGCCTCTCTATGCTGACCCCGCACTGCTTGAATACTCCTTCTAGAAATTGCCTTACCTGCTGCTTTAGGGCCTCGTCCTGGTAGGGCTGTCCCAGAAGCTCCATAAACTCCCTGTTGGCGCTCTCGAAGCATTTGAGGAGCTCGTCCCTCACAAGCTCGGGCGTGATCTTCTCTACCGGTAGGTCAGGAGCCTTGTACCTGCTCATGGGCAAGAATGTGGTCGCCGCACGATATATATCTTCTCTTACACCTCTTTAATATCTATCTAATGCGTAAATAAGTCGCTCCGCATGCCATTTATTAGGCATCCTTAGGTCAAAAACCTCAGCCAGACTTGACTAGTGTCATAGTCTGCGTCGACGAGGGAGTCGCCCTATCCGAGAGGAGAAGTAGAGTTGTTTGGGAGGCCGTCACCGAGCTGGCCACAGAGCTCCTCCCTGAGCGTGCAAAGGTATTGGAGAGGTGGCACACGCATCACGTCGCCGATGAAAAGGAGCTCG